>CAYFXL010000056.1:0-17797 GCA_964346945.1 uncultured Syntrophobacterales bacterium
TGCCGATGGAGCGAAGCCCAGGCTCGACAACTACAATGAGGGCATCCACGTATTCAGTACTTCCCCGGCCTAAATGTTCCAATCCCGCTTCCATATCCACGATGACAACTTCATCCCTCCCGACGAAAAGATGTCGCATCAAGCTCTTTAAAAGCACGTTTTCTGGGCAGAAGCATCCCCCGCCACCTTGGGGGATACATCCTAACAGAAGCAGTTTGACCCCTCGAAAGGATACACCGAATTCATCAGGGATATCATCCACCTTTGGATTGAGTTTGAATATCGCCCCAATAGTTCCCTTTTTCGCCCCCGTCCTCTCCTCGACCAGCGGGGTCATAGCGGCAAGGGGAGACAGTTTTTTTGCCACCTCCTCGGGGAATCCCAGCGCAGAGGCCAAATTTGCATCCGGATCGGCATCGATGGCCAAGACCTTTTTACCCCTCTCGGCGAAAATACGGGCCATCGCCCCTGTAAGGGTCGTCTTTCCAACGCCTCCCTTGCCCGAAATAGCGATTTTCAAGAAAAATCGTCCCTTGCGAAAATGCCCACAATAAAGAATAATTACAAATATTGTACATTTCCCACCCCTTTTGTCAATGCATGGGACGTGGTGCTTACTGGTCTCAACCTTCCGTTGCGCTGAGCATTTGACCGAGCTCAGGGTCGGGGGCTCACGGCGAGCCCTGTTCTCCTCCGAGGGATATCCACCTTTTCCTGCGGATTACGCTCAGGGACAACGCGGCCCTCGAGAATTTGAGAAACCACAAAAGGAGACACCCATATCAGGGATGGACGTGATTGGGTTACGCGAACTGTTTTGCCCTACGGAAAGCTCAGCGGGATAAACCCAGATCGAGGATGAAATGAAAGGTTTAGAAATGGATTGGGGCAAACACCGTCAAGGAGAAGATGGATAATCCTCCTGATTTCGCTGGTAAATTATCCTCAAACCGTCAAGGGTGAGAAAGTGGTCGATCTCTTCAATGAATTCCGACTCGGGGGCGATCAAATCGGCTAAACCGCCCGTTGCGATCACCTTTGGGTTTGTCTTCGTTTCCCTCTTCATGCGCCTCACGATCCCATCCACCAATCCCACATATCCGTGGATGATTCCGGCCTGTATGCTATTGACGGTGTTTTTCCCGATAATCCCTTTGGGTTTTATCAATTCCACCCTGGGCAGTTTCGACGCTTGCTGGAAAAGGGCCTCCGTAGAAATTAAAATCCCCGGTGAGATTACACCACCCATGTATTCCCCCTTTGGGGAGATGTAGTCGAAGGTAGTTGCCGTGCCGAAATCCACGATGATCAAGCTCCTTCCGTGTTTAGCGTATGCAGCAACAGCATTGACGATTCGATCAGCCCCCACCTCAACGGGGTTATCGTAATAGATGGGCATTCCCGTCTTGATTCCAGGACCCACTACCAACGGCTTGAGGCCAAAAAACTTCAACGCCATCCCCTCAAGAATGTTGGTTATGGGAGGGACAACACAGGAGATGCCGATTCCATGAATATCCTCCAGCTTAATGTCACTGAACATGAAGAGATCCTTTACGAGGATTCCGTATTCGTCTATAGTCTTTTCCGTCTCGGTGCGAATCCGCCAGTTATCAAGGAGTCGGTCATCCTCAAATACTCCTAACACCGTGTGGGTATTCCCTACATCGATTGCGAATAACATCCCTCACTGTCCTTTAGCATCCAGGTCCTGATTCTTATTCGGCAACTCTCCCGGTTGGGAGATATCCCCTGCAATCACCTTTTTTTCGGACCCATCGGGAACGGAAAGGAGAAGTGATCCGTTGGAATCGATTCCCTTAACCCTCCCGCGAATAACCTCATTAAAGGATCTCATCTCCACGGGCTTTCCCACCATATGGGAAAATTCCTCCCATTGGCGAAGCATCCGCCCGGGTTCTCCCGTCAAGAAAGCCTGGTACTCCCTATCAACTTCTTGCAACAGCGCTCTGAGGAGTTCAACTCGGGAGATATCATATCCCAGTTCCTTCCTCAATGAGGTGGCAGTGGATTTCATTTCCTCGGGGATCATTCCCATGGTCATATTGACATTAATCCCTATTCCCAGAACGATAAACTCCACCTGACCCGCTTTGCCGTTCATCTCGTTGAGTAAACCGGCGACCTTCTTGTTGTTAATGAGGAGATCATTGGGCCATTTTATCCGAGGCTGAAGACCGGAGATTCCTTTCGTGGCTTTTGCGGTTGCCACCGCAGCCATAAGCGTAATCAGGGTCGCATTCCTCACGGGAATCGGTGGCCGAAGGATTACGGAGACATAGAGGTTTACCCCCGGGGGTGAAAGCCATCGTCGGCCGAGTCTCCCCCTTCCCCTCAGTTGTCGATCCGCAACGACGACTTCTCCCTCCTGCCCTCCATCTTGGGCCATGCGGTAGGCTTCTGAATTGGTGGAATCCAATTCACCGAAGACGTGAATTTTCTTGCCGATGATCTGAGTCCCCAAACGGGTTTTTATGGCAAGGGAGGATAAGGTATTCATGAAGTCCATTTTCCATTCACTGGAGCACACGGGATGAATTTACGCCTCTGACGTGGCATCATAATGAGAGAACTGCATGGAAAAGGTACCACGTCCTTGGCTCATAGAACGCAGATCAGTCGAGTAACCGAACATCCCCTTTAATGGGGCCAGGGCGTTGATGAAAACGATCTTTCCTTTAGGTATAATAGACTCTACGTCCCCTTTTCGTGCCTTCAGGTCACCTATTACTTCCCCCATGAACTCCTCTGGAACTATGACGCTGAGCTCCATAATGGGTTCCAAAAGGGTTGGGTGGGCCTTCCTTAATCCTTCTCGGAAGGCCGTGGAAGCGGCTATTCTCAGGCCCATCAAAGACGGATTTTCGGGATCAAAAGAGGCCCTTAAGAAGACTGTCTGGATGTCAGTTACCGGATATCCCATGATCACGCCAGCTGTGGAAGCATCCCTGACTCCCTCTTCAATGGCGGAGACCCCTTCCTGCGACAAGATACCATCGGGAGTCTCTGACCGAAACTCCAGGCCATTCCCGCGATGATTGGGGATGAGTTTAAGGGTCACCTCGGCGAAGTGTCGGACATCTTCGACTACCCTATCGAATAGCCCTGAAGACTCCACGGCCTCGGAAATGGTCTCACGGTAAACGACCTGGGGGCGGCCGACATTGACTTCAACGTGATATTCACTGAGGAGCCGTTGAATCAACACCTCCAGGTGGAGCTCTCCCATCCCGGAGATAATGGTCTGTGCGGTGTCCTCGTCGAATTTCACCAGAAAGGTGGGATCTTCCTCGCTCAGCTTCTCTAAGGAATAAAGCAGTTTTTCCTGGTCTCGGTTGGTTTTGGGTTCCACAGCCGCCGACATCACCGGTTTATAGAAATCTATAGGTTCCAGGAGAATGGGACGGTCTTCCGTGGAGAGGGTATCCCCTGTTGTCGTTTGCCTCAACCCCATGAGGGCTACAATATCCCCCGCCCTGGCCTCCTCCAACCTCTCCCTGTGGTTTGCGTGCATCAGGAAGATCCGCGCTACCCTCTCTTTAGCCTTCACACGAGGATTATAGACCTCGGAGCCGCTCTTGAGGACACCGGAGTAGATACGTGTGTAGGCCAACTTTCTGCCTTGGTCCATCATGATCTTGAAAGCAAGTCCACAAAACGGTTGATCATCACTGGAAGCTCTCTCCTCAACCTGATTCGTCTGTGGATTGATGCCCTGAACAGGGGGGATATCGAGAGGGGAAGGGAGATAATCCACGATGGCATCCAGAAGCAGCTGGATCCCCTTATTTTTCAAAGCGGATCCGCACAAAACGGGAACCAAGTTGAGGGATATGGTTCCCCTTCTAATAGCTTCTTTGATCACTTCCTCCGAGAATTCCTCCCCTTCGAGGTACTTTTCGGTGAGCGCATCGTCCGATTCGGCAACGGTTTCCAGGAGTTTTGTTCTCTGCTCTGAGGCTTGGGGAAGAATCTCTCGGGGAATTTCCATCTCGCTGAAAGAGGCTCCGAGGGTCTCTTCATGCCAGATGACGGCCTTGAATCGAATCAAATCCACCACGCCCTTGAATTGATCTTCTGATCCAAGGGGCAACTGGACAAGCAAGGGTTTTGCCCCCAACCGATCGACCATCATTTCAACAGTCCGAGAGAAATCGGCTCCAATGCGATCCATTTTATTAATGAAGGCCAATTTGGGAACCTTATATTTGTCGGCCTGATGCCAGACGGTTTCCGATTGAGGTTCGACACCTCCCACTGCGCAAAAGACGGCTATGGCCCCATCCAATACCCTCAGAGACCTCTCTACCTCAATGGTGAAATCAACGTGACCCGGTGTGTCGATAATATGAATATAGTTACCCTTCCAGGGACATGCAGTTACCGCTGAAGTAATAGTAATTCCCCTCTGCTGCTCCTGCAGCATCCAGTCCATCACCGTATTACCATTATGTACTTCTCCCATACGATGAGTTCGTCCTGTGTAATAGAGGATCCTCTCGGTGACGGTGGTCTTACCAGCATCAATGTGGGCCATGAATCCGATATTGCGCGTCCTCGATAATCTCTTTCCCCCGGCTTTTTCCTTGACTCGTTGTTCGACCATGGCGATTCATGCATGCTTTGGAAGCTCATAATTCTATATTTGCGCAATATTAGAGGCTTTTTCGGAAAAAGTCAAGGTAGGGTTTGGCTTTCGGTTTGCTCCATCCCTCCGGAAGGGTACGCTGCATCGGCAGCGCATTGTCCACAGGCATAACGGTTTTTCTCCCCAAACTGGAAACTGAGGACCCCTTTGAAAGAGATCCCTGAAGAAGCTCGCCTTACGCCGCTCAAGAATATTTTTTCGACCACTCTGAAGTTCGCTTCACTAAGGATGGTTCCCGGAAAAATGTTCATTCGCGCTCAGAGTTCCTTTTCGCTTCTTTCCAGAGCTCTCTTTAATTCTCCTTGACATGGAGCTGAGAGATATGATAGAAATAGACGATCTAAAATGGCGGGCAAGTGATGGAAGGGGAGCTTGGGTTTTTTTATTTCCGTCATGGACACCCGTGACCACCGATCCCGAGAATAGGAGAGAAAGGCCATGGGTGATATGTCCCATGGTCTTGTTGTTTCATTTAAGCCATGGGTAGGATCTCCGTGGCTTTTTTATTGGTTCAGTTTTGGAATTGAGACGAGGAGAGATGAAATGGCAATATCGATGAAGATTCAAAAGGCGCTCGAAGGGGCTTCTTGGATAAGGAAGATGTTCGAGGAAGGGGACAGACTAAAACGAATGTATGGTCCTGAAAAGGTCTTCGACTTCAGTCTGGGCAATCCCTTCTCTGAACCCCCGGAGGAATTCTTCGCGGAACTGAGAAAGATAGCTCAGAATCCCATCCCGGGGATGTGCCGATACATGGTCAACAGCGGCTATGAGGAGACCAGAAGAGCCATAGCCAGCATGTTATCCGAGGAGACGGGCCTTTCATTTACGGGGGGGGAGATCATCATGAGCGCCGGGGCTGCCGGGGGGCTCAACATAGCATTGAAATCCATCCTGGATCCTGGCGACGAGGTAATCATTCCTTCTCCCTATTTCGTGGAATACAAGTTCTATGTGGACAACCATGGGGGAATCCTCAAGTTGGTGGAGACCCGTGAAGACTTTTCCCTCGACCTCGAGGCCATTGAGGCAGCTATCGGCAAACAGACCAAGGTCATTCTCATCAATTCCCCTCATAATCCGACGGGAGTCGTCTATAGCGAGGAATCCCTTATTCAATTAGGGGAGATTTTGAAAAGAAAGACTAAGCAATATGGTAAGACCATCTGCCTCCTTTGTGATGAGGCCTATAAGAAGATCGTTTATGATGATCTAAAACTTCCCGATGTCTTCTCCGTTTACGATCACTGTATCTCCATCAATTCCCATTCCAAGGATCTTTCCATTCCAGGGGAACGCATTGGATACGTTGCTATCAGCCCCTTGGCAGAGGGGAAGGGGGAGTTGGCTGATGCTATGGCCTTCAGCAATCGGACCCTGGGATTCGTCAACGCCCCTGGATTGATGCAACGTTTAGTCGGGAAATTGACGCACGTATCGATAGATATTTCAGAGTATCAGGAAAAAAGGGACCTCCTCTATAACAACCTCGCAGATTTCGGATATTTGATGGTGAAACCAATGGGTGCATTCTACCTTTTCCCTCGGTGTCCCATTGACGACGATGTTGTTTTCGTCAAGGCGTTGCAGGTAAAAAACATCCTCACAGTACCTGGAAGAGGCTTCGGAAAACCGGCTCATATCAGAATCGCTTACTGCGTGGACAGATGGGTAATCGAAAACTCGCTCGAGGGATTCAGGGAATTGGCGATCGAGTATGGTCTCAGATGATTGTAGCTCTGTTTCTGCCACCAATGGGTCCGTCAGGGCGAATCCCACATTGACAATGACCATTGATTGTTTTACCTTTTTCAGGAAATCCCTAAAAGAATTCTCTTCATGACCATAGCCGCAGTCATTCCTGCCCGTTACCATTCCAGCCGATTTCCCGGTAAGCCGCTCGTTGATATCTGTGGCAAGCCTATGGTTCAACACGTTTACGAGAGGGCGAAGGAGTCAACATTGGTGGGCGAGATTATTGTGGCGACGGAAGACGACCGGATTGCCGACGTTGTACGGAAATTCGGCAGCAAAGTCGTGATGACTTCCCCGGGCCAGAGGACCGCAACGGAGCGGGTAGCCGAAGGAGCCAGACGGATAGCGGCTGAAATCATCGCTAATATCCAGGGAGACGAGCCATTAATCTGCGGTGCTATCATCGATAAAGCCATAAGGCCTATGATATCGGATGAGTCGATCCATATCTCCACCCTCAAAAGCTCCATTACCCGAGTCAATGATTAGTTTAATCCCAACGTAATAAAAGTGGTAACGGATCGGAACGGATTTGCCCTCTATTTCTCTCGGTCTCCCATTCCCTTCTTTCGCAATAAATCTGGAGGTGATGGCTGGTTGATCTCCTTAGAGCAGGAATATTGAGGTGACTCTCTGCCCTCGGGTTCCCTTTACAGGCATATCGGTCTCTACGCATATAGGCGCTCCCTCCTATTATCCATAAGTCAGATGGAGCCGACCCCCTTGGAGGCCGGCGAGGGATTGGAACAGCTTCGGGTCTTGGAAAATGGATGGCGAATGAGGGTAGTTCCTACCGATTACCATCCCGCAGGCGTGGATACCCCGGAGGACCTTCGGGAGGGAAGGGAAATACTGGCTAGAGAGGATTTTCCTTGATATTCCGTAAATTTTTTGGTATATTATCACGTAGTTATGGAATCAAAACTCCCGAAACGCTCACGGTTAGTCATATTTTTACCTTTTCTCGTCTTCATTCTCACCGCTTGTTCCTTCCTTCCTTGGTTGAAAAACGAAAATCGAGCCTATAGGAAAATGAAGGGGCAAGCCCTGGCCGGTCAAGAAGTCGTCATTATTGATGGAGAGGAATACGTAAAGATAGTTGATGGTACAAAGGAGGGAAATCCAAAAGGGGGGCGATACCGATATATTCCCGTCGATGAATATCTTTCGAAACGAGCCGAATTTTCGGATCTTCAAGAGCCAAAGGCAACGAAGGTGGAGCCACTCCTTCGACCCGAGAGGGAAACCATAACGCCGTCGTATGAGATATCCAGAACGTCTTCGAGGGAAAGGGCTGGGACGACTGCTTCTTCTTCCATCCAGCTGAGAAAGAAGATCGTTATTGCTCCTTTCGAGGAACCGGAACCCGATGAGAACTGGGGAGAAATAGTGGCGGCACGCTTACGGGACTCCCTGGAAAGCCGAACGGATAGGATACTCTCCTTGGATGATCAGATCATCGTGGACTATCTCAAGAGGAGGGGGATAGAATCCGTTCGATTCGATGATCCCATGGTTTTGAGGATAGCTAATACTGTGTTCGGAGTCCATATCCTTCTCTATGGAACCCTTTCTGGACCCTATGTTGCGGCCTCCACGAGCAAAGGGGGTAATGGAGAGGATACGGCCTTGGCTGTTGTTCGAATCCAAGTAAAACTCCTAGAAACTGCCACCGGCCGACTGATGAAGGCCCTTGAGGGGAGAAACCCTATTTTTGCCACGGAG
Organism: uncultured Syntrophobacterales bacterium; assembly: GCA_964346945.1. Lineage (GTDB taxonomy): Bacteria > Desulfobacterota > BSN033 > WVXP01. The sequence goes on from CAYFXL010000056.1 coordinate 8,150, forward strand.
GAGAGGGGAGAATTTTCTCGAGATAAGACAAAGCTTAATGCCATCCAGTTGGCCATAGAGGAACTGACTGGGAAAATTCTCACTGAAATAGACCAGATGGGATGGTATACGCAAATTGCTAAAATCGACGGGGATAGCGTTTATCTCAATGCGGGACGACTTACTGGATTGAAGGTTGGGGACATCATGGATGTTTATGGGCCGGGAGAAGGTGAAAGAGAGCAGATAGTCGGAGTTTCTCTGGGTTCCTTTGAAGGTCAACGGAAGGGACAGGTTAGGGTTTCCCAACTTTTTGGGACGGATGCGGCGATGGCTCGCATCACCGATGGGGGGAATTTTACCCTCAGCGACGTGGTGAGGCCGTCTTCCCATTAAATGGGGAATACGCAACAGATCACAGCAAAAGGGGGTAAAGACAAGGGAAAGATCATGATCACCAAGGGGAGTTTGGAAGATGTTTGATATCGGGGATAAGGCCGTTTATCCGGGTCACGGGGTTGGAGTAATCGAGGCTATCGAGAGCAAGACGATATCGGGGAGGGAGCAATTATTCTTTATCTTAAGGATACTTGACAATGGGATGACCATTATGATCCCCACAGGGAACGTTGATATCGTTGGACTGAGGGGGGTCATCCCGTCCTTGGAAATACCACGGGTATTTCAAATCCTGAAGGAGAGGGAGATTTCCCTAGACACCCAGACGTGGAATCGGAGATATCGCGAGTATATGGACAAAATCAACACGGGTTCCATTTTCTCCATCGCTGAGGTTTTGCGCGACCTTCAGGTACTCAAGATGGAAAAGGACCTCTCCTTTGGGGAACGAAAGATCCTAGACACGGCCGAAAATCTCCTGGTGAAGGAGCTCGCTGTAGCAAGAAATGTCGAGGAATCAGATGTGCTCATGGAAATAAGAAAGATCTTCGAACCATGAGTGGCCTTGATTCGAAGGTTGAAGAATGGAATAGTAATTCATACTTTTTCTCCCTCCAGCCCTCCGGTAACCGAATCCCCGATTCCATGGCTCCACTTTAAGCAGGCAAAAATAACCGCCTGCCCTTCCATAGGACGGGAAGGGCCTGAAGGTTTTCCGAATCCATTTTACGCATGGGAGGTGACGAATGGGTACTATGATTTTACGCTTTTTTCTTATCCTCATCTGTTCTATTGGGGGGTTCTTCATTGCAGGGGAGGTCTTCGGGACAAAGTGGGCTCTCCTCTGGGGGGCAGCTGGGGGGATTATGGTTGCTATCCTGAGCATTTTGATAGAGGAGAGCGTCAAAAAGGTTTCCCTGAGAAGCCTTTGCGGAGCTGCCCTCGGGTTGATTGCCGGATTTATCGTAGCTAAGATCTTGGCGGATGCATTTCTCAGCGATATTTTAGAGGAAACCCGAATCTCATTGGCCGTTTACCTGGTTACCTATTCCATTCCCGCATACATTGGCATAAAAATAGGGTTAAAAAAGGGGGAGGAATTCAGCTTCGCTAGTTTGAGAGGTTCCTCAAAATTCCTCGTAGCGGCCGAGAATCAGAAGATTTTGGACACCAGCGTCATCATAGATGGGAGGGTTGCAGACATATGCGAAACGGGATTCATCGAAGGGACATTGATCATTCCCCAGTTCATCCTCCATGAACTTCAACACATAGCTGATTCGGCGGACTCCATTAAGCGAACTCGGGGGAAGAGGGGATTGGAGATCTTGCACCGAATTCAGAAACAGGTCGACGTTGAAGTGAAGGTCGTTGAACAGGATTTTCCGCGGATCAAGGAAGTCGATGCGAAGCTCGTGGAGCTTGCTAAGAAGATGAAGGCCAAGATCATCACGAACGACTCCAATCTGAACAAGGTGGCGGAACTTCAAGGAGTCGATGTGCTCAACATCAACCAATTGGCCAATGCCTTGAAGCCCGTTGTCCTGCCAGGAGAAGACGTGACCGTGAAGGTAATAAGGGAGGGAAAAGAGTCCGGCCAAGGAGTTGCCTACCTGGACGATGGGACCATGGTGGTCATTGAAAATGGATTAAAATATATGGGAAAAAATATCGATGTGATGGTTACACAGATATTACAAACTACAGCGGGCAGGATGATATTTGCGAAAGTGGGAGGGGATACAGGTGGTGGCTACTTCTATTCCGTTAACGACGCCATGGGTCAGTCTGCGAGAGGAAAGCGGTAATCCCTCCGATGCTATTGTAGGGGAGTCTCGTTGAAAACCGGCGCCCTCATCGTTGCAGCCGGAAAAGGCCAAAGGATGAGAGGAAGGGTGAAAAAACAGTTTATCCCCCTTAAGGGAATACCCTTGCTCTTCTATGCCCTCAAGACATTCGAGGAGTTCGAGGGAATTGAAAGCATCTATCTGGTTTTGGAAGAAGGAGACTTCGAATATTGTATGGGGGAGGTTATTCAAAAATATGGGATCACGAGGGTCCCCCAGCTCGTTCCAGGGGGAGATCGGAGGCAGGATTCTGTGTGGAACGGCCTCAAGGCCATGGAGGGCGATTGTGATATTGTCATCGTTCACGACGGGGTTCGCCCTTTCGTCTCGCAAGAGATCCTCGAAAGGGTTATTGCAGCCATGAAAGATGCTCAGGCCGTGGTTACGGGAATACCTGCCCTGGATACCATTAAACGGGTTGATGAGGAGAGAATTGTCGTGGATACCCTGCAACGAAACACCCTCTTTCACATTCAAACCCCCCAGGGCTTTCGATACGACCTCATCCACGAGGCGTACAAAAGGGCTTTCAAAGAAGGGATACATGGTACCGATGATGCCTACTTCGTCGAACGGATGGGAATGCCTGTGAAGGTGATTGAAGGATCCTCTTTCAATATTAAAATTACCACGCCCGAAGATATCGCGCTTGCCCATTATATTCTGCAGGAAGGAAAGGTCGCCCAGAGAGCATCGATATGACGGATTCCCTGAGAATCGGAATTGGTTTCGATATCCATCCCTTGGTCCGAGACCGCAAGCTCATTTTGGGAGGTGTCGAAATCCCTCATTCAAAAGGGTTGCTTGGTCATTCGGATGCAGATGTTTTGATCCATGCCATCTGTGATGCCATCTTAGGTGCCATCTCCGAAGGAGATTTGGGTAGTCATTTCCCCGACACGGAAGCCCGATATCGAGGTATAAGCAGCACCATATTGCTCAAGAAGGTGAGCGAGAAGGCAAAGGCAAAGGGCTTTCGCATCGTCAATATGGATGCCACTGTCACTGCACAAGAGCCGAGGTTGGGCGAATACATCCCCTTGATGATCGATAAGATCGGGGATGTTCTGGGGATAGGGACCGACCGGGTAAATATCAAGGCGAAAGACCCGGAAGGACTGGGGTTTTCGGGGAGGGCGGAGGGTATCATGGCACAATGCGTGGTCTTGGTAGAAGGAGTGGGAAGGGAGAATCCCGATGCTAAGGATCTATAACACCCTTTCAGGCAAAAAGGAGGTGTTTAAACCCCTGAGGGGGAAGAAAGTGGGGATGTATGTCTGTGGTGTTACCGTCTACGACCTCTGTCATATCGGCCATGCCAGGTCCACCATCGTTTTTGATGTCATCTTCCGATATCTCCGGTTCCTGGGGTATGCGGTCACCTATGTTCGAAATATCACTGACTTGGATGATAAGATCATCAAAAAGGCCAATGAAGAAGGGGTGGGGTGGGAAGAGATCGCCCAGCGATATACTCGTGAGTTCAATAGTGATATGGATGTCCTCGGCCTCGAAAAACCAACCCACGAGCCCAAGGCGACGGACCATATTCGCGAGATGATACGGATGGCTGAACGGTTGATGGAAAGGGGATATGCTTATCAGGTGAATGGTGATGTCTACTTTTCCGTTGAGAAGTTTAAGGGGTACGGAAAGCTCTCCAAACGGAGTCCCGAACAGATGAAAGCTGGGGCGAGAGTTGAGATCGATGAGAAGAAAAGAAATCCCCTCGATTTTGCCTTGTGGAAGGCCAGTAAACCGAGTGAACCATCATGGGATAGCCCCTGGGGGAGGGGAAGGCCCGGGTGGCATATCGAATGTTCCGTGATGAGCCAAACATATTTGGGGGAAACTATAGACATCCACGGTGGGGGGAGGGACCTGATCTTTCCCCATCATGAAAATGAAATCACCCAGTCGGAGGGGGCCACGGGAAAACCCTTTGCTCAATTCTGGATACATAATGGTTTTGTGAATATCAATCGGGAGAAGATGTCTAAATCCCTGGGCAATATCCTCACCATCAAGGAGATTCTCAACCACTACCATCCCGAAATTATCCGGTTGTTCCTCCTATCCCACCACTATAGAAGCCCAGTCGATTTCTCCGAACAGAATTTGGGCGAGGCTAAAATGAGCATGGATCGATTCTACTCTGCCCTGAAGAGGATGGACGAATTGGAGGGACAGGGTGGACAGAGGACCCCGGGGGAGGAGGTTCAGAAGACCAACGAGGAGGTAAAGGGTTTTCCGAAGAGATTCCAAGAGGCCATGGACGATGACTTTAACACCGCTTTGGCTCTGGGTCACTTCCACGATCTGGCCCGCAATATCAATGCCTTGATGGCGGATGGGTACTCGAGGCATAGTTTCCCTGCGAGTCTCTTGGTCTCAGCGAAGGATAAATTCCGACGTTTTGGGAATATCCTGGGCCTCTTTCAATGCCAGCCTCGGGACTATTTCGGGGATCAAAGACAGAGGGAGATGAGTCGACTTCGCATCGACGAGAACCAAATCAACCGGATGATCCGGGAGAGGCATGAGGCAAGGAGACAGAGGGACTGGAAACGGGCTGACGAGATCAGGGAATCCCTTGCATCGATGGGGATAGTTGTGGAAGATGGCCCCAATGGGACAACCTGGAGGATGAAGTGAATTCTATTTTGCTTTGGGCCTTAGCAACCAGAATGCATATTGCACTCCCCCATTAACTAGATTGTCTCACTGCTCCGGCAGATAACGTGTAGGGTCATTGGATCCTCCAGAAAGTCGAGAGACTCCGGTCCACTATTCGTGAAGCCTTCACGGTTGTTTCTTGCAATAGCAAACCTTGTTGTGAAATAGCCCGAAAAGGGGATTGATCATTAGAAGGAATTAGGAGGGAGGCATGGGTGAGGAGTTTCAACTGCGTTACCCCAAAAAAGTCCGCTTGGGCGATATTACTGTTCGCGATGGGTTCCAGCACGAGGAGATCTGGATCCCAACCGAGGCCAAGTTGTTCTATTTGGAGGAGTTGATCCTCTGCGGCTTCAAACGTCTTGAGGTGTCCAACTTTGGGAATCCCATGTCCATGCCCCAGTTCAAGGACGCGGATGAGCTCATGAAAAGGGTGCGAGGAAGCAAGAAATTGGCCAGGGCTGGGGTAGACTGGGATGCCATCGAGTTGACTGTCGTCACCATCCGAGAGCGGGCCGTGGATCGTGCCATCGAGGCAAAGAAGGAGGGTTGGGGTCCGGATCGCATCTTGATGATGGTTTCAACGGACGAGGAGCACCATTTTGCCAATTCAGGCACGACCCTTCCCGACTACTGGGAGGAGGCCGAACGGTGTATCAGGAAGGCCTCCGATGTGGGCATTAAGATGTGTGGCACCGTCAGCACCATCTGGGGAAGCCCCATCTCCGGGCCCACCCGGTTTGAGGATGCTGTGGAATTTACCAAGCGGTGGTTGGATATCGGGGCCGCGGATATCGAGCATGCCGACCATGACGGTTCCGCACCGCCCGATCAGGTATATCGATATTATTCCATGATTCTGGACGAAATCCCCAACACCGATCTCCATGTAGCCCATTTCCATGTTACCAGGGGTTGGGGATTGGCCAATGTGTTGGCGGCCCTCCAGGCGGGGATCGAAATCTTCGAGGGGACCCTCGGCGGGCTGGGTGGTCAGCCGGCGAATTTCTTGGATCGCGTGCCGGTCACCGGCACTGGTGGCTACTACTACAAGGACCCGAATGTTGTTGGCCTGGCGACCATGGAGGATATGGTGGTGATGATGGACGAGATGGGCATCGAGACCGGGATCAATGTGGACCGTCTCCTCGAGCTGGGTACCATGATGGAGAAAACGGTCGGCCGTCGACTTCGTTCCGAGGCAATATTGAATGGAAGGATCCCCAAGAAACCTCGTGAGGAGTTCAAGCGAAAAGGGCTAGCTGCGCTCAAGGAGAAGCTGGGCGAAAAGCCCGGCCAGATTTATCCCGAAGGTTGGCTGGAGAAGCCTCAATAAAAGGGAAAGTGAGAACCCGACCAAGGTGATTCCGTCGGAAGTTACCCGAGTTTCTGGTGATCACCGTTGTCCATGAGCGTGATGTGCTGGAGAACGGTCACGAGCAACCGAAGGGAGAACGGTTCCCGTCAATCCGTAGGTCCCGTCCGTGGGAATTAAGTCGAACTGGGCCAGCCATCAACCCCTGATTATCCTGGGCAACATCATCTGGTGGGGAGGGCACATGCTTCTGGGGTTTTGATAGCAGCACCCGGCAAAGGTTACCAGGTAATCCCTCAATTGGGTGAAGGGAACAACCTCATCCACGTACCCCTTTTGGACACAATAAACGGGCCTGGATTGTTCGTGGTATTGCTGGGCCAGGGCATTCATCTTATCGATGATGGGCTCCAACGGGCGTCCCTCATCTTTCTCCTTGACCAATCTCCTGGCAAAGGCTGCCACGGCGGCGGTCTCTCCGTGCATTACGTAGATCTCCGTGGTAGGTGTGCCCAGGGTGAAGGCGTTGTTCCTGTTAGCTTGAGGGCCTCCCATGATGTAGTGGGCCGCCGCCGTTCCTTTTCTCACCACAACGCAGGTCATTGGGACGCCGGAGCTCTCAATGGAGTATATGAGGGATTGGCCGAGGCCGAGGAGCTCTGCCTTTTCAGCGATATCCCCCACATCGATTCCCGAGGTGTCCTGGAACCAGATCATGGGGATTCGGTCCCTTCCGCAGTGGGTCACCAGCTCGTTCATCTTGATCAGTCCTTCCCGGTACAATTTGCCCCCGATCCCTAAGTACTGCCCCTCCGCATATTTCGGATATCCCTTGCCCAGGAACCCCTGTCTGTTGGCAATGACACCCACCAGGAACCCGTCGATTTTAGCCAAACCACAGTAGACTTCGGGACCATAATCCGGCCTGAATTCCATGTGCTCGCTATTGTCGAAGATTCTTCCCAAGACCTGGTGTATGTCGTACGTCAATTTTTGGTTGTGGGGTACGATGAGATTCATCTCCTCTGCGGGAAACCGGGGGGGTTCGGGCTCGGCTACCCTGAAAAAATCGGGGTTATACATGGGCATACCCGCCATGCATTCCTTGATAGCCCCGATCACTCCCTCCTCCGTATCGAAAACCTCAGTGAAGAAACCCGTCTGATCGTGGTGGATCGCCACTCCCCCGGGCGGGGCGGCCTTGAATTTCCGTGTAGCGTCAATGATCAGCTCAGCGCCCTCTAAATCGAAGCCTCCCTTGGGGCTCATTCCACTGACAATGCCCCCACCGCCCACGGCGATATTGGCATTCTTGTGGGCAAACATGATCGTCGGGCTGATCCCGTGGTACCCGCCGCCTGCCGGATTGGTTCCATAGACCCCTGCAATGATCGGGATTCCTTTTTGGATCAGCTGATCATGTCGGAAGAACGTGTGTCCCCCGGATCGCCTCCCCGCATAGACCTCCTCTTGTTCGGTCAATTTCACCCCACTGCAATTGAGAACCCAAACGAGGGGAACGTTGAGGATCTCGGCCATTTCCTGGACCCTGAAGATATTCTCCCCTTGACCCGCCACCCAAGCCCCGGCGAGGACCTTGTTATCCGAGGCGATAATGCAGGCATATCGTCCTGAAATTTTCCCGATGCCATTGACCAAACCCGTGGATCCCTCCGCATTGAAGAATGGGTTGTATATGCTGTTTAAGGGTAAAAAGGTCCCGGGATCCACCAGCATCTCGAGCCTCTGCCATGCCGTATTTTCACCCCTTTGGTTTATTCTTTCGGCGGAAATGCCTGCATTCTTAACCTTTTCCTTGGCCTCTTCTATGATTTCTTCTTCCTTTTTGATGAGGGTAACATTCTCCTCCATCCGCTTGCGCTCATTTTCCGTGAGATCTCTGCCGATGGGCTCCATCTTTTCGAAATACTGTCTCATTAGATCAATCCTCCTTGAAGTTTGCCACTTTCCCTTCGAGGGTCGCGATAATTCCCGCCCGAAATCTCGGGTCCCTGTAGAGCCTCGCATCCGCCTCCATCTCCGCCCTGACGAACTCCTTTTCGTCGAACCCGGACGGATCGTATCCCGAAAAAAGCCCTTCCAACGCCTCGATGGATTGAGGGGCCAGGGGCCTTCCCAAGGTTGATATCTGCTCCCTCACCTCAGCTAAAGGTTTTCCCCACAACCCTCGATAGGTCTCGGGGTCTTTCCTTCTGGCAACCTGCTCGGCTATGTCCTCTTCCGAAGCCAGGTTCTTCCTATTTGCCTCCTCTAAAACGGGGATGTCTTCTTCGGGGCAGACAGCAAGCTCCAAGGCCTTGGGCAATAACAGGAAGCCAGCTTCATCATTGTGTTTTTGTAAGGCCTCTCGATAGCGTGCCCTATCCCCTTCTTTATCATCCGTCCTCTCGAGCTTCGGGAAGGAGAGTGGGGTTTCCACGACCAGGTTGTAGATTCCAATTTCCCGCAACGGGGAGGCCTTCGCCTCGGTTGAGGTCATTGCCATGAACTTGGCATTGAGCAGGCCCGCCTTGGTTAAGGTCCTCCCAGCCCCGGACCAACCCGGAATCAATCCGATCATCGCTTCGCTGAAGCACATCCCCGATCTGGAGTCTCCCACGAGATAATCGCACATCAAAGCTATCTCGGCTGAACCCCCAAATCGCGTGCCTCCGCCACAGAGGGAGATGATCCTCACATCTTCGGAGAGGGACCTCACACCCTCGTACAGGGCGAACCCCTTTTCCAGCCTCATGTCTCCCCAGTGAAAGAGGGCATCGATATCCTCGACTCCGGCTCCTGTTGCCTCCATCTCTTTTTTCTTCTCGATGGTCTTGTCCAATTTGGAGAGGCTCTCTTTTAAATCGCCCCCGGCGTGCACCGGGTCGCTTCCACCGTAAAGGATGAGGAATTCGAAGGTCTCTCTCTTTTCGGAGACGGTCTTTATCGCTTCCAGATAGGCATCGAGGCCCGGGTTTCCCACGGAATGGACGGGCGGGTTATAGTAGCAGATGATACCGCCCCTGATGCCCCTAAATTCGATGGCGTCCAGGTGAAGGTAGGCTGGTTCCTCTGACCATGTATACCTTGGCCCGAGGTTTTTGAGCCCCCCGATCTTATCAGACCTCACACTATCAATTGGCCCTGCCATGCGAATCCTCTCTATCCCAGAAACAAGAGATTTTTAAGAAGCTCGCTGTTCGCCGCTCAGAAATATTTCTTCGACCATTCTGAAGTTCGCTTCACTAAGAATGGTTATCGAAAAAATCTTCATTCGCGCTCAGAGTTCCTTTTCGCAGTCTTTCAGGGATCTCAATGAGGAAAGAGGGTTGGAAAAAAGATATGGGGCATTGGAACGAATGTCAAGTAAAAATTAGGTAAGTATGGGGTCACATCTTAAAAATTAAATATTGACATTTCTGGATATATCCT
>CAYFXL010000057.1:0-16474 GCA_964346945.1 uncultured Syntrophobacterales bacterium
CTGGGACGCGCTATCAGGGCCCTGCCGATAGCGAGCATCTGTAATTCACCGCCGCTGCAGTATCCGGCCAGCGTCTTTCTTCGGGCGTGCACAGAAGGGAAGTAGTGATAAACCAAATCCAGATCTCGCTTGAAGTAACGTCCCCCTCGGGCTGCCGTACCCACTCTGAGATTTTCCTCAACCGTTAGGTTTTTGAATGGTTCACGCCCTTCCAATACCTGAATAATCCCCAGACGAGTGATTGTTTCGGGGGGTGCATTCTGAATAGGCCGACCGTCAAATTCTATGGTTCCCTCGGTAACCTTTCCGTTTTCCGGTTTCAGGAGCCCTGAAACAGCACGCAGCGTTGTAGTCTTCCCCGCGCCATTGCTACCCAGCAGGCAGACGATCTGTTTCTTCCAGATGGTGAGCGAGATTCCTTTCAGAATCTGCATAACATCCGAGTAAACGACGTTGATATTGTTCAGTTGAAGGAGAATAGCGCCTTTCATGGTTTAATAAGCAAACGGCCACCGCTTGAAGCTTGTGCGAACGATGCGCCAAACCTCAGCTAATCCCCGTGGCTTGAATATTATAAACAAAACAATGGCCAAGCCAAAGAAGAATGAACGAAGAGGTGCTATGGTGAGGCTAATTCTCGACAATGCATCAATGTTCATGATAAACTCTGTTGCCCGGCTTAGAACTTCATTTAAGATAGTGATGAAAATCGCACCAAATATGGCACCACATAGGCTCCCCAGGCCCCCGATTATGATCATCGCAATGTATTCAATGGAGAGAAATAGGGTAAATGGCTCGGGTGTGATACTAATTGTATAGTAAGCCCAGAGCCCTCCAGCGACCCCGGCATAGAAAGAACTTATGCCAAAAGAGAGGAGTTTATAGCGAAAAATTGGGATGCCCATTCCCTCAGCGGCACGCTCATTGTCACGAATGGCAACAAAGGCACGGCCATACCGAGTGCGAACCAGATTGGCCGCAATCCAGGTCATGAGGGCGAAACAGGCGAATATAACGTAGAAAAAACGTCGATCATCACCTAAACTCAGTCCTAAAAAGGTGGCCTCGGGGAGAATGATCCCTTCCGGCCCACCAGTAAGACTCTCCCAGTGCATAAGGACATATTCAATAATGAACTGTCCTGCCAGAGTGGCAATGGTGAGGTAAAGGTGCTTCAGACGAACCGAGGGAATTCCGAAGATCATTCCTACAAAGGCGGTAATGAGCCCGGCGGCAGTAACAGAAAGCCAGAAAGGAAAACCTGCAGATGTGGCCAAGATGGCAGCGGAGTAAGCGCCTACCCCGAAAAAAGCGCCGTGACCAAGGGAGATCTGACCGGTATATCCGATGAGTATATTGAGCCCTATGGCGGCTATGGCAGCGATACCCATCGTATTGACAATATAGAGTGTGTAGGGACTGCTTATAAAGGGAACAATCAAAAAAAGGACGAAAAGTCCCATACAAAGCCAGACCCTCCCAAAATCTGTCTCGAAGATGGTCAGCTCTTGTTCGTATCGTTCCTTAAAATTTCCGCACGGGCGAAATTGCAGCTTTCGCATCCTATCTAGCCTTCGCCATCTGTGAGCTAAAAGCCTACGTTACCTTAAACTCGCTCAATTTCCACCAGCCCAAAGAGTCCATATGGCTTAATCAGTAAAATGAGAACGAGTACAATGTAGGGGACGACTTCTCGCAAAGAGGTCGAAATATACCCACCCGTGAAGGTTTCGAGCAAGCCAATGATGACCCCACCCAGAATGGCCCCGGCAACACTGTCGAGCCCCCCGAGGATAACCACCGGAAAGACCTTAAGGCCTAAGGCACTAAGGTCGTGGACGTTGATTCCGTTGATAATTCCGAGAACGATCCCGCTCATAGCACAAACCAAGGCTGCAATGGCCCACGATAGGGCAAACACCCTTCTTACATGAACCCCCAGGGAAAGGGCAGCAGGTTGGTTATCGGCAACTGACCTCATGTAAATTCCTTGGGAGGAGTACTTGAAAAACAGTCCAAATACCACAAGGAAGATCATGCCCATAATGAAGGAGGCGCCGTATACCGACGGGATATAAATAGGTCCCCAGTGCAAGGAAAAAGATTCGGGTAAAAAGGCTGGATAGTTAAACAGATTTCCGCCGAATAGAAACAGCATCAATCCCTTGAACATAACAGCCAGTCCCACAGTCAGCATGATAACCTGTATTAGGGCTTCACCAATCAAGGGGCGCAAGAAAAGGCGCTCAATGACAAAACCAAGGGCGAAGCTTCCTATGAGAGTGAGAATAAAGGCGACGATGATGGGCACCTTGGCCCATGTCACCAGGGTCAGGAAAATAAAAGCGCCTATTGTCAGCAGTTCGCCGTGGGCAAAATTGAGGACACTACTGGATTTATAGATCATGACGAAACCCAAGGCGGCAATGGCATAAATAAAACCGATTGCCAAACCGTTTAACAGGAGCTGAAAGAAAAATTCCATAGCGTTTAGCTTACCTAATTGAGGGATACTATTCTCACTTTGGTATCAATAGTGCTCACTTGTCCTTCCCGATAGCGCACCCTACCTGTAACCTTCATTTCTTTCCTATCGGTGTACATCGCTTCGAGCAACTCTCGATATTGTTCATAAACAAACTTCCTGCGCACTTTTCCGGTTCGTGTCAGTTCTTCATCATCGGGATCGAGGAGTTTGTATAAGATGAGAAACTTGCGGAGCTGCATGGGCCCGGGCAATTGATTGTTGATTCGTTGAACTTCACCGTGAATCAGTTCTTCAACTGCCGGTTGCTGTGAGAGATCGGCATAGGTCGTATAGGGGATCTGACGATTCTTGGCCCAACCACCCACGTTTTCCATATCTATATTGACCATGGCGGTTAGATAGGGCATCCCTTGGCCATATACCACAGCCTCCTTGATATAAGGACTGAATTTGAGCCGCGTTTCAACAAAATCCGGAGAGAAGGTTTGCCCATCTTCCGTGTGTATGATCTCGTCCTTGCGACCGATAAGCACAAGGTGCCCATCATCATCAAAATATCCTGCGTCTCCGGTATGAAGCCAACCGTCGGTTAAAACCTTGGCCGTTGCCTCGCCCTCCTGATAATAGCCGACGAAGTTGGACGGGCTCGATACGAGCACCTCGTGATCTTCCGCGATTTTAACGCCCGTCCTTGGTAATGGTGTGCCAACGGTCTCCGTTTTGACTTCCCCATCCGGCTGAACCAGAAATACCCCCCCCGCTTCAGTAAGCACATACGCTTGTTTGAAATTTAACCCGTTGACCCTGAAGAAACGGATCATATCCGGACTGATGGGTTGTCCGCCTGTGATGGCTATTCGAAGCTGCAGGCAGCCGATTCGATCCAAAAGGGGGCTACATATGATCCATGAAGCCATCCTGCGCAGAAATCCCAACCACATCGGCACGGGTTGCTTGTTGCATTCCCTGTCGATGACCGCTTCTCCTATCCTCTGGGATAGCGCGTAAAGGGTGCGTTTCATAAACCCTGATTCGCTGATTTTCACCCGAATCTTGGATGCCAAGTCTTCCCAGAACCGTGCAGGCATAATGATCACGTTCGGCCCGATCTCCCGCAGATCGTCTGCGACGGTCTCGGGGGTTTCCGGAAAGTTCATGATCATCCCACCGCAGAGTGCCACTCCAACCCCCCACATCTGTTCCACGATCCAAGCTGGCGGTGTCATGGAGATCCAGTTATCTCCCATACCAAGAGGGGCGCTCTCAAGCCACTTTCTAGCCATGTCAATGATATTTCTGTGGCTCAGCATCACCAATTTCGAGGAACCCGTCGCTCCAGAGGTCATAACTACCAGAGCTACCTCGTCTGATGTACCCTTCGACAACTCTCGGTTGAAACGATCGGGTTGTTCCCTGTCCAGCCTCTGCCCGGAGTCTAATAGCTCGGCAAAACTGAGCAGCCATGGGTTACCTCCATACATTCGCATGCCAGTGGGATCAATATATACCACTTGCCTGAGGTGCGGGAGATCCTGACGAGATTCCAATAGCTTATCAACCTGTGCCTGACCTTGAGCGACCACAAAGGCGGCTTGAATACGGTTCAAAAGAAGGGTTAGCTCTTTGAGACCCGAAGCTCTGAATAGACTCAGAGTGATGGCCCCGACAGCTTGAGCCCCGAGTTCACTGAATAGCCACTCCGGTTGGTTGTCAGTGATAATGCCGACACGTTCGCCACGTTTGAGTCCGAGGCCTAATAAACCCAAAGCTACACGCTTGACGTAATCAAGGTAATCTTGCCAGTGATAGGCCTGCCATATCCCGTAGGCCTTGTTGCGGATAGCGATCCTTTCGGAACCCAATCTGTCTGCCTGCATGGCCAAAATCTGTGGAAATGTGTACTGAGGCAGGGAGGATAGCGTTTCTTCGTCAACGTTCTCTATCCTTTTATGGCTTTTCAAAGTAGGAAAAAATAGGTCCTTGGTCACCGTCCCCTGGCTATGCGGTTCCTGAGTCACCGAGGTAAGCCTTAATAACCTCGGGGTGATGTTGAATAAATTCTGGATTCCCTTCTGCTATCTTGCTCCCGAAATCCAAAACTATGATGCGCTTGGAGATACTCATCACCACGGACATGTCGTGTTCCACAAGGATCATGGTCTGCCCCCATGCCTCATTCAGCTCCAACAAGAACCGGACCATGTCTTCCTTTTCCTCAAGGGTCATTCCCGCAAAGGGCTCGTCGAGCACGAGAAGCTTTGGGTTCAGGGCCAGAGCTCGGCCGAGTTCGACCCTCTTTCGTAGTCCATAAGGCAGGGAACCCACCGGTTCTTTCCTGATCGGCTGCATCTCGAGAAAATCGACAAGCTCCTCTACCACCCGGCGATGATGTACCTCCTCTTTTCTGATGGAAGGCCAGAAAAGGGATGCCAAACCAAGGTTGTAGCGGCAGTGAATATGACGGGCCAGAAGTAAATTGGAGAGGACGGTCATTCTGGGAAAGAGCTCAATATTCTGAAACGTTCTTCCAATTCCCCGGTTCGTTATATCATGAGGTGGTAGCCTGCTTATGTTTTCTCCATTGAACAGGATCTTGCCCTTTTGTGCCCGGTAGTAACCGGTAATGCAGTTCAATAAACTCGTTTTGCCAGCGCCATTTGGACCTATGATAGCCAGCAACTCCCCTGTGGTGAGGGCAAGATTGAACTGGATGATGGCCAAAAGCCCTCCAAAACTCAAACTGAGATCTGTCACCTCCAACTCAGCCCGACGATCGTCGGGCTGAGTGGAGTTGAAAATGCTCGGTTTCCCCCGGAAAGCCTTCATCATCTTACTTTAGTTTAATCTGTCCTTTTCCGGGAACGAAGAAATTCGTCAGGGGCGTATAGGTGGCATCTTCATGAATGCGGACAATCCTGGCCACGAATGAACCCTCATGGTTGTCCTTGCTGTAGGAAACCTTTGGAACAAGCCCACCGAAATCCTCGTTTTGAAATGACTCCATGGCCTTGTTGATCGTCTTGCGGTTTATTTTCCCGGACTGTTCATTGGCTCGCTGGAAGGCCCTTTCCATAATCATGGCGACGACAACACCCTCCCAGTAGGAGGTATCGAACGTTTTCACTCTGCTGTACTTTCTTACCTCCATCATGAGCTTTACTCCAGGTGTATTATCAGCAGGGAGTCCTCCCGAGAATTGCATGAACAGTCGGTCACGGATAAGGCCTTTCCCAAGTACAAAGAAATCCGGGTCAGTAGCTGTCCACGTTCCAAAAAAGGGCACGCCGTAATTAATACGATCGGCGGATCTCAGGGCTATGACAATGTGAGCCGGAAGGATCTGCAGGAAGACATATTCCGCCCCCCTCTCCTTCAGCCGGAGCAATTCGGTAGTCAGGTCGATCGTCTTTGTCGGGAATTCCTCGATCCCTACGATGTCGACATTATGTTTGGCAGCGTATTGTTTGCTCGGCTCATGAATGGATTTGCCATAGGTGTTGTTATAGGTCAGGAGACCTACTTTGGGATTACCCTTGACTCCATGGGTGGTTCGGATATATTCCAGTACCGCATGGGAGTCCAACACATAGCTGCCAAAAGGTAGATACATATAATCTAGTGGGGGCTTGAGAAGGCCTTGATAGGTTGAATAGTTGATAGTGGGTGTTTTGTACTTCTGGACCAGTGGCTTTGCCTGGATGCCAGAGCCTGCATCCCAGGTGGCGATCATATCCATCTTGTCCTGGGTACAAAACTTCTTTACAAATCTAAGTGCTTCGGGAACAATGTAGGCGTGATCGACCACGGTTAATTCAATTTTTCTCCCTCCAATTCCCTTTTTCACATCGTTGACATGTCGGAAGTAGTCCCTGTGGCCTCTGGCATGATACTGCCCCCAGGTAGAGGCTGGGCCGGTCAAGTTAATTACCGCCCCTACCTTTATGGGTTCTTCAGTCCATCCCCCCGTCACGAAACCAATACAAACCATCGCTACGATAATGCTCAAAGTCAATATATTACGCATGATTCTTGTCCTCCTCTGTTAAACTTGGTGATGTGCGTTGCACAAGGCCTCGCCGACGTACTGAGCCTACCGAACATCATTACAAACCATACCCCTTATCACCCTCCTCTCTTCTTTAAGATTGCACCACAAGGTTTGAACTTAACTAGTGGGCCCTTAAATTTTTGGAAGATACCATAGCAGAATTTTCTTGTCAACACCAATAGGGCTGCAGTGCGTTAGTTAATGTAACGCTTAGCGCATAAAACTAGGGAGAAACAGGGCAATTTGGGGAAACAGAACCATCAAGATGATGGCCAGAATCAATGCCAGAAGGAGGGGGACTATGCCTTTGAATATGACTTCAAGGGGTACGTCTTTGGCCACGCCACTCACGACGTAGACGTTGACACCCACTGGCGGTGTGATCACCCCCATTTCCGTCACCATCACGATGATCACGCCAAACCATATGGGGTCATAGCCCAGACTGACGGCCACTGGAAAGAAGATGGGAATGGTCAAGAGGATCAATGCCAGGGAATCCATAAAACAACCGCCGACCAAATAGATGAATATGATGACTCCCATAATGCCCCACGGCGGTAAAGGGAGGCCTTGTGTCCACCCTGCCAGCTCAAAGGGGATTCGAGTAATGGCCAGAAAGTGGCCGAAAACCGTGGCACCGGTGACGATGACCAGAACCATGCACGAAATACGTGTGGTTTCAGCAAGAGACTGAACAAATGCTCGCCAGTTCATCTGGCGCCGAATTACAGCAAGGAGGAGAGTACAAAAAGCCCCGACTGCCCCCGCTTCTGTCGGGGTGAAGAACCCTTTAAAAAGCCCTCCCATGACGAGGCTGAATATGATGAGCATCTCCAAGACTCCTGAAAGGGATCGCAGTTTATCTTTCAGGCTCGCCCTAGGCCCCCTCGGCCCGAGTTCGGGGCGAAGGCGTGTCCAGACGTATATCGTCAGGATGAATAGACTTGCCAGGAGAACGCCGGGGAGAATACCAGAAGCGAAGAGCTTCCCAATAGATTGCTCCGTCATAATCCCGTATATAATGAAGATTACACTCGGGGGAATGAGAATCCCCAGGCTCCCCCCAGCTGCGACGGTGCCAGTAGCCAGTTTCATGTCATACCGATACCTTTTCATTTCTGGCAGGGCCACCGTTGCCATTGTTGCCGCCGAAGCGTTAGTTGACCCGCAGATGGCCGCAAAACCGGCACACGCTCCGATGGTGGCCATTGCCAACCCTCCTGGCCAGTGCCCCATGAAGGTATATGCGGAGTCATAGAGCCTTCGGCTTATCCCGGCATGAAAGGCAAGCTGGCCCATCAGGACAAAGAGGGGGACAACGGTCAGACTGTATGACCCAAATATATCCAAAATATCCTTGGCCAGGAGGCTGAGGCCTGCCCCAATGGAGACCATGTAGCTGAATCCCATAACCCCCAACAGGGCCATGACAAATCCCACCGGCATTCGGGAAAAAAGAACTAGGATCAAAATAACGAGGCCTATTGTACCGACGAGAGTCGGGCTCATTCACTCACTCCTTTGTCGGCTGTTTCATAAGTTCTCATGGGTAGATGAATGGACAAGGCACTTTACTCAGCTCCCATTTCTAAATATTAGTCGTTGATGCCACGAACCAAGGATTGTATGATTCGGCTTGCAATTACGAGGCAGACGACGGCAGCGGCAAAGGCAATGCCGTAGAGGATAGGGTAAAAAGGCAGGCGCAGCGTCATAGATACCTCACCAGCAGCCTTCAAATCGTTGCCGTAGCGGGAGCATTCCCAGGCTATCAGGGCAAACAGAATGATGCTGAGAGTCCGGGTAACAAGGTTAATGATCGCCTGAGCCGAAGGCGAAAGGCTTGATACCACAATCCCCACAGCGACATGTCCTCGTTGGAGTGTGGTATAGGGCATAGCAAAGGCAATCACTATGGCCCCCATGAGCCCCACAATCTCATACGTACCCAGTATCGGTCGCCTGAAGGAACGGAGGATGACGTCCGCTACGGTGAGACCCATCATGGCCAAAAGGCTGCACCCGGCTATCTGGTCAAGCACCCAGGATAGACGGGTTACGAATTTTTCAAACCGAGACATTTTTCCAGGTCCTATCATGCCCTCTATGCGTCCAAGGTCGTAAAGGTCGGTCGATGGGTTAAGGGTTGACAATGCACAAAGGTATCGGGAGAGTAACGTGGAGGAACTCTATGGCCTGAGCATCGGGGGAGATAGCACCAAATCCTTGTCCGACAAGGGAAGGGAGCTGAAGCTGACCAAATTCCAGTTCAATGGAACAACAGAACCTCAGAGGACCTTTTTTGGGCCTCTGAGGTGCTATCGCAGTAATGAAATTCCTCCCCCCGCATTCCTGCGGGATTCGAGGTTGCCCGTTCGCTCAAAAGACCCCTTTGGCAACCCCGAATCCTTCCATCAGGCCTATTTACACTTCTTGATTTCGTTCTCAAGAAACGCAACGTATTTTTTCGCAGGTATCCCTTTCGCTTCTGCCTCCCGAATAAAATCGTCTATTACGGGTCTGGCAGCCGTCCTCCATTTTTCGCTTTCCGCAGGGGAAAGGGGAATAATCTCATTTCCCAGGCTCAGCGTGTACTTTCTGCCCTCCGCATCACTGTCGTCCCAAGCGGCACCATGTTTTGTAATCCACTCCTTGCTCACCGTGGTCATAACCTTTTGGACCCCCTTGGGCAGAGCCTGCCACTTTTCCTTGTTCATGACCACATAAAATCCCGTGGTGTACCCTACGCTGACACAATCGGTGGTGTACTTAATTACCTCAGCCTGCTTCCAACCCTTCAAGACCTCAATGGGGCTGAGGGTGCCTTCGACGACTCCCTTTTGCAGTGCCTCGTAAGCCCCTCCCTGCCCCATGGCCACAGCGACGCCACCCAGTGCCTTGGCCACCTTTGCGCTGAATCCCGTGGATCTAATTTTCATTCCCTTAACGTCCGCCATGGTCCTCACGGGCTTTTTGCTATGTAAGAGACCGGGTCCATGGGCGTGAAGGTAGAACAGGTGCACGTCCTCCAATTCCTTGGGCCTGAATTTCCGATAAAATTTGTTAACGACCTCGGTCGCACAGGTGCCGGTGGGGTAGCCTAAGGGGAGATCAACGGCCTCCATAGCGGGGAAACGGCCTCTCGTATAAGCAAAAAGACAGAAGCCGATATCGGTGACGCCTTTGAGGACATGGCTATAGATTTCAGGGCCTTTGCCCAGAGTGCCGCCAGGAAAGTAGGTAATTTTCACTTGTTGGTTGGTTCTTTTTTCTACCTCCTTGATCCAGGCTTCCGCCAATTTGGCTTGGATGTGCGTTGGCGGGAAGAACGTACTATACCTCAGCTCGATGGGCCCTGCCGTTGCATCCCGTACCATGACTGGGTATGCCATCAAACCCAAGAATAGAATGAATACTGTTACCAATACCAAAAAAGCGAGCTTTTTCATAGGTTTCCCCCTTTTTGAAGATGTTTGATTATTCCTATTTTCTTAGATGGTGCCATCGATCACCCCCCTCCCATTAGTTAGGTTGCTTGTGTTAAATCAATTCTGGGAGCTTTCTCGACTACTTGTTAACAGATCCTGAACGGCTACCTCCCTCAACTTTTTGAAAATGACCCTTTGATAGCACACATTTTAATAGACGTCAATGAATTTTTAGACTAATTTTTAGACTATAGGTTAGACCAAAGTTTCATGATTTTTGATTTCACGAATTGCCAAGGGGAATTAAAGTAGAGGTAAGAATCAAGGTCGTTCCCCCCTTTATTTTTGGGTCAGTTTTGTCGGGGAAGGATAGATTGTAGTGGTCATCAGCTATGCCATAATTGACGAACAAAGGGACGAGGAGAAACCTTTTAGAAACCAGAAAGATCCGCGGCACCGAGGGCTTCAACTCCAGGCTCCTACTAGCCGATCCCTCTTGAAAAATCAGGGCCTTCTCATAGGCAAAGAGGTCACCCCTCCCACTTTTGAAATTTCACCTCCCCCTCTATTCCATGAAATCATGATGCTTAGAAACAGAAAAGGGGAAATCCAAAAATCTTTTGGTTGACTACCTCATGAGTGTTCTGCTATTTTTTTCGAGAATCGATAGGGATTGGGGGATGTTCGTGAAGATGTGGGTGACCGGAAAACCCAGGCAAGTGGTACGAGTTGATCAGCTGATTTTTCCCCATTTCCCGGGTTTTGGGTGAATCCCATTGATGGAGGAGCGAAGGAGATGTTGGGTATATCGGGATGGGGTTGTTGGCTGGCTTATCTATTCTGTATCCTATCGACGATCCTTTGTGTTATCTATGGAATCGCTATGTGGAATAGGGGAATCGAGGAAGAGGATGAATTGGAGATAATAAAATGGATAAAGGAGGAGAGGCAGATCGAAGAACAGTTCTGAGCGGTCGCCTCACCAAACGTATTGAGACAATGAGGTAAAAAATGGGTTGGAGCATCTTCGCTGTCGTCATCTATCTCCTCATCGTTGCCTATTTGGGATATAGGGGATGGCGCGTGACCGCAACGGCGACTGACTACATGGTCGCTGGGAGAGAGGTGCATCCATACGTAATGGCGATGTCCTACGGGGCGACCTTTATCAGTACGTCTGCTATTATTGGATTCGGGGGAGCTGCATCGCTCTTTGGAATGGGAATCCTCTGGTTGACCTGGATGAACGTCTTTTTCGGGATATTCATAGCCTTCGCCATTTTGGGGAAACGGACCCGGAGATTGGGCCATGTCTTAGATTCCCATACCTTTCCGGAACTTCTTGGAAGGCGTTATCAGTCCACCTTTATTCAGGGTTTTTCGGGTATTGTCATCTTCCTATTCATGCCTATTTATGCGGCGGCGGTATTGATCGGTATATCCCGGTTTATCGAAGTCTATCTCGGTGTCCCCTTCGCAGTGGGACTGCTGGCCTTTTCCCTTATCTTGGCAATGTACGTCATTTTGGGAGGCTTAAAAGGGGTAATGTATACCGATGCCTTTCAGGGAACCATCATGTTGATCACGATGATCATCCTTCTCATATACACGTACATATTGGCCGGAGGAGTGACCCCTGCCCATCAATTCCTCACGGATATGACCCATCTCGTTCCCGAAAAAATGACCAAACTGGGTCATAGGGGTTGGGCGGAAATGCCGAGGTTGGGGTCCCCCTATTGGTGGACTCTCATTTCCACCATCATCTGCGGTGTGGGTATTGGCGTTTTGGCTCAACCGCAATTGGTGATCCGCTTTATGACGGTAAAGCGGGATCGGGAATTAAACCGAGCCGTCCCGATCGGTTCCATTTTCATCTTGTCTATGACGGGGATTGCCTTCACCGTTGGTATTCTCACCAACGTCATTTTCTACGAGGTGTTTGGAGAGATTTCGGTTGCCGTGGCTGAGGGAAATATAGACAAGGTGATTCCCCTCTATATAGGAGAGATCATGCCTGGTTGGTTCGGTACCCTATTCCTTTTAGCCATGATAGCGGCTTCGATGTCGACCCTGAGTTCCCAATATCACGTGGGGGGAACCTCCCTGGGCCGGGATTTTTATGAGAAGGGAATCAGAGGCGAGAGGATTGAGCGTGGGGAGAGGACGATTTTCGTCACCCGCTTAGGCATCGCCCTGAGCATCCTCTTATGTATTGTCTTTTCCTTGATCTTTTCCCCAAGCATCATCGCCGTGGCTACTGCCATCTTCTTTGGCCTCTGCGGTGCCACTTTTCTCCCCTCCTTTGTTTTCGGCCTCTATTGGAAGGGAATGACTAAGGCTGGTGCGATTACCAGCGTCTTAGGCGGGTTCTTGATCAGCATGATTTGGATGGGGTTTTTCCACGCTCGGGAGGCTCATGCCCTGGGTTTTGCCAAATACCTCTTCGGAAAGCCTGCATTAGCAGGGTTTCCCTGGGCGGTGATCGATGCCCAGTTTATCGCCCTTCCCATTTCATTTTTCCTTGCCATAGGGGTGAGCCTGATTTCGGGAAAGCTCCCGGATGAGCACATCGAAAGATGCTGGAAATACTTTTAGGAGTTGTGCCAAAACCCTTTTGTGAGGAGGGATTTTTTGATATCATGTGAAATTATGCACGGGTAAGTGAGTATTTGCCTGACCTATTGAGGAGAAGAAGGGGGGAGAGCCATGTATTGGGATGAAAAACACGAATGTATGCCGCTGGAAGAAATGCAGAGATTTCAGCTGAAGGCCTTACAGGAGACGGTCAAATGGGTTCATGAAAGAATTCCCTTCTACGGGAATAAGTTCCATGATGCGGGTCTTGAGCCGGGGGATATGAAATCCCTGGACGACCTGAGCAAGCTTCCCTTCACTGGAAAAACCGATCTTCGGGACAACTATCCCTTTGGACTCTGCGCCGTTCCCATGAGTCAGGTGGTGAGAATTCACGCCTCCTCGGGCACAACGGGAAAACCCATAACGGGGCCCTACACGGCTGAAGACCTGGATCAGTGGGCCGAGTGCATGGCAAGGAACCTGATTGCCGCAGGGGTTCGGTCGAACGATATCTGTCAAAACGCTTACGGAATGGGTTTGTTTACCGGCGGATTGGGGTTTCACCAGGGGGCGGGTAAAATTGGGGTGACCATCATCCCGGCTTCATCGGGGCAGACCGAACGCCAGGTTATTCTCATGCAGGATTTTCGCTCGACCGCGCTCTTTTGTACCCCTTCCTATGCCTTGACCATTGCGGAAAGGGCAGAGGAGATGGGCATTGAAGTAAAGGGATTACCCCTGCGGGTGGGTGTTTTCGGAGCCGAGCCATGGACCATTGAAATGAGAAAGGAGATCGAGGAAAGGTTGGGCATCAAGGCTATGGAGGCCTATGGGTTGACCGAGTTGATGGGGCCGGGCGTCTCGTTCGATTGCGTCGAACAGAACGGCCTTCACATCAATGAGGATCATGTCCTTCCCGAGATCATCGACCCCGTGACGGAGGAGGCGCTGCCCCTGGAAGCCAAAGGGGAGCTCGTCTTTACCGCCCTTCAGAGGCGGGCCATGCCCGTTATCCGTTACCGGACGCGAGATATCACGACATTGCGGAGGGAGAAATGCGAATGTGGTCGGACCCTCGTCAAGATGGATAAGGTATATGGCAGGTCCGATGATATGTTGATCATCAGCGGGGTGAATGTATTTCCCTCCCAGATTGAGAGCCTGCTGTTGGACGCTGAGGGGATCGAACCTCAATACGTCATCGTTGTGAGGAAGAAGGGATACCTGGACAGCCTGAATATAGACGTTGAGGCAAAGAAAGAAATTTACGAAGCGGGAAAGGAGAAGATAGCGGAGGTCCAGGGGAAGATCGAGGGGAAGATCAGGGGGATTATCGGGATAGGTGCGAAAGTCAGGCTGGTAGCTCCCAAGACCATCGCCAGGAGTGAGGGGAAAGCAAAGCGAGTCTTCGACGAGAGGAAGCTATAGCGTCTCATCCCAGAGTACGAAATGGAACCCTGAATAAGACCCGCTCCGAGGAATTGGGGACGTGTTCTTATCTCGGGGAAACGGAGAATGAATCGTCAAATTTTGGAGGAGCTCCTATCCATAGCCCGTGACCCCTATTCGATGTTGAGGGCTTGGAAAAAGCGCAATAAGAGGAAGATTATCGGGAGCACCCTGGTTGATGTTCCCGAGGAGTTGATCCATGCCGCAGGCCTGTTGCCCTTTACCATATTAGGGACCAACAAACCCATTCTCAAGGCCAACACCCATTTACCCGATAATGCCTGTTCACAGGCCAGGAGCGACCTGGAGTTGGTTCTCACATACCAGAGGGATTTTTTCGATGGGTATGTTCTGCCTCAGGTTGACGATACTGCCCAGCATCTCTCCGATATCTGGAGGAGGGATGTGCGCTGGGATTATTTCGAGGGTTTTCTCCTTCCCCGACAAATTAACAGACCAAGTGCAAGGGGGTGGCTCCTGGATGAGACGCTGCGGTTGAAGAGGAGCTTGGAATCATTTACGGGAAAAGAGATCTCCGAGGGGAGGCTCTGGGAGAGCATCGCCGTATACAATCACAACCGCCACCATTTGAGGCGATTATACGAGATGAAGAGGAGGTATCCCGGTTTGATCACCAACCGACAGCTTTTCGACCTCGTCAAGTCATCTATGTGGTGGCCCAAGGAAGAGCATAACCGCTTGTTGGAAAGATTCATCTCCAGTATTGAGGAGACCGATCTGAGGGACACGGAGGTGAAAGGCATCCGAGTTGTCCTTTCGGGCATCGTCTGGGAGCCTCCCGAAATAATGGATATCCTCGATGAATCGGGACTGCACGTGGTGGGGGATGATCTCTGTGTGGGATGGAGATACGTGGATCCAGACATCCAAGTAAACGGTAACCCTCTGAATGCCATTGTGGATCGCCATTTTCGCAAGGGTCCCTTCTCACCTATCTACGACAAAGGGGATAGGATTCTCGAAAACCTCCTAAACCTAGTGACCCTTAATGGGGCCGAGGGGGTGATCTATCTCCACATCAAATTTAATGAGTCCCAAGACTTCGACCTTCCCGATTTGGTTGAGAATATGGATAAGGAGGGAATCCCAATTTTTGTGGTGGAGACGGAATATCAGACCACGCATCTCGCGGGGATACGGACGCGAATCCAAGCCTTTGGGGAATCCCTGGCGCGGCAATAGGGGAAAAAGAGGAATTGGGTGACGGGAGAGCATGCGTGGAGAAGCCCAAAGCCAAGGAAGTGATGAAGGAGTTGACCAAGACCTACTATGGGGGAGCCCTGAGGGCACGCGAGGAGGGCAGGTTCGTCGCTTATACCACGGCCATTTCCCCGGTGGAATTATTCTATGCGCACGATATCATCCCCATATACCCGGAGAACCATGCGGTTATGTGTCTCACTGGACGGATGATGCCGCGGCTCTCCTTGGAGATTGAAAAGAGGGGATATACGACCCACCTTTGCGCTTATGCCAGGAGCGATTTGGGCTATCGGGAGTTGCAGGAGAGCCCAATAGGAGGGATTCCGGACCCTGATTTCTTGCTAGCCTGTAACGCCCAATGCTTTACGTTGACCAAGTGGTTTCAGGTCCTTTCCAGGAGGTATGGGGTCCCGGTCTTCGTCGTCGATACCCCCCAGTTCATTCGAAAAAATGAAGCCCGCAAGAATATCATCAAGTATGTGGAACATCAGTTAGCGGAGTTGATCGAGGCCCTCGAGGAGCTGACGGGTAGAACGTTCGATTACGATCGCCTGGGGGAGGTAATGGGATACTCGGCCGAAGCCAGCAGGCTCTACAGGGAGTTTCTCGATCTTGCTTCCATAAAACCCTCCCCCATCAGTATCTTCGATGCCCTCATCCACATGGCCATTATTGTCTACCTCCGGGGAACAAAGGAGGCGGTGGACTATTATAAACTCCTGATCGAGGAGATTCAGGAGGAAAAAATCTCGAAGGGCATAGGGGCTATCCCCAATGAACGATTCCGACTCTATTGGGAAAACCTTCCTATCTGGTTCAAATTCAGGGATCATTTCGAATTCTTGGCTGCCCGTGACGCGGTAATCCTCACCTCCCTCTACGCCCATGCCTGGACTTATGACCTCGACGTATCGAGTCCCATGCGCACGCTCGCGGAAAATTATGCGGCCGTCTTCTCCAATGTCGAACTCGAAGAGCGGGCGGAACGGGCGGTGGCATTGTTCAGGCGATATTCCCTGAATGGAAACATCATGTTCATGAACCGAAGCTGTAAGGCAGTTACCTTCGGTGTCCTCGATCTCCGAGATCTCATTACCAGGAAGACGGGAATTCCCGCCCTGGTATTCGAATCCGATATGGGAGATCCCCGCTTCTATTCAGAGGTTCAAATCCGGACCCGCCTTGAGGCCTACCTGGAAACCCTAGATCGGATGGGGGTTGGTTAAGAGGCAGATACCCTTCGATGAAGGC
>CAYFXL010000058.1:0-16391 GCA_964346945.1 uncultured Syntrophobacterales bacterium
GCTGTGCGAATTGGAGGATTTCGTCGTCATTGAACCCCTTAATGGCCACCACGTTGAGCTTCACGGGGAAGAGCCCGACATCAAGGGCCTTTTCGATTCCCATTCGTACTTCGGAGAACCGATCCCTCCTGGTGATATAGGCAAATTTCTCCGGGTTCAACGTATCAAGGCTTACGTTAATTCGTTTGACTCCGGCCCTGGCCAGATCCGCGGCAAATTCCCCTAAGAGGACTCCGTTGGTGGTCAGGCTTAGATCTCGGATTTCTCGGATCTCTGAAATCCCGCGGATGAGATCCAAGGCTCCTTTTCTGGCCAAGGGTTCTCCCCCAGTCAGGCGGATTTTGTCGATACCTAATTGGCCGAAAAGCCTTACCACCTGAAGAATTTCTTCATATGTCAGAACTTCATCATGGGAAATCAGGGTGATGCCCTCATCGGGCATACAGTACCTACATCTCAAATTACACCGGTCGGTGATGGAGATCCGGAGATAATTTATCCTTCTTGCGAAGCTGTCCTTTAGCATAATTTCGACTCGGAACCAACGTGCTTAATAAAAAAAACCAATGCCCCCCGTTTGAGCATTGGTTTTTCCAGCTTTCGCCACGAAAGCATCTCCTTTCCAAACACGGGAGGTACAGCCGTTTCCAGCTATGCCCTATCGGCCATTCCCCATACCCTATCCTTTGAGTTTTAGGAAGAATGGCTCGGAGAATATACGGTTGCTTTCAACTATCTCACAAACGTTGGAAAAAAGTCAATCCCCTTTTTTGTCTTCGTTGGCGTTCATGATGCCTCTATGCATCCATCTCTGATAAGTCCTAATAAGTCGTTGGACTTATATGAAAAAAGATAAGCGAACCCAATCAAGGGCTTAATCGGATTTTCACATCCTGTTGAAATATGTTTTTGAAATACAACTAGTTGATTATATGAGAAGAACTATAAAGAAAAATTCTGGCCAATGAGTCTGGCATAAGTGCTCAAAACAGGGTTTACATCTCATATCCATCCATGGTAAAAAGAAAATCGCCAAGAAGCCGGATGATCTGTGAGAGCAGAACAAAAAGCCACGGTTTTTGGGTAGCGAGGGATTGTGAGATTGAGAGAGACTCACGGGAGAACACATGGAAGATACTTTCAGATTTCATGATAGAAGGGATTCGATCAGGTTGAAGATGGACTACCCCGCCATCTACAGTCGATTTGACAACCAGGGCAGAGAATATGACCAAAAAATGTCGCGGTCAATGAACGTGAGCCTCGGAGGGGTGAAGTTGCAAAGCAGCTTTCCGGTTGGCTCCGGGGAGATGCTCGATATCACCATGGCTCTCGGAGAAAACTTGGTTGGTTTCAAGGGAAAAGTGATATATGTAACGGGCTCTGAAGATCACGGGTTTGAATTGGGAATATCAATCGAAGATATCGAGAAAAAGGACAAGATTGCCCTGACCCGTTTCATTTACTATTTCAAGGGATCCGGGCAAAGGGGGGATACGTAGAATCAGTATCCTTTAGCCATAAAACCGATAAGATTCCATAAAAAGCCGGGTCGCCTATGTGAATAGACGGCTCGGCTTTTTCATCGATATACATAGCCCAGCAAGAGAACCGATATTCAGAAAACAGGGGGGTTGGAGGGACGGCACTTTTTCTTGTGAATTTCGTCCCCCTTTGTTATTTTAGGTATAAAGAGAGTGTCGTTTTCTGAGGAGGAAACGGAGATGGGAAAAGGGTGGGGTCAGAACAGGGTGAAGCGAATTATAGGAATTCTTGAGAGCGAATATCCTCATGCCAAAACGGCTCTTCACTTCACTAACCCGTTGGAGCTTCTGGTGGCCACGGTCCTCTCCGCCCAGTGCACAGACGAGAGGGTCAACAAGGTAACTCAGGATCTGTTCAAGAAATACCGGTCTGCCGAAGACTATGCCCGGGTCGACTTGGGTGAATTGGAAGAGGATATTCGACCAACAGGATTCTTCAGAAACAAGTCCAAAGCTATTAAGAGCTTCTGTGCCGATCTCGTGGAGAGATTCAAGGGAAAGATCCCGAACAACCTAGAGGATTTGGTCTCCCTTTCGGGAATTGGGAGGAAGACCGCTAACCTTGTCTTGGGAGAGGCCTATGGCATTCCCGGTGTCGTCGTGGATACCCACGTTCTCAGGTTGTCAAAGCTCATCGGAGTGACCAAGAATACCGATCCAACCAAAGTCGAATTGGATCTCATGGAGGTGGTGCCAAAAGATAAATGGATACGATTCTCAAACCTCCTCATCCTGCACGGCCGTGCCATCTGCATCGCCCGGAGACCCAAACACGGAGAATGCAAGATTCTGGATCTCTGCGATGAGGGTATCCGGTGGAGAGAAGAATCCTCCGCATGACGCCCCCCCAACATACTTAGTCCCTTAGTAGTATCGTGTCCCCAAGGCCATTTTAAATCCAAAATTCGGATATCGAAATACCAAACAAATCCGAATATCAAATGACCAAAATTCAAAACATGTCTAGAAAATTGGAAAATTAGAATTTTGTTATTGTTTCGGATTTCGAGTTTCGTGCTTCGAATTTTGGGAGACTTTGCGATCGTGTTAATTATTCGAGTTAGTCCTGGGACACTTCACTAGGAGAGGCTATCCCCGTGTTCCTGAAAAAGGATTGTGTTAAAATACCTGGAGAGGTAACCTCGTCCAGGTGAGGGTAGGGGAGATTAATGGCACGATTCCTAGCCATAGACGTGGGGGCCAGCACCCTGGATGCCCTGTTTTTTGATTCTCAATCAGGGGACCAATTCAAATTTGTGGCGAAATCCCCGACCAGGGTCCTCGCCGAAAGGATAATGGCCGCTCAGAATGATCGTATCCTCATTACGGGGCGCCAAATGGGGGGAGGTCCCGTTACCGATGCCATAAGAGCCAAAGCCCGACAAACGAGAGTTTTAATGACTCGGTCCGCTGCTGAAACCATTCACCACCGCAGGGAAAGAATCGAGAATCTAGGGGTAAAGTTGATTTCCGCAAAATCGGCAAAGGAGGAGGCCAAAAAACGGAATACTTCCCACTTCAAGGCCGGAGATATCGTGGTGGAGGATATCGGGACTATGTTGAAATCCATGGGCATTGCCTCGGTAGTTGATTTTTTCGGGATATGTGTCCAGGACCATGGAACGTTCAAGGGGAACATCTCATCCCTCGATTTTCGCCACCAAATATTCAAAGGTATTATTGATAGAGACCCGAGGCCATCTGCCTTTCTATTCGAAGCCGACCGAATTCCGCCCTACCTCCGCCGAATGCGGGCTGCGGCGATGGACGCGAAAGGGATTCCTTCGGGCAAGATATACCTCATGGATACGGGGATGGCGGCCATACTGGGAGCATCGAGCGATCCATCGGCCCGAGGGAAGAGGTCGATCATGGTTTTGGACATCGCCAGCTCCCATACCCTTGGTGCCCTCTTACTGGACGGGGAGATCGGTGGATTCTTTGAATATCACACCAGCGCAATCACCTTGGAGATTCTGCAGGACCTCGTCGTCGATCTGGCCGAGGGAAGGCTCTCCCATGAGAGCGTTGTGGCGGAGGGAGGACACGGGGCCTACACGCGAAAGGCCCCGGGGTTTGATGGAGTGGAGATCATTCTGGCAACAGGTCCCAAAAGGAGTATCCTGAAAGGGATAGGGGTGGAGGGGATCGTGCCGGGGGCGCCCTTTGGGGACAATATGATGACCGGAACCGCCGGGCTCATTCTCGCCATGGCTGAGCGGGAGGGAGTGTGCCTTGAGGGCGATGTGGGGACGAGGTACGGAATGTTTCCCTAGAGCGAGGCTGAGAAATATGGTCCAGTTTAACTCTTTGCTCATCGCTTTCCTTGCAGTTTTCGCGCTGCGGTTCGTATTTCAGCTTACCCTCAACCGGCTCAATATCTCTCACCTCCGGAAGCGGGGAAGCGAAGTCCCCCCGGCTTTTCGAGGTTCGGTGGACGGGAAGAAGCTTTCCCGGATTTCCGCTTATACGGCCGATTCAAGCAATTTCGGCATCGTGGTTGCGGTCTTTGATCAAGCGCTTTTGCTGGCGATCTTGTTGTCAGGTTTTCTGCCCTGGTTGGCCGAAACGGTCGGCCGGTGGCAGCCCGGTTTCATCGTCCGGGGTTTGGCCTTTTTCGCAATTCTCGCATTGATCTCCAACCTGCTCAATATCCCCTTTGGCCTCTACAGTACTTTTGTCATAGAAGATCGATACGGGTTCAATACCAGAACCCTCCGGTTATGGTTCGCCGATTGGATTAAAGGCATCGCAATATCGGCAATTTTGAGTGGTTTTCTCCTCTCGCTTTTGCTGGCCTTGCTCTCCTACTTCAAGAACACCTGGTGGCTGTGGGCGTGGGTGATGATCGGGGTGTTCGAGCTGATAATGTTATGGCTGTATCCGGTGCTGATTGCTCCGTTGTTCAACAAATTTGAGCCCATTTCCGATGAGGCGTTGAAGGATCGGATTGTCTCCCTGATGGTGAAAGCAGGACTTCGGGTCAGCGGGGTATTTCAGATGGATGCCGGCAAGCGAAGCAAACACACCAATGCGTACTTTACCGGAATCGGCAGGACAAAACGCATCGTTCTCTTCGATACCCTGTTGGCATCACATCCCGAAGAGGAGATCATATCGGTCCTCGCCCATGAGGCGGGGCATTGGAAGAAAAAACACGTGCTCAAACAACTCATTGTCCTGGAGATGCTCTCTTTGATAGGGTTGTACCTCGTGGCAAGAGTGCTGAATTGGCCCTTCTTGTATCAGACCTTCGGGTTCGGTGAACCCGTTGCTTATGTTGGGCTTTTTCTCGTCGGCACGCTCATGAGCCCCCTTGGCTACTTTCTGCGTCCCTTGGGGTCGGCCATTTCCCGGAAGTTTGAACGCGAGGCGGATGCTGTCGCCGTTACCCTACTGGGGACGGCCAAACCAATGCGCGATGCCCTCGTACGGTTGGCAACTGAAAACCTGGCGAATCTCGTTCCCCATCCGCTCTATGCTTGGTTTTACTATTCCCACCCGCCCCCTGCCGAGCGAATTTCGCGGCTCGAAAATATGGACGGAGGTGGGCGATAAGATAGGACAATCAATTGTGAATTCCCCAGTCAAGAGGGAAAGCTATTGAATGGCCTGATGTCGTTTCTCGGTTATGAGAATAGTGCTACAAAAGGCGGCAAGGGCCATAATCGCCGAGAGGATAAAAGCTAATCGATAACTTCCCGTCTGATCGAAGATCAGTCCTCCCACATAGGCCCAAAAACCTCCAGCTGAGTGGTGAACGGTAGTAATAAACCCGGAAATGAGACCCACATGAGAGAACCCGTAGAGCCTGCCAACCAGGGTAGCTGTGAGCGGGGCTGTAATGAGATGGGTAAAGCCGAACGTCAAGGTAAAGGTGTAGAAAGAAGCGAGATTCTGATATTTCAAGATCAGAAGAAATGACAAGACCCGCAACAGAAAGGTGACGGCAATGGGGATCTTATTGCCCATCAGATCCGAGACGGGTCCAGCGACCATTATCCCGGCCAAACTCATCAATCCGTACCAAGCCAACATGTTGCCCGCCGTTGTGGGTGAAATACCATAATCGGTGACAAAGGGTATCAAATGGGTTGTAATCAGAAAATCGCCGGTACCACAGATGAACATAGCGATGAGGAAGAACCAGAACGAGCGGGTGCGCATGGCCCCTCCTAAACTCAAATCTTGAATATTTCCACCGGAAGATATTTGAGTCTCTTCTCCTTCTATTTTCCCTCTATCTCCAGCGCCGTAAGGTCTCTTACCGAGGTCATCTGGATCGCCTTTGATCACGAGCAGTACCAGGGTGATATTGACCACCAACATGAGTAAGCCCATGCAGAGATATGAGGCCCTCCAGCCATGGCGCAGGACTAAGATGGTAAATAGCGGAACGAGTGCGAAATGTCCCAAGGAATTACCGGACAGAGCCAAGCTAATGGCGAGGCCGCGCCACTTTTCGAACCACTTGCTCATCAGGGCCGCGATCAAGGGAACGGATGTTCCACCCAAACCAATGGCTGCAAAGATTCCGTAAGAGATGAAGAATTCCCAGAGGGAGTCAATGCGAGAAATGAGAGTGTATCCACCCGAGAGAAGAATGGTTGAGATTAAGATCACCCATTTGGGACCATACCGGTCATAAAACCTGCCAACAACGGTGAGGGACAGGGCAAAAAGGGTCATATTGAGGAAGAAGGCCAAGGAGATTGAGCTTCTATTCCAACCGAACTCCGTAATCATCGGTTTGAACATTACCCCGAAGGAAAATCGGGCCCCTGCGTTGAAGAAGAGAATAACAAATGAGGAGGCCAATATATACCAGCCGTAAAAGAGATTGAACTTGGGAGGTATTTTTTTTAGGGGCATAATACTTTCTTTGCGCTTTGCCTTAACGAGCTTAATGATAGGAGGAGAACCATAGAGACCAACGAAAAGCTCCCGAGGAGGTAACATGCAACCCAAACTGGCAAATATATTCGGCCTGAGGGTTTGGGTTTTGACCTTGTCCAGTAAAAATGGATACCAAAAGAGAATGGAAAGTTAAAGGGGGAAAGTCTCAATAATGGACACTTTTTCCATCAGTGAAAGGAGAGATATTGATATCCCTAACCGGTGGAAAAGCGGGGAAGGGGATTCCCTGAGGCTTTATTCTATGATGGGTTCATCCAGCCGGGACATCTGGGCTTCTATGTTCTTTTGCTCCAAGGCCGTATTATTCCATTGGGCCAAGGCCTTCCAGGCAACATCATATGCATTTCCCGCACTCCAGAAAAGCCATCCGCGGGCGCTTGACTGGTTTAAGGCGCGGAGTTCCTCCAGAATATAATCCTCACCGAATCTACTGGTCCCGAATGGAAAAGCTTGGATCCAGGGCCGAAGGGTCACCTCTTTTCCCTCGAGAAGTGCGGAGAACCTTCGGCACGTTTCGGAGACTACGGTGAACGGTTGATCCGCCGGATTTGTAATGTTTTGAAAGGACCCATAAAAATGGGAAGGATAGATCATGGGGCTCATTGCATCACAGTATCTCGCTAGATCGCCTATTTTTTGGCCTGTCGTCTGGATATCCTCCGGATGTTCCCATCCCATGACCCCAAAAACATCAACGGATAAGAGGAGTTTGTAGGGGGCTAATTCCTCTCGGGCCTGAGCGAGAAAGGAGGTAATGACCTGGTATTTTGAAGTCTCCTGCCCTTCGAAGTTACCTTCAGAGTAATATGTGGCATCACGAGTATCTCCCATGGCAGGGAAACGGATGTAATCGAACTGAATTTCATCTACTCCCATCTCAGCCAATTCCCTGGCGATGTCCAGATTGTACCGCTGGACAGTCGGATGAGACGGGTCGACCCATGCTCGTTTGCCGTTCTCCAACCATGGTTCTCCGGTTGAAGCGGAACGAACGGCCAGATCGGGTCTCTCTGCCGCCAGAAGAGGGTCGTAGAAAAGAACGAGGCGGATGACGACGTGGAGTCCCTTTTCGTGCAAATGATGAAACAGCTCGGTTGGATTTGCGATGATGGGGTTGGCACTTGCCTCGATTTCTCTGGCCAGAGGTACCCGCGATGGATATGAGAGTTTCCCCGACATGTCCTTCCCATCGAGGATGACGGTGTTGCCCCCGAGGGCGATCAACCTATCGAGCAGTCTGTTCATCTTCCGACAACCCATGGAGAAACGGTTGAGGTAGATCCCTTTAGCCTCGAAGTCCCTATCCTTGGGAATAGTCTTGGAAATCAGAGGAGTCGATCGAACTGAGGGAATCAGGAGGTGCTGATTTGGACGAATCATCGTTCCCGTGAGACTGTTTCGTTCCTTTATTCTCTGAATTAAGTCGATTAGCGTATAAGCCTCTGTCAGTGGTAAATAATGGCGTGCGATCTTGGAAAGCGACTCCCCGGGTGAAACCACGTGAAGAACCTCGCTGCGGTTTTCGTAATCTGTTGCAAGAATTGTACAAGGGGAGAGGAGAAAGATGAATGTGAAAAGTCCTGGGAGGTAAAAAGCGATTCCCAGGGGACAGGCTCTTTTCAGCATGCTGACACCTGATCGGCTTGTGGAGTGAACCCGCCCCTCTGGATATGGGTTTGCAATAAATGTGCCCAAACACGTGCGCTCGGGGTTGACATCCCCTTTTTACCATCAATGGATATCTTTTTTGGAGATGTTCCCAGGCCCTTGTTCATAGGTATCAATTGCGATATGCTTGGATCGAAATAGTAAGCCGCTTTCTCGCGGGTGAAAGGTATCAGCGTCTCGCTGATGAGGGGGCTTGACGGCTCTGTGAGCTCACAGGGGGAAACATGAAGAGGATAGAGAAGATAGCAGTGTTGGGCGGGGGGAATGGGGCCCATGCCATGGCGGCTGACTTGGCTCTGAAGGGGTGTGAAGTAAGGATATGTGAGGCCCCGGAGTTTGAGGCCGACTTCCGTACTACCCTAGAGCAGCAGGGTGTGAAGCTTATTGATGCTTGGAGGGAAGAGAGATTCGTTCGGGTTTATCGAGCAACAACGGATTTCAAGCAGGCCGTTGAAGGCGTGGATTATATCATGTTGGCCATCCCGGCTATGGGACACGAACGCTTCTTCAACGCCATCATGCCGCATCTTGAGGACGGGCAAACCATCCTTAGCTGGCCGGGCAACTATTCCGCACTGCGGTTTTCGGCTCTGTTACGCGAGAGCAAAATGCACAAGAAGATTACCCTCGCCGAATGCCATACCCTTCCGTGGGGATGTCGGCTGGAGGATGCGGGAAAGGTACGAGTATTCGTTGAAGCGTGGAAGCTCCTAATAGCGACCCTCCCGGCAAGCGAAATCGAGCGCGTACTGACTGATCTCAGGCCCCTGTATCCCGTAGCGGCGGGTGAAAATGTCCTTGCTACCTCGATGAACAATTTGAATCCCATTGTTCACCCGGTTGGGTGTGTGCTCAACGCTGGCTGGATCGACACCTTAGGGAAGGACTTTTATTTTTACCGCCATGGAACGACACTCTCGGTAGCGCGGGCAGTCAGAGCGGTTTACGAGGAGGTGAAGAGGGTTGCCGAGGCTATCGGGGTGAAAATGCTCGAATATCCCGAAGAGACCTTCTCGTTCAAGAGCACCATTATGTCCCACTACTTTAAGGCGCCGTTGGACAAAGAAGCAGTGGTAGCTCGTATCTCTGGACCTTCCTCAATGGAGGCGAGGTATGTCATCGAGGATATCCCCTACGGCTTGGTGCCGGTAGGTCTCCTAGCACGTCAGTTTGGCATAGCTACTCCAATCATCGACGCGGTTGTTGAAATAGCCTCCATCATTAATCAGACGGACTACTGGGAAAAGGGGAGGTCGCTGCACGCATTGGGAATAGCTGGGCTTGATAGAAATGAATTAAACCAGGTCCTTGAACGAGGATTTGGATAACAGCACATCTCCCTGCCGTCGTGAGCCTGAAAGACGCGTGTACCCCATGCAAGGCCCCACCTCAAAAATGAGGGGTCGATTTCATGGAAAGGGATATCTCCCCTCTAGCACTGTGCGCGAAAAAGGAACACTTCCCGGAAGGAAAAGGATGAGAAAGGGGCGCTCAAGGTCGCCCCTCGGCAGTTGCATGGATCTCAATGGGTCGATAGGTATTTCTTCATCTGTTCCGAATCGGCAACCATGGTATCCTTCCCCTCCTCCCAGTCTGCGGGGCAGACCTGCCCTTCGTGAGTGGTGACGAACTGAAAGGCCTTGAGAACCCGCTTGGCCTCGTTTACCGAGCGGCCAACGGAGAGGTTGTTTATCGTGCTGTGCATGACTATCCCGTCCGGATTGATGAGAAAAAGCCCTCGCAGGGCAACGCCTTCCTCCTCCATGAGGATGTCATAGTCTCGCGCGATCTGCTTATTTATGTCCGAGAGGAGCGGGTAGTTGAGGGCACCGCCGAGTCCTCCATCCTCGCGCTTTGTATCCACCCAAGCCTTGTGGACGTACTTTGAATCCACTGAGATGCCGAAAATCTGGCAGTTGAGTTGAGCCAATTCATCTGCCGCATCCGAGAAGTTGAGCACTTCGGTGGGACAGACGAAGGTGAAATCGAGGGGGTAGAAGAGCAAGATGACCCATTTTCCCCGGTAGTCCGATAACTTGTACTTGCCGAATGAGCCATTGAAGTATCCCTCGAGCTCTAAATCGGGGGCGGTTTTACTAACCAAATTCATCGTCATACCTCCTTGGTTTCATTCTATCCTCCTTCATTCAGGAGGAGGATATTCATCTCCCATGACAGATAAATAAAATAAATTTCCTAGGCCATGTCAACCGCGATGGTGGTTTTGGGAAACCGGTCCTGAGGGTTAAATGACAAGTTTACTGAGGTGGACCCAGTTTGGCCACTATCCCTTTAAGAGGAAGAAAAGGGGTGGGAAAGTCCCGATACTTGTCAGCGTAGTGAGGGTAACCATTGAGTTTTTAAAGGGAACATCTCCATCGTATTTTACGGTGAATATCGTCACAAGTACAGCGGCTGGGCTGGCGGAAATCGCTACACAGACGGCCAGTTGCTCGAAGGGCAACGAAAAGGTTGACACAGCGCAATAGGCAAGGAGGGGAGATATGATGAGCTTCATAAGGTTTCCCATGAATACATGGAGAATATTCCTCGATCGCAGGAGGGATTTTAAGCTAAGCCCTCCTCCCACGAGCATCATTGACAGGGGAAACGTGGTCATATTCATGTTGGATCAGGTGTGAGAGCGCAATGGTGGGATTTGTATCCGTAAGAAAAAGCAAAGAAATCCGACCATCAGAGAGATAATCAACGGATTTTTTGTCAAACCGGAAAGGCCAATACTGCCCGTCATGACGGAGAAGCCGATAATGTACAAGAAGAGGTAACCCCCGATAGAATAGAAGAGCGCCAGAACCCCCCTTCCCCTCATAAGGCATAAGCAACCGGAATGCCTAGAAAGACATGACTACCGTATGGTGAAGCGAGGACAAACGTCCTTTTAAAGCTCATACCGAGATCGAACGGCTTTACGAGCAAGGAACGCAAAAGACCGGTTAATAGAGCAAACCCCAAAAGCAAAGAAGACCAGTTTTGTGAATGCGGACGCCTGAAAGTGTTGCCCCCCGATAAGCGAGTGGAATACCGTAACCGGAAGGAAAAAATTAAATAAGAGGTTATTTACCACCCAAGGGGATAAGGCGATCGTTTCTTGAGGAAGTAAGCCCCCACCATGATACATTATATGGCGAAGATATTTTGAAGGGCGGTTTCCATAGGAAGGTTCCAGTTTCCGGTCCGCCTGGCGAGAAGTTACACGAGGATTTGTTTCGATTTCAGGGATTCAAGTGAGAGCCAGAAATTACACTTTTTCCATGAACTTCTTCACCTGATAATCCCACTCACGGGTCTCGAGATCCACATCCGTGCAGTCCGGTTTGCAGCGGGCCGCAGCCACTGTCACATGTCCGCCTCCGCCCTCGAAGCTCAAACAGCATTCGTTCCGTTCGACCAGATTCAAGCCCAGTCCTCCAGATCCGAAGAAAGCATCGGCTCGTCGAAGAACCTCTTCAACTTCCAATTTCGATTCCTTACTGTATCGTGCCATAGCGATTTCCCCCTCATTCCTCTTTAATTATACCCATAACCGTTTCGGGTTTCATCGGAAGGCGTCTCACCCGTGCACCGGCAGCAGCAAACACCGCGTTTGCAACGGAAGGAGCGGTCGGAGGCACGCCCGGTTCACCCACTCCTCCCAGTTTGGCATCGCTCTTCACGATGTGAACTTCAATTTCCGGAGCTTGGCTCATGGGGAGTATTTCATAGTTGTGGAAATTCGCTGATGCCACCCCACCTCGTGCAAAGTGAACCCTCTCTTTGAGAGCCGCGCTCAATCCAAAGATGATTCCACCTTCCATTAGGGCAGTTATCGTGTCCGGATTAATTGCAGGGCCACAATCAACAACGCATACGATCCGGTAGACCCTTACCTTCCCATCCTTTTCATTAACGGACACTTCCGCAACTTGAGCCACGTAGCTCCCAAAGGAGAAGTGTTGGGCAATGCCACGTCCATGTCCTTTTGGAAGGGATTTTCCCCAAAGGGCCTTTTCAGCGGCTACCTCTAACACACGTCGAGGACGAGGATGGTTCTTCAAAAGATCCAACCGAAATTCCAAGGGGTCTTTCCTTGCTGCATGGGCCAGCTCATCAACGAAACTCTCCACGCTAAAGGCATTGTGCGAATGTCCCACTGAACGCCAGAAGCCAACAGGGACGGGAACGTCTATCCTCACATACTCGACATGAATATTTGGAATCTCATATTTCATGCCCACGGCACCTTCTACGGCTGCGGGGTCAATTCCATCTGTCACCATCTGTGGGTAAACACGGGAAAAGATTGATGGGGCAACGAGTTTGTGTGCCCATGCAATGAGGCGACCCTTACCATCAATACCACCTTGGATTTTGGAGCAGGTAGCGGGTCGATAAAAATCATTTTGCATGTCCTCTTCCCTTGTCCATATGAGCTTTATCGGCTTTCCCGTTGCCTTGGATACGTGAAGGGCTTCCTCCACGAAATCCGATTCCAGGCGCCTGCCAAAGCCGCCGCCAAGGTAAGTCGTATAGACGTGAATCTGCTCCGGTTTCAATCCGGTCACCTCTTTCACCGTCTGGAGAACTCCGGACTGGTCTTGCGTTGGAGCCCATACCTCGCATGTATCTTCGCGAACATGAGCTGTGCAATTCATCGGTTCCATGGTGGCATGTGAGAGATACGGTAAGATGTATGTCGCCTCAATCTTTTGAACGGCACGGTTCATTGCGCGGTTCACGTTTCCATGGTTACGTGCTGATTTGCCCCGTTTGTCAAGATGTCGAACAAATATTTCCTCAAGGGTGTCATTGTTCAAGTGGGGATGCGCACCCTTGTCCCACGTGACTTGAAGGGCATCTCTCCCTTTCCATGCCGCGTCGAGCGTATCGGCGCATACGGCAATTCTACGATTCAAATCCACTACCTTACGAACACCGGGTACCTTCTCAGCAGCTTTCCTATGGGAGGAAATTGCCTTCGTCCCGTAGGCCGGTGGACGGACAACCGCGGCATAGAGCATGTCCGGGATAAAGACATCCATTCCAAATATCGCGGAACCATTGACTTTATCCGGCACGTCCAAGCGCGGCATCGAAGTTCCGATCAACCCGAACTGGCTCTTCTTCTTTAAAGGTGGATTCGGCGGGATGGGAATTTTAGCGGCTTTCTGGCAGAGCTGACCATAGCTCAGGCTGCGGCCGCTCTCTGTATGCCTTACCCTTCCTCGATAGGCTTCACATTCAAGTACTGGCACCGTCCATGTCTGGGCAGCGGCACTGACGAGCATTTCACGAGCAGCAGCACTGGCTTTCCGCAAGGGACCAAACATATGCCGTATACTCGTGGACCCTCCCGTGGTTTGCATACCCCAGACCGGGTCCTTGTATTCTTCCCCGGCAGGGGCCATCTTAACTCGCACCTGTTCCCAATCCGCCTCGATCTCATCTGCCACAATCATTGGCAGGGAGGTTGATACGCCCTGGCCCATTTCAGACTTCCCAACAATAACGGTTACGATATTATCCGGCGTTATGAGGAGCCATGGACTTGGGCTGAAACCATCGCCGCTGGGAGAGGCTTTTCCTACTGTTAAACCCCAATCAACCGCTCCCAATGGGGATTTACTTATACCTTTTTTGCTCTCCTTAATAACCCCTCTCATAGCGCGTTTGATACGGGGGTATGTGCCACAACGACAGAGAACCCCATCCATGCCCTTTATAATCCGCTCTTCTGAGGGATTTGATTCTTCTGAGAGCAACGCTGCTGCCTGCATAATTTGCCCGGGTTGGCAGTACCCGCACTGCGGAACCTGCTCTTCTATCCAACCCTTTTTTACTGGATGATCCTCAGGAAGGCCCTCTATCGTGGTAATTCTCTTACCCCGTGCATCTCCAAGGGGAACCTGACACGACCTTCGAGCCTGACCGTCAATATGGACGGTACATGAACCACACATCCCAATACCGCAACCATACTTTGTGCCCGTTAACTTGAGATACTCCCTTATTACCCATAGGAGTGGCACATCCGGGCTGACATTGACCTTGTGGTGCTTTCCGTTAACCTCGAGAGAGATCACATTGGCTCCCTTTGATCGGGTAAGGTAATTATATGTAATCGGTGAGGAATATTCCACATTGAATTTTTGGGGTTGCACCACCTGTTTCAGGCTGACACCGCAATTCAACCTTGATTACTTGAAAGGTTCGCCGGTTCCGAGGGAACAGCGTTGTCCAGGAGTCTCCTTTGCACCCGAAATCTAAATCAAGTGGCAAAACTTTCTCCTTTACAAGGGGATTTTCCTCCTTTATGTTGTAGGCAGCCTTATGACCGAAGGAGCATACCATGGATGCCGAGACTTTTCGCCAGTATGGGCACGAGGTAATCGACTGGGTGGCCAACTACCTAAAGGAAGTGGAACGCTACCCGGTCATGTCTACCGTCTCTCCCGGAGATGTTCGAGGGCGACTTCCCTCAAGCCCTCCCAGTGCGGGTGAGTCAATGGAGGCCATCCTGGGAGATTTCCAGGAGATCATCCTGCCCGGGATCACCCATTGGAACCATCCCCGCTTTTTTGCCTATTTTCCAGCAAACAACAGTGGCCCCTCCATCCTGGCAGAGGTTCTTTCTGCTGGTCTCGGCATTAATGCCATGCTCTGGCAGACATCTCCGGCGGCCACAGAGCTTGAAGAACTGGTCATGGATTGGTTACGCCAAATGGTGAGCCTTCCCCCGAGCTTCCGCGGGGTGATCCAGGATACTGCCTCCACAGCCACCCTCTGTGCTCTGCTGTGCGCCCGGGAGCGGCTGTCGCAGTTCCAGATCAATTCCCGGGGATTTTTTGCCTGGTCCGGACAGTCCCCTCTTCGCGTCTATACCTCTCGTGAGGCTCACTCTTCCGTGGAAAAGGGCTTGAAAATCGCGGGCTTTGGCGCAGGGAATCTGGTCCTGGTCTCGGTGGACGAGAACTATGCTATGGACCCTGAGGATCTGGAAAGGCGGCTCAAGGAGGATAGAGAGCGGGGCTTTCAACCCTGTTGCGTCACCGCCACGGTAGGGACCACATCATCTACGGCCATAGATCCCTTGAGACCTATCGGTGAGATCGCCCAACGCAATGGCCTATGGTTTCATGTGGATGCTGCCCTCGCCGGGAGTGCGGCCATTCTACCGGAGAAGCGCTGGATCTTTGATGGAATCGAGTTGGCCGACTCCATGGTCTTCAACCCCCACAAGTGGCTTTTTACTAACTTCGACTGCTCGGCATTCTTCTGCCGACATCCCGAGGTCTTAACGGCCACCTTTTCCATTCTACCGGAATACCTGAAGACGGACCTGGACCGCCAGGTGCCCAACTTCCGCGACTGGGGCATCCAGTTGGGTCGCCGTTTCCGGGCCCTCAAGCTGTGGTTCGTGCTGCGCTATTACGGCGTTGCAGGTCTTCAGGAAAGGCTCAGGGGACATCTGGCATTGGCCCAGGAGTTCAAGGAATGGGTGGAGGGAAGCGAAGACTTTGAGCTCCTGGCACCTGTCCCCCTCAACACCATCTGTTTTCGCTTTCGGCCGGGAAAGCGCTCCGGCCAGGATCTCCCCCCGGAAGAACTGGAGAGATTGAACAAGGCCCTCCTGGATGAGGTCAACCGTTCGGGGAGGATCTATATGACTCAGACACGGTTAGGGGAGCACTTCTGTCTCCGTCTCAGCATTGGCCAGACCGAGACCCGGCGGGAGCACGTGGTGCAGGCCTGGGAGTCCATCCAGGGAAGCCAAACAGTGCAGTCTGCGTGTTAGACCCCCATGAAGAAAGGAATTTTCTGGAAGGATGAGGGCTTGGATTTCACCGGTATGGGAAAAATCAAAAAGATGGTACGGGGCCCATCCTTCCCTCATAAACGTCCTCGGGCTCATCATTTCCCTCTACCTGTTTATTTTAAGCTTGGAATTGATGGGGACCTCCCTGAAGATGTTCGGGAAGGAATTCGCGCGGTCGCTCATTCAGGCAACCACCAATCCGATTGTTGGCCTCTTCATTGGAATTCTCTCAACCTCGATTATCCAGTCATCATCATCCACGACGTCTATAGTCGTGGGGATGGTGGCCGGGGGGGTTCTGGAAATACCAGCCGCCATTCCCATCATTATGGGGGCTAATATAGGCACCTCTGTTACCAATACCTTAGCGTCCCTTCCACAAATCAGTCGCAGCAGTGAATTCAGCCGAGCATTTTCCGCTGCCACTGTTCATGATTTTTTTAATATGC
>CAYFXL010000059.1:0-15826 GCA_964346945.1 uncultured Syntrophobacterales bacterium
TGTGGTATCGGACCCCAGGAAGATCCTTTACCCTCCCACCTCTTATCAAGATGACCGAATGCTCCTGGAGGTTATGTCCCATTCCCGGGATATAGGTGGTCACTTCCATGCCATTTGTTAACCTCACCCGGGCAACCTTTCGCAGGGCGGAATTTGGTTTCTTGGGGGTTGATGTATAGACTCGAATGCATACTCCTCTTTTCTGAGGAGATCCCTTCAAGGCAGGAGCAGTTGTTTTACTTTTGAGAGCAGTTCGTCCCCTCCTGACTAACTGGTTTATCGTGGGCATCTCCCCCTCCTGTCAGATGTGTGTCAAACTTTTTATATTATCCTATTTCATCCCCTTCTTCAAGAGTCTTAGGGTAAAACTTAGTAAAATTACCAGTTTTACTATGTCATGTCAAGACGTTTTCTCCTGGTTTAGGCGGCTTTCCTCCTTGTGGGTCACTCTCATCATCGATATAATGTAACGCAGGTATCGTTTCGAACAGGAGGAGGACATGATGATAGGGGAACATGGGGGTTTCAGGATAGAGAAGGATTCCATGGGAGCGGTTAAGGTTCCTAAAGGAACCTATTTCGGAGCTCAAACCCAGCGGGCCGTTGATAATTTCCCCATAAGTGATCTCCGTTTTCCGCGGGCCTTTGTTCGGGCCCTAGGGCTCATTAAGTGGGCGTCCGCCCGGGCAAATGGAGAATTGGGATTATTGGAGGAGAATCTCGCAAAGACCATTGAGAAGGCATCCCATGAGGTGATCGATGGGAAATGGGACGATCAATTCGTATTGGACATCTTCCAGACCGGGTCCGGGACATCCACCAACATGAACGCCAATGAGGTAATCGCAAATAGGGCCAATGAACTCCTGGGCCGCCCAATCGGGGGTAAATCCCCGGTTCATCCTAACGATCACGTCAATCTCTGCCAATCAAGTAATGACGTAATTCCCACAGCCATCCACGTGGCAGCAGCAGAGCTCTTGAAGCAGGAGCTGCTTCCCGCTTTACGAGAATTACGCAGAGCCCTCACCGATAAATCCAAGGCCTTCGATCACATCATTAAAATTGGACGGACTCACCTCCAAGATGCACTCCCCATACGGTTGGGGCAGGAATTTAGTGGGTACGCCCGTCAGGTCGAATTGGGAGTCCAAAGGATTGAGCGTTCCATGGATACACTCATGGAATTGCCCCTGGGAGGGACAGCTGTGGGAACAGGACTCAACGTTCATTCCGATTTCCCAGGGCGGGCTATCGGCCATATGAGCAAGAAGACCGGGTTGCCACTTAGGGAAACAGTCAACCACTTCGAAGCTCAGGGAACAAAGGATGG
Source organism: uncultured Syntrophobacterales bacterium (assembly GCA_964346945.1). Classification (GTDB taxonomy): domain Bacteria; phylum Desulfobacterota; class BSN033; order WVXP01. The sequence goes on from CAYFXL010000059.1 coordinate 1,334, forward strand.
GCTGGTAGAGGTGAGCGGGGTCTTGAAAATCCTTGCGGTGGGGTTTATCAAAATGGCTAACGATATTCGGTGGCTGGGATCGGGACCTCGTTGTGGCCTAGGGGAGATTTATTTACCCGAGATCCAACCCGGTTCCTCAATGATGCCGGGTAAGGTAAACCCGGTGATCGCTGAATCCCTGATCCAGGTCGGAGTCCAAGTCATCGGAAACGACCTCGCCATCACCCTCGGGGGACAGGGAGGAAATTTCGAGTTGAACACCATGATGCCAGTAATGGCGTACAACTTGATTCAGTCTATCCAGATCTTGGCTACGGGGAGCGACAATTTTCGGAAAAGGTGTATTGAGGGGCTCAGCGCTAATGAAAAGCGCTGTGCTGAGATGGTAGAACAGAGCTTGGCCCTCGCAACCTCCTTGGCACCGGAAATCGGGTATGAGAGGGCCGCTGAAATCGCCAAAAAGGCCTATACATCCAATAAGACCATCAAAGAGGTGGCGAAAGAAGAGAGACTCTTCTCTGACGAAAAGCTCGATTCCCTCCTCAATCCAAAGAGGATGACCGAGGGGGGGATCCTCAAATGAGGAAAAACACCATTCAAAAATCGACCAGTTATTGAACCTCTGGGATTATCTCGACCTCCACTGGCGCCTCTAGGGGAAGTTCGCGTCCCTCTAGCCAGCCTAAAATGCCTCCCCACATCGCCAAATATCTCAACCAACAGATCCGATGTCCCGTTCATCACCTTGGACTAGTCCGCAAACCCAGGGGCGCTGCTGATGAAACCGGTCACCCGGAAAATCCTTCGAACTCGATCCAGTCCTTCCACCACGGATTTTAGGGCCGCCAAGCGGTTCATTGCCGCTACTTTTCCACAGTCAAACCCTTCTTCAAGGATAAGGTCCCTCCCTGTCTTACCCCTTGCCTTCAACTCCCCCGTAATTCCGGGAAGTTGCCCTGAGCTAAAGATGAAATTCCCCAAATGTACCGCGGGAACATACGAAGCCACCGGCTCGGGAGCCTCGCCCGGCTCCAATCCTACACTTTCCATCTTTTTTCCGATTTCCACTTCAGCCACCCCCCTTATCTTCCTAATCCAGTCACTGGTGGGATCGGGTCCAGAATCTAGGTCCTTGATGTAAGACTCACTATCCAGCAGTGGGGGGTCCCATCAATCACACCTAGTCCCGATGTGAAGATAGTATATCAGAGATGCTTTTCAATCGGACAATGCCGGGGCCTGCGAGGTCTGGACGGACCGAGGACCGGCCTGCAAATAGGCCTACATTTCTTCCACGAGCGCAAGGCGGACACACGCTCATGGAGACGCTTCGCCTCATTTTGTAGATATAGTATGGAACGTAAATGGAACAAGACCCTTCAAGATCACGAAGTCCTTGTGTATATTCAAGTCCAGGACGATAAACTTATGTATCTTCCCGGTGCAATTTCCCCCGGGGCTTCTGCAAGTTTAACTGCAGGCATGTTGGAAAACTGCATGGAGGTAAAATACGAGAGCTCGGCCATCTGATCATAGAACGCCTGAGCTGTCTCCTCACGTCCGTATCCCACATCAATGAGGCGGGTAAAGCCGGAAACGAGATCAAGGTAACTTTTCCTACCTTGGTCAAAAGCCGAACCCTTTCACTTTTCGTAATAACGCTCATTCCCTCTTTCAATTGTCCCCGGTGTCCCGTGTAACATGCGATGAGATGCGGCACCCGTTTTTTCCTGTATCCTTCATATACGGATTCCCTTGATAAAAAACAATATACACTTATATCCTATTCAGGAGGAGAGGCAGCTATGAGTGTCTCCGTAGAAATGATCCCATCTACTTCTCTGATTCTGGCAATCAGTTTACTGGCAGCATCTAAATCTAAAGCCCGGATCATAAGCACCATGTCATAGCTTCCGAATACGGCCACAATATTAGCTACCCCTTCCATATTTCTTAGTTGTCTGTATACTTCTTTCGTCTTTTTTGGTTCAGTTTTGATCAATACGCCTGCTACCATCTCGCCTACTCCAATTATTTTGGTTTTAATATTACCTTTACACCCTTTCTGGAAATCAAAAAATCAAATGCCTTATCGACTTCTTTCAAAGAAAAAATGTTTTCCGTAAATTTTTTAACATGCACCTTCTCTTTTTGAATTAAATCCAAGGATTGATCAAATTCCTTATAATTATAGCAAATAGAGCCAAAAACCTTGAGCTCATTTCTAATTACTGGCTCCATATTGATATTGACTCGTTTATGAACGGTCATCGATACAACGGAGCCGTTTCTCTTTGTGGAAAAAAAGGCATTCTCCAATGCTACGGTTGAACCAGCGGCTTCAAAAGAAAAATCAGCTCCACCTTCTGTTATCTCTAAAATACACTCTACCGGGTCGCTATCATTAACATTGACCACATAATCCGCACCGAAATGTTTAGCTAGGGCCAACCTATCCTCTCGCGTTCCTGTAACAATCACCTTTGCCCTCAAGATTTTCTTGGCGACTTGTACTGCTAAAAGACCGATTGCTCCTGGCCCCAATACAGTAACCCATGATTCTGGGCGAACACTTACCATTTCCAATCCGCGAATTGTACATGCCAAAGGGTCAGCAAGGGTGGCTTCTTCGAAGGAAATGTTTCCCGGAATAAGATGGACATTCCTTGCCGGGCTTGATACAAATTCCGCCATTCCCCCATCCACGGTTATTCCGATTTCCTCCAGCTTGTCGCAAAGGTTAATCAATCCTTTCTTACAATATTGGCAAATGGCACAGCCGATGCAGATTTCAGTAACAACCCTCTCCCCTTTTTTAAAGCGATCAACCTTTTCCCCACAATCAACAATTTCACCAGAGAGTTCGTGGCCAATGACAATTTTCTTTCTTCCAGGAATAACTTCATTGTAGATCCGAACGTCACTCCCGCAAATTCCAACTGCCCTAACCTCAATGAGAACCTCGTAGGGACTGATCTTAGGAATGGGAACATCTTTCAGTGATACCCCTTTTTTAGAAAAATCTTTGACAACCGCTAACATATTTTATCCATAGTTAATGACTTTATTGATTTAGTCCTACGAGCATTTCAATTCACATTTTCAGTTTATCTTTTGTTCTCTTGGCCTTGGGGTTCCTCTGGACTACAGCATTTGAATAGCTGAAATACTCGGAAGGTTTAGATCAAAATCGTTAGAGAGAGTTGAATCGTCGGTTCTAGCAAAGCCCTTAGTGTTGCGTATTATTATGAAGTTCGCTCAGGCTCTCCTCGATAATGGAAAGTCCTTTTTCCAGTTGCTCATCAGTGATAACCAGGGGCATCAGGGGTCGGATGATATTGGAGTAAGTTCCCGCTGATATCATGAGCAGTCCTTTTTCTCGACACAGCCCTGTCAGACGTTTCGCGAGGGCGGTACCTGGCTCCTTCGTTTTTCTATCTATCACAAATTCCATTCCCACCATGGCCCCCAATCCCCGGACATCGCCGACAATTGGGTACTGTTCCTGGAATTCCTTAAACCTCTCCAAAACCTTTTCCCCAATTCTTTGGGCCCTTGACAGAAGATCTTCATTCTGAAACAAGTCCAGTACCGCAAGGGCTGCCCGACACGCCACTGGATTGCCGCCAAATGTCCCTCCCAAACCCCCTACCTGGGGATGATCCATCAGTTCCGCCCTCCCCGTGATTCCACTGAGAGGAAGACCTCCGGCCATGGACTTAGCCATGACCATGATATCCGGTTCCACCCCATAGTGCTCCATGGCGAACATTCTGCCAGTGCGACCGAAGCCGGTTTGAACCTCATCGGCGATGAAGACAATCCCGTGCTCCTGACAGATTTTTTGGAGGATTTTGAAATACTCTTTGGGGGGAACAACAAAGCCGCCTTCACCCAACACAGGCTCCACGATCAAGGCTGACACATGCTCACCGGAGATGTGAGTGTGGAAAAAGTCATTTAAAAAATAGGCACAATGAAGTTCACAGGTCGGATACTCAAGACCGAAAGCGCATCGATAACAGTAAGCGTAGGGCATCCGATAGATTTCAGGTGCAAAGGGAGCGAATCCAAACTTGTATGGTTTCATCTTACTGGTAAGGCTCAATGCTAAAAGGGTTCGGCCATGGAAGGCGTCCTCGAAGGCAATAATGGCTGGGCGGCCTGTGGCATGCCGGGCTATCTTGATGGCATTCTCGACACCCTCTGCCCCGCTATTGGCAAACATCGTCTTTTTGGGAAAGTCTCCAGGAGTGATCTCATTCAGTCTTTCGGCCAATGCTACGTAGGGCTCGTACATCACCACATGAAAGCAGGTATGAATATATTTTCTGATCTGATCCTCGATAGCCCTCAGGACGTTTTCATCACAGTGGCCGACATTGACTACACCTATGCCCCCCGCGAAGTCGATATACTCCCTCCCCTCCACATCAGTAATAAGGGCACCCTGTGCCCTATCGGCAAATATGGGGTGAACATTAAATGGACCCTGGGGGACGTTTTTATTCCTTGCAGTGAGTAGAGATTCATTGGTTTTCATTAATTCATCTCCCTTCCCTTCTTCCCTCCGCACTTATGCTCCGCGGTCGAAAAGCCTTATGTTATGTACTTTTATGGCTTTAGTCCTGATTTATCCCCTCCCTTAAAAGAGGCACTCATTGGGTGTTTGGGAAATGTGGACCACTATCTCTATCTTGTTTTGGTGTCGAGGAGTAATCAGCAACTCCCTAAACGCCGAGATATGCCTTCCTGATATGGGGATCCTCTAGCAGTTCCTCTCCAGTCCCCTCCATGACCACCCGACCGTTCTCCAACACGTAACCCCGGTGGCTCAACTGAAGGGAATGCTGTACGTCCTGTTCCACCAGCAGGACGGTGGTTCCACCACCGTTGATCTGTCGCACGGCTTCAAAAACGGCCTTAACCAGCATGGGAGCAAGCCCAAGGGACGGTTCATCGAGCATGAGCAAAATCGGTTTCGCCATCAGACCGCGTCCAACGGCCAGCATCTGCTGTTCACCTCCGCTCAGGGTCCTCGCAAGCTGGCTCCTCCGCTCTTTGAGTATGGGGAAGAGGTCAAACACTTCCTTGAGGGTCTGGCTCTTGACGGCCTCGGCGCGGCGGTTGTACGCTCCTATCTCCAGGTTTTCCTGGACCGTCATGAATGGAAACAGACGCCGGGCCTCGGGAATCTGGGCGATTCCCGACTCCACAATCTTCTCCGCGGGTAGATGTTCGATGTTTTGTTCCCTGAAAACTATGGATCCCGCTCTTGGCTTAAGCAGCCCGGAGATGGTGTTCAGTGTCGTGCTCTTACCCGCGCCGTTGGCACCGATGATGCCGACAACCTCCCCCTCGTCGACGTGCAGGGAGATTCCCCATACCGCCTGGACGTCTTCATAGAAGACGTCGATATTCTCAACCTCGAGCAATGACATATTCTTCTCCCAGGTAAGCCTTGATTGCCCTTTTATCGGATGCCACGTCCTGGGGCGTCCCTTCCATGATCTTCTCCCCATGGTGCAGGAGGGCCACCCGCTCCGAAAGGGCCATCACTGCCTGCATCACGTGTTCAATAATGAACAGGGTGATCCCCTGATCGCGGATCTTTCTCACAAGGGAAATCATATCATCCGTCTCCTTGGGGGTCAGACCCGCCATGACCTCATCAAGCAGGAGGAGCTTGGGCCGGGTGGCCAAGGCTCTTGCCAACTCCAGGCGTTTTCGATCCGCGATGGTAAGATTTTTGGCAAGCATGTCCTTCTTAGGGTAGAGACCGGTGAAATTGAGGAGTTCGTGGGCGACCTGCTCAGCCTCGTGACCGGTTGTCACCCGGCAAAAAGCTCCCACCATCACGTTTCGAATCACGCTCTTGGTCGCAAAGGGTTTCACGATCTGAAAGGTCCTCCCGATGCCTTTGAGGCAGAGATCATAGGGCTTCAGGCGGGTAGTTTTTTCACCATTGAAATGGACATCACCGCGATCTGGAAAATGAAACCCTGTGATAAGGTTAAAGACCGTCGTCTTGCCCGCTCCGTTGGGACCGATCATTCCCACGATCTCGCCTTGGGAAATGGTGAGATCGAGGTTCGCCACAGCCGTCAATCCACCAAAATTCTTCGATATTCCCCTGAGTTCCAAAAGATTCATCACACGCCCCTGTCCGTTTGCATAACTGGCTGAAGAGAGAATTTACGGAGAACCCATCTGTAGAACGTTTCCAGAGGCTCCATGATGCCTCTGGGTTTGAAGAGCATCACCGCCATCAGGACTGCCCCGTAAAGCATGAGGTGGACCCCTTCGTAGCTTCCACCAAGATAGGTCCTCGTCAGCTCAGCAGCGGGGACTAGAAGGACCGCCCCCACTATGGGGCCCAGAAGCGTCCCTCTTCCCCCGATGATGGCAATGAAGGCGATTTCAAAAGAGAGATCGAGGCTCACGATTCCCCGGGGATAAATGTAATGGACAAGCTGCATGTAGAAGGTGCCCCCCAGGGCCGTGAAAAAGGTGCTGATGGCCATGGCGATCAGTTTACACTTAGCCACATTGATGCCGAGAGCCTCGGCCGCCTCTTTCTCCTCACCTCCTGCCACGAGGTAGTAGCCCAGTTTGGACCGGGCAATCCGGTAGGTGATGTAAAAGATAATGGCCAGCATGACCAGGATGATATAGTAAAAATAGCGTTTGTCCAGAAACTGGTAGTTGATTGGAGAGTGCCCTTTTAAGGGGAGGAGAATCCCCCGAGCCCCGTTGATGTCAAATCCGAGAAATTTCTGCATGTTTTCCAGAACAACTCTCAAGCTTTCACAAATAGCGATGGTTGCCAGGGCGAAGTAAGCTCCCCTGAGTCTGAAGGTAGGGGCCCCGATGATAACCCCCACGATCGCGGCCAGCAATGCCCCTGCAAACATGCCGACCCAGGGGGTGAGACCGTAATGGACAAAAAGGACAGAAGAAGTATACGCCCCGATCCCAGCAAAGGTAGCATGACCTAGGGGAAGTACACCAGCAAATCCCCCGACGAGGTTCCAGCTCGTGGTGAGATATGCGTACCAGAGGATCAGAATCATGAACTGGAAAAATGCCGGACTTTGGATGAAAAAGGGTGCGACAAGCAGGATACCGACGCCGATTAACGCGATCCAGGTTATGCGGCCTATTTTCAATGTCTTTGCGTGAGTTCTTTCTTTTTCCACATCTCCCCCCTACCACTCGGCTTTGAATCCGAACAGCCCCTCGGGTCTCAGAAACAGGACCGATATGAAGATGGCGTAAATGATGCCCTCAGTCCACGTTGCGGTTATGAACTGGGCTACGAGAGACTCCACCACACCGATGATGACCCCTCCCAAGAGGGCGCCAGGAATGCTTCCAAGGCCGCCGAGAACCACGATGATGAAGGCGCGGATGTCAAAGACTACCCCCACCACTGGGTGAACGTAGTAAAAAGGCATCAATACGGCCCCGGCAACCCCCACAATAGCGATGCCGATGCCAAAGGCCACATTGTAAATCCGATCGATACTAATGCCCATCAGTCTTGCGGCATCGCGGTCCTGGCCAGTGGCCCTGATGGCCTTGCCGAGTCGCGTTTTTTTGAGGAATAAGTAAAAGAGAATGGCTAGAATCACCGTGGTCAGGAAGGCATAGAGCCTTGGGAGACTAATGATGATATCACCCAGGTGAAGGACGGCCCCCTTATAGGGGGTCCTTATCGTTTTATAAAAGGCGCCGAAAAGGGCCAGGGCGAAGGCATCCATGAAGATCCAGAGCCCTGCGGTTAACATGAGGACTGAGATGGGCTCACGAACGTCCCGTTCGATCCTGAAAACCGGCCGGATCAGCACCTTTTGTGTGTAATAACCGAAGGCGAAGAGCAAGGGCAGGGTGATGACCAGTCCGAGATACGGGTCGATCCCGGTAAGCTGGAAAAGGTAATAGGTGACAAACATAGCGGCCATAAGGAAGGATCCGTGGGCAAAATTGATCACCTTCATCACCCCGAAGATGAGAGTTAGCCCCAATGCTGTAAGCCCATACACTCCCCCCATCAGAATGCCGTTGATGATGGTGGTTACTATAATGTCCACAGTGCCCCCTCCTGGTTCCTTCCCCCTGGTCAGAAATGAAGAGACCTCTTTGGGCGAGAGGCGAGGGCCCTCAAGCTGAGGAGCCCTCGCGTTCCATTATTCAGCGCGGCCGTTGGTTTTGCGCCACTTCCATGAGGGTATCGGATAGATTGGTTCAAACCCGGCTCGTCCGACCGCCCATGGGTATATTGTGCATCGTTCGATGCTTCCGTCCGGCATCTGGCGAATCTGAACCACGACGAGCTGGGCTTGAGGATTCTGGCCCTTGGCGTCAAAGCTGATCTTTTCATAGGGAACAATCATACCCGGCCCCTTGGCATAGTCTGTCTTGGCCAATGCGTCGCGGAGCTTCTCCGGATCAGCAGACCCCGCCCTTTCCAGAGCATCCTTGAGCACATACATGGAGGCATAAACGTTGGCAGCCTCTGGGCTGATATTGTACCCATAGCGTTCCTTGAACTTGGCGTTGGTCTCTTTTAGCCCAGGGCGGTTGAGATCCGCTTCCCATTCACAGGCATCGAAGTGGTAAAGGGAGTTCTTGCCCGTGTTCGGAATAAACTTGGGGTCAGAGTGTCCTCCACCGCTGCTGATCATTCCCATGACATCGACTTCGTGTTCGGCTATCGTGTTCATCAACAACGTGGCATCGGCTATGTAGGAGACGAACAGGATGAAGTCAGGCTTTGCCCTCTTTATCTTGAGGACCACAGGCGTTAGATCAGGGGCGTTTGCTGGGTAGGGTTCGTCCAGCACGACTTCGAAGCCCGCCTCTTTAGCAAGCGGCCGCCAACCCTCCGCAGTGGATGTTCCCCAGTCCGTGTTCTCGTATACAAAGGCCAATTTCTTGGGCATGAGCCCGGTTCTCTCTCCCAAGGCCTTGATAAAGCTGATCTGATCCCTGGCATACCAAGACGCTTTCGCGGCAACCCGGAAGGTGTATTTGAAGCCCCGCTCCGTGATCGCATCCCTGACCGAGACGGGAACGAGGTAGGGAACCTTATACCGTTCGGCGACCTCGGTGCTCGGATAGGTAACCGCGCTCTGGTAGGCCCCGGTGATGCAGACGACTTTGTCTTTGGTGATAAGTCGCTCAGCCTCCGTCATGGCCACCTTGGGATCGCCACGACTGTCGGCATAGATCATCTTTAACTTGGCGCCCCCCATGGATTTAATGCCACCTGCATCATTGATCTCCTCGACAGCCATCTCCCGGATCTCTCGGCCCACCTTCCCGATGGGTGCCACTGGCCCGCTTAAGGGAAGGATATTGCCGATGACCACATCAGCGGCAAGGGCAGGCGCGGAGGTTCCCCACATCATCAGCACAAAACCAAATGTTAAGATTAACATGAAAGACGTCGCTATCTTTTTCATAAGCCACCTCCTTAGTACATGGGAGAAAAAAAGAAATAGTCGAGAACAATTATTCACCCCCTTTCCATCTGGAAATCCCTGTTAATCACCTGCGCGAATGCTATTTTTAGGACAGTAATCCTACAAAAATTTCGGTGTTCATGATTATCCACGGCTCGAAATCCCCGTCTGACTATTCCTGCTTCAATACACATTTTCTTCTTATTCTTTTTAGTAACCCCGCGGCCCCCAGGGTGAGAAGAAGGTCAGGATTTCCTACCGCCCGCCTCGTGTTGAAGTTGATGCCGTCGCCTCGCAATTCCACCTTGGCTTGTTTCTACTCTTCAGGCTACTAGTATGACCGCCCCATCATAGCAAAATTCAAAATCATGTCAAGGAATTTTCGTATGATTTTTGAGTAGTTTCGGGCATACCTTCCAATTAGCACTGACCCCCCCATTCCGAGGCGTGTCAAATACTCTCTCGTGTGGGCTGCTGCTTGGTTCATAGCTCTTTCCTCCTTATCCGTTTTTTCAAGCCTGCCAAAAAATCACTGAATTGCGATTCAGATAAATACCTCCCTTTCAATATTCTCCGCCATCTCCTCAACGTCCCCTCATTAGGTCACGCTTTGGGATTATAGTCCAACCTCCCAAAAGTCCCTTCAATGTCTCGATTTCGAACATATTTTATATCGCTCTGTCCGGTCAAACCATATCAAAAAATCTCTTTCAAGCATATCCAGGTATTCTGGACCCATTGAGATACCTTCAAGATTTTCCTTTCCTATTAATCCAAAAATCTCGTATAATCCCGGCAACGGGAGTTGATCCATGGGCAGAAAACTTCCCCTCGGCAAATTGAGCTTCGATATTCTCGAGAGACTATTGGGGAAATACCCCGGAATCCTTGACGAACGGTTGGTCGTTGGACCAAAGGTTGGCGAGGATGCGGCAGTTATCGATTTCCCCGACCGATATCTGATAGCGAAGACTGACCCCATCACCTTCGCCATGGACGAAATCGGCTGGTATGCGGTCCACATCAATGCCAATGATATCGCCATCAGAGGGGCAAAGCCGAGATGGTTTCAGCCGGCCATTCTTCTGCCCGAAGGATGTTCAACGGAAGGCCTGGTGGAGGAGATCTTTCGACAAATATCCCGGGCGTGTCGGGATTTGGGAGTCACCATCGTTGGGGGACATACGGAAATCACTCATTTACTGGACCGCCCAATTGTTGTGGGATCTATGCTCGGGGAAGTGAATAAGGACAAGCTGGTAACAACATCAGGCGCAAAGCCGGGGGATGATATTCTGCTCACCAAGGGAATTGTCATTGAGGGCACGGCCATTATAGCGAGGGAAAAACACGAGGATCTGCGGAAACGGGGATACGGGGAGAGATTTATCCGAAGGTGCATGAACTACCTTTACAAGCCCGGGATATCCGTGGTAAAGGATGCCCTTTTGGCCAATCAATTCGAGATTCACTCCATGCATGATCCCACGGAGGGTGGGTTGGCAACAGGTTTGTACGAGATGGCCAGAGCCTCGGGGGTCGGCATGATCATTTACGGTGATGAAATCGATCTCCTTTCCGATTCCAAGCGGCTTTGTGCCGAATACGGCCTGGATCCTTTAGGCACCATCACCTCGGGGACTCTGATCTTGGCAGCCGACCCCGAAAACTCCAAAAAGGTATTAGAGCTCTATCTCAACTCCGGAGTGAAGGCATCGGCGATAGGGAGGGTGGAAGAGAGGAGTTTTGGGATAAAGATCCTCAAAGACGGCAGGAAAAGTGATCTCAAATGGTCCGAAAAGGACGAAATCACCAGAATTTTCGAGTAATCACCGTATTGAATGAGGTATTGCTTGAAAGTTGGCTTGGTTCCCCTCATGGAGGGTCCTCTTGGAGAGCGATCTCCGCATCCGATTCCAAAATGGGGGCCCTTTTAGAGATGAGCCGCGGATATTTCAAACCAGTACCCGTATTCAGCAACAATACCGTTTCTCCTCTTTTTAGCCATCCCTGCTCCTTCAGTTTTTTAGCAGCCCAAAGGGTGGCAGCCCCTTCTGGACAAGCGAATACACCTTCTTCTTTCCCCAACAGCTGAACAGATTCAAGGATTTCCTCATCCTTGACTGAGAGGGCTATTCCGTTGCTCTTTTCAATGGCATCCAGGATGAGGAAATCTCCCAGAGGTTTTGGAACCCTCAGGCCGTCTGCAATGGTCTCTGCCCCTTCCCAAAATTCGGCCTCCTTCCTGCCCCGTGCAAATGCCTTCACGATTGGTGCACATCCTGCTGATTGAACGGCAACAAATCTCGTTTTGAGACTCTGGATCCAACCCATTTCTCGAAGTTCCTCGAAGGCTTTCCACATGCCGATGAGCCCTACTCCCCCTCCACAGGGGTAAACGATAACATCGGGCAAGGTCCAACGGAATTGCTCGCTGATCTCTAACCCCATGGTTTTTTTGCCCTCGATTCGATAAGGCTCTTGAAGGGTCGAGGCCGAAAACCAACCGTATTTTCTCACACCTCGGTTGACGATCTGGCCCGCATCGGAGATGAGTCCCTTCACCAGGTAGAGATGAGAGCCCATGGCGATACATTCCCTCTTATTGATATCCGGGGCATCGATGGGCATGACTACAAACAGTTCTATCCCTGCCTTTGCGCAATAGGCAGCCCAGGCGCCTCCAGCATTCCCCGCTGTTGGTAGCGCGATAGTCTTGATACCGAGCTCCTTGGCCTTGGAAACTCCAACAGCAGCCCCTCTTGCCTTAAAGGTTCCCGTGGGAATTTGCCCCTCATCCTTCAGGTAAAGATTATCCAGCCCGAGGTTTCTTCCCAGACGCTCCAGTTTGATAACGGGAGTAAATCCCTCCTCGAGGCTTACAAAACTCTCTTCTGCTTCGATGGGCAGGAACTCCCGATATCTCCACAGAGTAGGATCTCTGGCTTCCACATCCCCTTTTCGGATGGATTTTTTGATATCCTCCAATCGATAGCGGACAAAAAGGGGACTGCCACACTGACACAGATTGTAAATACCCCTTTTTGGATAGCGCTTGCCGCACCGTGAACATTCTAGATGGCTCAAAAAACCCATTGTCCCTCCTCTGTTAGAAAATCATGACCAAATGCCCGCTGCACGAGCATACGAAGTATGATAGAAAGGATTGGCTGTTTTCCCTTGAAAAATGAGATTTCCCCCTCTCTTTGAATGAGGATCTTGTCCATAGATGCCTTTGTCTATACCCCGACAAAACACTCTGAGCCCCCCCTCGAATCCTTTGAAGTCCTCCATCAATGCAAAATGCAAGGGGAAAGCGAGTTTAGGCATCCCCACGCTTGATCATCGGAGCATTTGGGATAAACCCGTGGCACCCTAGTGAGGATTCAATAAATGTGAGACCTCCAGAAATGGCTCAAGGATCTATGGTAGCAAAGGGGTATCATGTTTACAAGAATGAAAAACCAAGGTTACGTTAGCCCTCATGTGTTTGTGGTTGAAATACCCCCTTTTAGGCTGGGTGCTCATTTTGATTAATGCATCCTGCATGACTGAATGTGCGACATAGAGGTTCAGCTTGACTCTTGTCAAATTTTTCCCTTTAATAGCCCTAGTTAGAGGCTGGGTAAGGAGTGTTAGGGTGTTTTCATTCCATACTGGAAGACTACCTATATTTACTGGATTGTGCAGAAAATTCTTGCTGTATAATTCTCTATGTCAATAGAGTTAGGTTAACTATTCCAAGCCGGAGACAATGAGAAGAACAAAGATAAGAGTCGAATTGAGGAGGTTTTACTCAATTGTCGAAAGGATTGATCCAAAGAACGGCCCGTCTGATTTACCGTATCCAAAAGAAAAACTATCCCGACCCGAGAGTGGCTCGAGTCATCACGAACCAATTTCATAGGCTCTGCTCCTCTTCTAAGGGGCCCCGGGGAAAAACCTCCTGGCTTGGCACGCCTCTGCGTAAATGCCCGCTCGATCTCTGGATCTATCAGGAGATTATTCACGAGGTGAAATCGGGTGTCATTATTGAGTGTGGAACGTTTCATGGGGGCAGTGCTTTGCTCTTGCCTATGAATGTGATCTTGTTGGCAGGGGAGGCGTCTCAACCATAGATATCCCCGGGGAGAAGAAAAGGACAACCCCTTCAGAGTCATAGCTATGATTGTTTCTCTACCCCTTCGGGTCCTTCCGGTCTTCCGGCGGAGTTTGGGTCAATCATGAGCTTCAGGTGCGTCCTCACTGATCGATCCCAATCATTCTTCATTGGACATAAGAAGGGTCGCCATCAATTACTGGTTTCACTTTTCGTCTCTTGAAAGAATCAGTTTTCTCGCTTTCATATTTTCCCTTAACGACGAGGTCTCCCTCCAATGAAGCAGAATTTCCTGGGATCTAAAGGGATCTGCGAGGTTTTGAGGTTTTGCTTGTTCTTGTGGGTCTATTTGTGGTTCAATCTTGTTACACATGTGAAGCTCCATTAACCGAGAGAGTCAAGGTCTTCAGTCTTCAATAATATTGTAGCGGTCAGCGCAAAAAGGATTTGCACGTGCACGGGGCCAGTGATGGGCGACTTAAACCAATTAGAATTTATAAAGAAGAATATTGAGAAATTCCAAGCGCCCTATTTGGAAATAGGGAGTAGATATGGCTTAACGTGGGAGATGAGGAAGTTATTTTCAAACTCAGAATACATAGGCTTAGATATGGAAGATGGCCCAGGGGTTGACGTTGTATTAGATTTGACTAAGGATTTTAAGTTTGTTGACAAGATATTAGAACAAAAAAGATTTAATACGGTATTTTGTTTAAGTGTATTGGAGCATTGCTCCAATCCATTCATGCTTGCAGAAAACATCACAAATCTATTAAACGAGAATGGTGTCTTGTATGTATCTGTCCCTTTTTCGTGGAAATTTCATGAGTTTCCATCTGATTACTGGCGATTTACACCGGAGGGGATAAGGATTCTCTTCCCGAAAATAGCGTTCAAGTTTGAAAACAGCAAAATGTCGACATCTGA
>CAYFXL010000060.1:0-15458 GCA_964346945.1 uncultured Syntrophobacterales bacterium
CACCCTCGATGGGTACCCCACTTCTCCGGCAGATTACGCTCAGAAACAACGGAGTTCCCTGAAAAACTCCGGAAACTCCAAAATTTTCACTGTTGCAAATTCTCAGAGTTTTCTATTATAATATTGGGTTGGGCGAAAAAATCCCTGTGATGAGATGGTGAAAAAGGGATCGAAAGGAGAGGTATTCATAAGATGGAAAGTTTGAACATGATCTTAGAATATTACAATCAACACCAGGTTGTCTTTGCTATCGTCGCCCTCATTATTTTTGTACTGCTCTTATTTCGATTCAAATCCTTGTTTCTTAGGTTGTTCCTCCTGGCGTTGATCATTTTCGGTACATACTACTTCATAGCTCACTTCGCAGGAGTGGCCACGAAACATAAAAAGGCACTGATCAAGGAGTATTTTCCCAGGGAACGCTTCCAATAGGGCACGTAACGGTTGAAGAGATATGAGGCATGTCTTTTGGTGGGTATTCCACTTTGTCGTGCTCCTGATGTGTATGGGTTTTCTCATCTTGGGAATCAGTATGCTTCGAGGGGCGTATGAGATGCGATACCCCCTCAATTTTTTTATCGCCTTTTTTGGTTCGTCCATGATGATCCTGATCAGTGGGAGTTTAATCGTGGCCATTGTTATCAGGATAATCCTCCGTTGGCGAGGCGTCTTCAATAACCAGGTGAGCAAGGTATGATGCTAAAGGGATTGGAGCGCATCCATGGGTGTGGGCAGATAGTTTCATGGGGGGGAAGTATTTAACGGATAATCGTATGGTTGAATATAAGGTGGTGGAAACAAGTACAGTAACCGACGATCAGTTGGAGAGGATCATTAACGAATGGGTGGGGAGTGGGTGGTCATTGGATAGTATCCATTTCGTCACTCGAGAGGCATCAAGGCGTCCATCCATGGCCTTCTTAATGTTTACCAAGGAGAAAGAGGGGAAAAGAGATGGTTGATTTCGATGCTGATTGCTCAATGAGGAAACTAATATGAAAAGCGTGCACTGGATTATCGTTCTTTTGCTTTTGCTTCTGGTGAGCATTTTTTGGATCTATTCCCTTTATCAGCGCCCGATAAAGAATCTGAAGGAGGAGACCATCCAGTTGAAAGCTGACCTTGAGGAGCTGAAAAGGGCGGGAAAGATAACGGCTGAAAAAATGGAGGACGAGAAAAAAGCGCTCCAGGCAAAGATTGGGGCTATGCTTTCGCAGATCAAGAAAAAAGAGGAGAACCTCAAGAAGCTCCAAAAGGAGACGCAGATATATCAGGGGAAATTGACTGACCTCAAAAAAGAGGTTGAGTTGAAAGAGGGAAAAGTGAAGGAACTATCTAGCCGTGAAGAGATAAAATCCCAGGTTTTGTCTAACGTAAAAAAGCAAGTGGAAGAACTCCACAAGGTAATTCAGGATTTAAGGGAGAAGGGCGAGGTTAAGGATCAGAAGATAGCTGAGTTGACTCAGAGTGTGGAGAAGGATCGGCAGGAAAAGAAGTTGATACAGATGCGGATAGAGAATAGGGACCAGGTAATTCAGGATTTAAGAAACGACTTGACTCATTTACAGAAAGACCTGTCGAAGGCCAAGGCCCTGAATCAGGAGAAGGATTCAATCATCCAAGATTTGGAGCGGCAATTGGGGTTGGCACAAAAATCCGGAACTTCTCCGCCTCCCGAGGAAAAGGTGAAACAGGAGGTGAAATAGTGAAGAGTCCCTGCCTTGATTTGAATTACGTGTATGGCAGATGTAGAAAGATATAAGAACAATATCACTTTGAGGTATTCGATGGTTAAGGGAAAAGTCCTCATCGTTGATGACGAGGGGGATATCTTGAAATCCCTCAGCGGAGTTCTTGAGGACGAGGGATATCAGACGATTACCGCCGACAATGGCATTGAGGCCCTCAGGATATCCGGCATAGAATTTCCGGATGTTACTTTCTTGGACATCTGGATGGCTGATATGGATGGCCTTGAGGTCTTGAGGAGGTTAAAGACTCAGGACCCTGATGGGGTCATTATCATGATATCCGGGCACGGGACGATTGCCTCAGCGGTGAAAGCCATGAAATCGGGGGCTTTCGATTTTATCGAAAAGCCGCTCAACATGAATGAGATTCTCCTTTCACTGGGAAAGGCAATGGAACATCGGAATCTCCTCGTGGAAAACCGGCGGCTTCGCGAGGTCGTCCGGAAAAGAGATCCCGAGATGCAGTCTTACCTTTTTCCCGAAATGGAAGCAGTTGAGACGGAGACCCATAGCCCTCCACCAGAAAAGGCCATGGAGAGTTCTCCTCCGCCAGGTAACTCGCGGAAGTCACCACAAGCCAGGGGAATTCACCAAAGGACCTTGAAACAGAGCATGGTCCTCTATGGGACAGGCCTCCATTCGGGGTTGAAGACAGGTCTTATGCTGCTGCCCCTTCCCCCTCACAGCGGTGTCCTTTTCGGAAACATTTATGAAGAGCACACGGTTCCGGGAAAGTTGATGTATGTGGAGGGGATGGATCACGCAACCTCTCTGAGGAAGGGCGGGGTGAGGGCGAAGACTATAGAACATTTCATGGCTGTCCTGCATGCCTATGGGATCAATAACCTCTTGGTGAAGATGAACGAAGAGATTCCCATTATGGATGGGTCGGCATTGGATTTCTGCAAGATCATAGAAGAAGCCGGTATTGAAGAGCAAGACGAGGTATCAGAGGAATTGGTCATCAACCGTCGATATGCAGTGGGAGATATTGATCCGGACAAGAAGCATATATCTATCGAACCATCGGACTATTTCGGGGTGCGGTATGTGCTCAATTACCCACCTCCCATCGGACAGCAAGAATATACCTTCATCATGAAGGATGAGGCTGCCTTCAAGGAAGAAATTGCCCCTGCCCGGACCTTTGGATTCCTGAAGGATATCAAATCATTGGCGAAGATGGGGTTGGTGGAAGGGGGAAGATTGCATAACGTGATCATCCTGGATGAGGGGAGGGTTATGAACACGACCCTCAGATTTCCCGATGAATTCGCGAGGCATAAAATCCTGGACATCATCGGCGATTTCTACCTCTTTAATCAGCGGATCAAGGGCTGGGTTACCGCTAACATGACAGGACATAGCGACAATATTGCGCTGCTCAGGGAGATTCAGAAGGATTTAGGATAATTGCCGAAGGAAGGCCGGGAGACCGTCAGGCCATCTGAAGGGGCGCATTGTATGGGCGGACGGGGAGAATAAATCTGCCGGCGGGGATTGGATGATCAAAAGTCCGTTTCCAAATACCCCAAGGGTTTGGAGAAAGTATATTTCCAGGGCTCGACGACTAATTTCCTCCCTGCCAGATTAAGGTTTCCCGTGGGGAGGGTAAAAGGCATGGAAACAATAAAAATTCCTGCCCCGACGATGACGGAGGAAAAAGCGATAGGTCTTATCAAGAGTAGATCCACCGCAACTTCATCCGGAGAAGGCTCCTTTTTTTCTGCCGCCGAAAGGGGTGTTACCGACAAGGACACCAAAAATATGATCCCAATCCACACCGAAATCAATCTCTTCATGAATCTCATTGTTATCCCCCACTTACATTCCCGCCCTACCATTCATTATTAGCAGAGAATACCTCGCTTTTCAACTTTTTTCGACACTCTCTTCCGAGTTTCTCCCTCATGCTGAGAGCCGGCATACTGGTATGGAAGGATTAGCTGGGTTTGCAGGGAGCACAGGATGTTGCGGTACATCCCGAGCAGTTTGAATCCGATGATGATTTAAACTTCCCCCCAACGGAAAATCCACATACGGACATCATCTTCTTGACGCCACTGGTGTGACATTGGGGACATTCAATACGTTCGTTTACCTTGAGCACGAGCTTTTCGAAGCAATGATCGCAGTGCTTACACTGATATTCGTATATTGGCATGGTTACTCCCTATTTTCCAAAAGAGGTTTGGGTCCGCATTTTCCTCAACTCGTTGGCTATCTCATTGGCCCTTTGGGCCCTTCGCCAATCCTGTTCGACCTGATATTCCCTTCTCATTTTGCGGCAGATCTCCTCGGCTTTTTTCAAATGCTTCCCCTTTCCCCTTAATTGATTCTTAAATCTCAAGAGTCCTTTGAACTTTTGCAGGGCCTTTTGGTAATCGTTGACGTAGTAAGAATTGGCTCCACTCGTAAAATGGCAGACGAATTTTAACATCTCATTTTTCGGTTGTCTACTTAGCGCTTTTTTAAGAATGCGGTAGGCCATGTCGAAGTACTGGCTTTCCAGATAACTTTTTCCAGCGGCCCAATAGGCCTGGTCGATCCCTCCTTTGAACATTAAAGCAAAGATTTTCTCTGGCCCACCCTTTCCATAAACCTTTTGAAGTAAGGTCCTGTTCTCCAAAAGGAACCTGATTAGTAGCTGGTTCTTAGAGTATTCTCTGAGCAATTCTCCCAATTGTTCCTTAACGTCGCGGAACAGCTCCTTCAAATCTTCCATGCCCTCCGTTAACCCTTGTTCGGCTCGCATTATAATCTTCCGAAAACGGTGGAATTCCCTTTCCGGAAGTGGATCGCCGAGCCTTGCTTCGAGCTCCAGATATCTGGGTCCATAAACCTCCAGTTGATAAAGGTTTTCCTTGAGTTTCATGGCTTCATGAAAGATGGAGCCAATGGTCAGGTCAAAGAGTTTTTCCTTCTCATTGCATGGTTCACCTTCGTGATATCGAAATCGAGAGTGGCACTTTTCCTTTAGGTCAAAGAGGGGGCTGGATCCTGTTGAATCGACCAATTTCTCCAATTTGGTGAAGTTCAGGTTTCCCTGGTGGTATCCTTTCACCATATCGGCAAAAATGAGCGCCGATTTCAGGAATCCCCTTACGATCTCCACGATTTCCAAATCCTTCATCCTCGAAGTCATCCCCGAAAATCCCTTCCCTGGTGTGGTGGTTCCATGGTTCCGAAATCAACCAATTCTATTATAGTCCCCGCATTTCCCTTTGTCAATGAAGGGTGGGGATGGCCATCCTCAATCGGTGCGGGCTGACCGAATTGGCCAACAGCGAGAATGAGCACCCAAAAGGGTTGACGGGGAAAGAACAAAAATTATATATAATAGGTGCCCGAGTATGGATCAATCTATTTAGATTGGAGGAGGGAGAAAATATGGCGATTAGGGTAGGAATAAACGGTTTTGGAAGAATCGGGAGGAATGTTTTGAGGGCTGCCATCGATAAGAAGGAGCTGGAATTTGTCGCGGTGAACGATCTGACTGATGCGAGGACGCTTGCTCACCTGCTGAAATACGACTCCATTCATGGAAGATTCGATGCCGAGGTTGAGGCGGGGGACGACTTCATCAACGTCAGCGGAAATAGAATTTCGATCACGGCCATCCGGGATCCAGGCCAACTGCCTTGGAAAGAACTTGGGGCAGAGGTTGTTGTGGAAAGTACCGGCCGGTTCCGAGATAGGGCAAGTGCATCCAAACACTTGGAGGCGGGAGCGAAAAGGGTTGTCATTTCTGCCCCGGCGAAGGATCCAGATGTGACTTTAGTATTGGGGGTAAACGAAGGCGATTACAAACGGGAAAATCATCAGATTCTTTCCATGGGATCTTGTACAACCAATTGTCTGGCACCTATTGCTAAGATCCTCTCCGACGAATTCGGCATAGAATATGGCCTGATGACGACAATCCATGCATACACGAACGACCAGGTGATCCTGGATTTCGCGCATTCGGATCTCAGGCGAGCCCGTGCCGCGGCTCTGTCTATGATCCCGACCACCACAGGGGCGGCAACTGCCTTGTCCTTGGTTATTCCCGAATTGAGGGGTAAAATGGATGGTATGGCCATTCGCGTCCCGACGGCCAATGTCTCCGTCGTCGATTTGGGTGTTTGGCTGAAGAAGGAGACAACGGTTGATGAGGTGAATACAACCTTTGAGAAATATGCCCAGGGCGAAATGAAGGGAATATTAAACTATTCCGAAGAGCCCCTCGTTTCCATCGATTACAATGGGGATCCCCATTCCTCGACGGTGGATGGACTTTCCACCAAGGTCATCGGCGGAAAGATGGTTAAGGTAATTTCGTGGTATGATAATGAATGGGGCTTCTCCAAGAGAATGGGGGAGTTACTTTTATTCATTTCGAAATAGGATGAGGTTTTCAGTGACCTTGAGAACCATTGGTCAAATCCCGCTGGAAGGCAAGCGGGTTTTCATACGCGTCGATTTCAACGTCCCCATGGATGAACACGGTAACATAACCGATACGACCCGAATAGAAAACGCCGCTGCAACGATTACCTATGCAGTGGAACGGGGGGCAAAGGTCATATTGGCGTCACATCTGGGAAGGCCCAAAGGGAAGGTTGATCCGAAATATAGCCTTTTACCAGTTGCGAGGCAATTGCCGAGCATTTTGGATAAACCGGTTGCCATGGCGGACGATTGTATCGGGCAGAAGGCGTTGGAAAAGATCGACCAGATGAAGGAAGGCGATGTCCTCCTTTTGGAGAACCTTCGATTTCATCCAGGAGAAGAGGCCAACGATGCATCCTTCTCGAAGGAGCTTGCATCCATGGCCGACGTATACATCAACGATGCCTTCGGAGCAGCCCACCGGGCCCATGCATCTACTGTGGGAATTACGAAGTATTTGGATGTCGTAGGGGCTGGATTTTTGATGAAGAAGGAAATCGATTGTCTTGAAAGGGGTACTTCGAACCCGAAGCGGCCTTGTATAGTAATATTGGGGGGAGCTAAGGTTTCCGACAAGATTGGAGTCATCGGCCACATGCTGAACAAGGTGACTACCTTACTCATTGGGGGAGGGATGGCTTATACGTTTCTGAAGGCGGAAGGAGTCGAGGTGGGGAAATCTCTGGTCGAGGGAGATCAGGTGGATCAGGCCCTGAGGACCGCCTCAGAGGCAAATCGGAAAGGGGTGAAATTCCTCCTCCCCGTGGATCATATCGTGGGCGACCAATTTGATGCCAGGGCAAGGAGGAAAGTCGTTCCCAACGGAGAGATACCTTCCGAATGGATCGGGATGGATATAGGACCGAAAACGGTGGGGATATTTTTGGATGAGATCAAGGAGGCCAAGACCATCGTGTGGAACGGCCCCATGGGCGTCTTCGAGATGGAGGCCTTTTCCCGAGGAACCATTTCCATTGCAAAAGCCGTCGCTCGATCGAAGGCTTTTAGCATTGTGGGGGGCGGTGATACGGTTGCGGCGGTCAAGATGGCAGGAGTGGCCGATAGCATTTCCCACATTTCTACAGGGGGAGGAGCCGCTTTGGAGTTCCTGGAGGGGAAGCGTCTCCCGGGAATTGAGGCACTGAGAGAGAGGGGATAAAAGCGGTCGGCGTGAGGAAGGGATATGCGTAGACCTGTTATTGCGGGCAACTGGAAGATGCACAAGACTGTTTTCGAGGCCGTCGATTTCATCCGCCAATTAAAGCCCCTCGTGGCCGATGTAAGGGACACGGACATCATTGTCGCTCCTACCTTTACGGCATTGCAGGCGGTATCCAGGGAGATCGATTCAAGCAATATTCAAGTGGCTGCTCAGGACGTTTTTTGGGAGTCGAGCGGCGCTTATACCGGGGAGGTATCCCCCAGCATGTTGAAGGATGTGGGGTGTCGATATGTGATCATTGGCCACTCCGAGCGGAGGCAGTACTTCGGTGAGACCAATGAGTCGGTACAGAGAAAGATCAAGGCATCGTTAGCCATGGGTCTCTGTCCCATCATCTGCTTAGGGGAGGCTCTTGAGGAGAGGAAGGCCGGGAAAACCTTCGATGTGGTCAAGACCCAAGTTATCGAATGTCTGGAAGGAGTTTCTCCCCAAGAGATGGAGAAGATAATCATTGCATACGAGCCCATTTGGGCCATTGGAACGGGTAAGACAGCAACCCCTCAACAGGCCGAAGAGGTCCATGCATTCATTCGGGAACAAATGGGACATATAACCCCACGCCCAGTATCCGAGGGGATGAGGATTCAATACGGGGGGAGCGTGAATCCGGATAATATCTCTGATCTCATGCTTCAACCGAACATCGATGGGGCCCTGGTAGGAGGGGCGAGCCTCAAGGCTGATTCCTTTTCGAGCATTGTCAAGTTCAAGGGGATGTGATAGAATAAAATAATTTTATTGAGGTTTTCATAATGATTACCGGACTTGCCGTCTTACATATCTTTGTTTCTGTGGCCCTGATTCTCATCGTGCTTCTGCAGGCCGGAAAGGGAGCTTCAATAGGAGCCGCCTTCGGTGGGGCCAGTCAAACTATCTTCGGTAGCCCTGGCGCAGCGGGCTTCTTAACCAAAATTACCACGGTGGCTGCTATCCTGTTCATGATGACCTCAATCTTTCTCACCATGTTATCAACTCCCAGGTCATCTACGGTTATGGAGGAAACCGCGACGGAGGTGACGGAAAGCCTTCCGTCGGAAGAGGCCCAACCAGTTCCTGGAGTCGAGGAACAGAGGCCGGAAGCTGAATTGCCGTCGGGGAAACCGGGGCCAAAATAACGCAATGGCCTGTGGAAGGTGGCCGAAAAAAGAAGATTTGCCATCAGGCATAAGATAAGAGAAAGTGGATTCGTGAGAATGCCGAAGTGGTGGAATTTGGTAGACACGCCATCTTGAGGGGGTGGTGGGGAATACCCGTGCGGGTTCGAGTCCCGCCTTCGGCACCAGAAATCAAGATTTGGGCTGTAATCTCAATAGGTTGCAGCCCTTCATTTTTGCTTGGTTGTGCTGGACATACGTTTGGACACGGGTAGCTTGACCGTTTTCCAAAGGCGGATAAAGGCAATTGGTGTATAGTAGCGGCACTGATTTGGGTTTGAAATATGTATGAATCGAGGCTTCGAGAATTTGGATATTTCAGTGGGCTACATCATTGGCAAAGGACGCGCTCCCTGGTGCGGTGTTTCTTATACGCGGGAGAAACTGCCTCTCGCGTTGCACAGGGGCGGAGTGAAGCGCGCCTCGTAGGATACGAACTCATTCAAAACCACGGACCAAAGCCGGTAGTTTCTTAGGAGAATCATTGAATCCAGGCCAGCACTACCCAAGGGATGGAGACAACCTTCAACTAATCACCCCAGGGCCTCAGAATCCCACCTTCATCACCATCTGAGCCAGATTTTGTGAAATTTTTTCCTATCACTAGGAAAAAATTATCCAGATTTGATTAGAATTGTCACGAAGGTGTTCAGTTTTTATTGTAATCTCAATAAATTACAGATAGATAGGATGTGGCATAAGGTATGCAACAGTTCAATATTCAAAAAAAGGAGGAAGACAATGGGAGAAAGACAGACGAGCAATACGATAAAAGGAAGAATTAAGAAAAGTAATGTGCCCCCTATCACTACAAAACAATGTCCTTATTGTGCCGAAATCGTCAAAATGGAAGCGATTATTTGTAGACATTGTCACAAAGATATATCATTTGTTACTTCAACATTTTTAACTTCTCTCCCTCCCAATTGGCGGCTCGGTCCTCCCCAATCGAGATAACCCCCCATTATATGAATGTAATTCGAATGTAATTCATTACTATTAATCTCCTGATATTGTTAGATTTTCGAAGCCTTTCTCCTGAGGAAACAGGCCGGTCGGCCAAGATAGCATAGCGTTTGGACTCCCGACCTGTCTATACCAAGAGAATTTCAAGCCCCTGTTCTCTTATTCTATTACTACGGTTCTGGGGGAGAGGCAAATGGTGGGCCGCTTCATGGATCTCTATGAGCAGAGGAGGAAAGATTTACGTCCGAAATTTGTTATGGGTCCAGCATGGGCTGATCTGCGTAGTTAAAAGAAGAGGTAGACCGACACCTGAGCCCTTTAGTGCTCTACCTTTATCCCCCCTGGACTGGAATTTCCACAAAATTGTGGAAAAGTATGTTGATAACTTATTGGTATATCAATCCAAGTACTCAAAAATTTGAAAATTTTAGCGAATTGCCTAAATATTAGGCAAAAATAAAATCTGAATAATATCAATTAGTTAGCTTTTCCGCAACCGATATTGTATGACTTTCGACTCGGCTTGAATTCTGGGCGATAAAAATTCCACAAAGATTGAGGGAACTTGTGCCCAAAAACTGGGAAAGGTCGATAAAGACGAATTGATGGTCAATTTAAGGGGCTCAATAGAGAGGTGCAGGAGAAAAGGAAAGGAGATGTTACAAGAGGGAATTTACTATCGGCTCGCTTTACTCATCCTGTTTATTATGTTTATTTACAGAGAAAATAGCCTTAAGACAGCTTAACAGAAGCGTTTTCATACCTCTTGGTGTGCCCAAAGGGCATGATAGTTGCGTTGCGTTAGAAATTTGTCGGTTACATACACGGCGCTATTGCTGTCACCGGAGAGCTTGTTCCTCGCTTTGTTCAGGTTTTCAGGGCTCATTCACAGCGTTTTCGACATTTCCAAGGCCTTTTGACCCTTGGGGTAGTAGCTGTTGACGGAGCCCTTCAGGATAAATCCATTTTTCGCAAAAAATTGGTGTGCCGCCTCGTTGATCTCGGCAGTATGGATGACCATTTCTTCGATTCCGAGGTTTCGAGCCAAACCCTCGATATGCCTGAGGAGCCTTTTTCCGATTCCCGCCCGCTGATATTCGGGAGTTACGGCGATAGCTAACAATTCTCCCTTGGCCTCATTCTGAGCCCCCAGAATCGGATTGATCATAGCGAACCCCCTCCACTGGCCCTTTGCTTCGGCTACGACCGTAGTAATATGGGGAAAGGAGGCCCAACGGGTGATTATCTCATCATATTGGCCATAGGTGCAAAAGACCTGCTCTGAGAGTTCGGCAATAAAGGGGAGATCACCGGGATTTGCCCTTCTCAAAGTTAACTCCAAACCTTGGGCGGATTTCTTTGGACGACGCCCCCAACTGCAGGGACGAAAGGCCTTGTGAAGGGGGCTTCTATCGAGGAAGAAATCCCTCACCTTTCCCCTTCGTAATCGCTCAAACCTTTTGTGCTCTCCATACTTCCCGAAGCGGCCACTCCTGCCCACGGTTTATCTCCTCCCTTTTCAGTACAGTAGGTCCTGAATAAATATAATCCATTTCCATCCCATGGAAAAGATGTTGGTAATGGTGCCTGTTCATGGAGAATCTCATTTATTATGGAATCAACAAGCCGGAAAAATGCCCCCTATGAAGGTTAGGAGACTCCAGAATGAAGGCCATTGGACATCTCTAATTCCCCCTTGCTTTTGTTACGATATTGGAATACATTTCATTGCAAAATAACCCATTTTTTGGGAGTTGTCATAGTTGAAAAGGGGAAGCGGGATGGTGATCCTCGTCACGGGAGGTGCCGGATTCATTGGATCCCATCTGTGCAGGCGCTTACTTCGGGAAGGCCATCGGGTAGTCTGTCTGGACAACTTCGACGATTTTTACAACCCCGAGATCAAGAGGGGGAACATCCAGGAAGTGATTGGAGAGGAACAGTTCGGGCTGATCGAGGGAGATATTCGCGACACCCACCTCATCGCTCGGATATTCGGAGGGCAGACTTTCGATGTCGTCGTCCATTTGGCTGCCAGGGCCGGCGTTCGTCCCTCCATCGATTACCCGAAATTATACGAAGAAGTAAACGTTCAGGGTACCATAAACCTCCTCGAATCCTGTCGAGAATTCGGCATTCCGAGCTTCGTCTTTGCCTCCTCATCTTCGGTTTACGGGGGAAACAGCAAGGTACCCTTTTCCGAGGAGGACAGAGTTGAAACACCCATCTCCCCGTATGGCGCTACGAAAAGGGCTGGAGAGCTTTTTTGTTACTCCTATCACCATCTCTTTAACATCAATATTACGTGCCTCAGGTACTTCACGGTCTATGGGCCTCGACAGAGACCCGAGATGGCCATTCATAGGTTCACCCGCCTCATCGATGAAAGTGAGATGGTTCCCATGTATGGAGATGGTCAATCCATGAGGGATTATACGTACATTGACGATATCATCGATGGAACCCTGGGGGCGATCTCGCGAAATAAGGGATACGAAATCTATAATCTAGGAGAGTCCCGCACCGTCAAGCTGATCGATCTGATTCGGATGCTGGAGGAAACCCTCGGGAAAAAGGCCATCATTGAGGGGTTGCCAGAGCAACGGGGCGATATGCCTATCACATATGCGAATATCGAAAAAGCCCGAAAGAAGTTGGGTTATGCTCCACGGGTTTCCATGAAGGAGGGAATAGGGCGGTTTGTCGATTGGTACAGGCAAAACCGTTCCCCCTGATTCCAAACCCAGCCGAGAGGTGAAATACCTTTGCCGTCGTTCGTAGATCCGAAGTTCCGTAGACCACTCGGGTGAACGTATAAAGGATCGGGAGGTAAGAATGCCCATTTATGAATACCGGTGTCTGGATTGTGGGAAGAAATTTGAGGTCTTGCATTTGCGCGCTCAGGAGGTTCATCCTCCTGAATGTGAATACTGTCAGGGCCGTAACGTGCGGAAACTCATCTCGAGGGTTCGAGTGGTGCGTTCGGAGGAGAGCAGACTTGAGTCGTTGATGGATCCCTCAATGATGGGAGGACTGGATGAAAAGGATCCCAAGAGCCTGGCCAAGTGGATGAAGCGGATGGGTAAGGAGATGGGGGAAGACGTGAGCGACGAGGAGATCGAACAGGTAATCGAGGATGCGGCCGGCGCAGCGGATGCCGGGGAATCGGAGGAGTGATATGGGCCTCGGAAAACTCTTGGATTCCAGTACGGATGCGTAAACGAAACCCTCCTGAGTTCATCCCGATGCGCTTTGGACATAGATCCCGGAGGTGTTGGCGTTACTCCGGAATGTCTTCATTTCACGGGCAAGTCAGGTTTGGAGGTTTCAAATTGCCGTTCTAGATCATCCAGTTGCTCCGCTACTGATTCCCACTCCCGCGTCAATCCATCGATTTTCTCCTTCAGTTCACGCCGAGTTTTGTTGATTCCCCGCAATCGGGTCAGGTCACGATAGGTCTCGGGTTGGGCCAATTCATGGGCAAATTGATCCAAGAGGGTAGCTGATTTCTCGATCTTTTCTTCCAATAGGACGAGTCGATTCCTTAACGGCGTCGATTCACGGTGGAAACGGTTTCGCCATTCCGCCTCGGCCCGCCTTTGCTCTTGCTTTTTTCTCCGCGTGGTTCTCTCGGCATGGGCCGCTCCCTTTGGGGATTCCCGTGGGGATGAGCATCCCTCATCCGGAGCCCAAATGCGCTGGTAATCATCGAAGTTTCCCGGATAGAGATCCAGGCCTTTGTCTCGGACCACCAGGATCTTGTTCGCAAGGGCGTTGATTAAGAGACGGTCGTGGGTGATGAGGCAGAGAGTGCCGCCATACTGCCGAAGGGCTTCCTCCAGGGCTTCACTGGAGGGAATGTCGAGATGGTTGGTAGGTTCATCCAACAACAAGAGGTTCGCTCGGGCCATGAGCATCTTGCAGAGCAGCAGTCGGCTTTTCTCTCCACCGCTCAATAAAGACACCCTTTTGATGGTGTCCTCCTCCTGAAAAAGGAAGGCCCCCAATACGGCTCGAAGCTTCCCAAGGGATTGATCACCTGCCACAGACCGCAACTCCTCCAGAATCGTATTCTGGGGCGAAAGGTGCTCCATTTGTCGCTGGGAAAAAGAGGCGATGTGAACGCTGGGGTTCACCAGGCGTTGGCCCTCTTCGAAATCAAGATCCCCCGACAAAATGCGCATAAGGGTAGTCTTTCCAGCGCCGTTGGGGCCCAGAAAGGCTATTCGATCTCCCCGCAGAATAGCGAGATTGATATCGCGATACACAACTCGGGAGTCGTAAGATTTGGAAACACCTCGAAGCTCGATCAACGTTTTAGTTGGCCTCGCGGGAGACGGAAATTCGAAGTGGATCGATTTAGAGCGCCGAGGTGGGTCAATACGATCCATCCGCTCCAAGAGCTTGATCCGGCTTTGGACCTGTTTGGCTCGGTCCTTTCGCACGCGGTTTCTCTCGATAAAGCGTCGTATTTCTGCGATCCTTTCCTGCTGTTTTCTGTAGGCAGCCCATCGGATTGCCTCCCTTTTGGCCCTCTCTGCCCGGTAGAAGTCATAGTTTCCTGCATAAGAGATGAGCTTACAGGCATCGATTTCAACCATTCTCTCCACCACTCGATTCAAAAAGGCCCTGTCGTGAGAGATGATCACGAGGGCCGAGGTAACCCCCTTGAGGTAATCCTCTAACCAGAGGAGGGATTCCAGGTCCAGGTGGTTCGTAGGCTCGTCCAATAGGATGAGATCAGGAGCTGAGAGCAGAATACGGGCCAGGGAGGCCCGCATGATCCACCCCCCGCTCAGGGATTCGATGGGAAGGTTGAACTCCTCTTCGCGGAAGCCCAGGCCGGAGAGGATCTTCTTTGCCCGCGACTCTAGTTGGTAGCCCCCCAGTGTGTTGAACCGCTCCAACAGGGTTCCCTGACGTTTAGCCAATTCAAGCAATGGGTCCCCCCCTTCAGACCTACTCAATTCCCCTGAGATTCTGTTTATCTCGTTTTCAATCCTCTTGAGCTCTTGGGCAACATCCGTGACATGGTCCAAAACCGATGTACCAGATAATTCGATAACCTCCTGCGGCAAGTACCCGATCCTCAACCCCTTAGGCTTTACGATTTTGCCGGAATTCGGCGTTTCGAAACCTAGCAACATCCTGAGGAAAGTCGTTTTGCCGCTCCCATTTTCACCCACCAGTCCAATGCGATCGCTGGGACCGATAAACAGCTCACAGTCGATAAAGAGGTCTTTTTTACCGAAATACTTATCCAGATGTTGAATGCTGATCACGGAAATCAGTCCCTCGATCTACTCATGAGAAGAGTGGTTATCCACCCAAGGATGAATAGCACATTTTTGGCTGGTGTCAATTCATACGTATACGTTTTCCTGACCTCTCGGGCGATCCCGCTGTTCTTGAGCATAATTCCGTCCTTCTAGCCGCAGAAGGGCCGAAAGGGTCACTCCCAGGTCTTGACATTTTTCATGAAATTGGAGGAAAATAGTATAATATTACCTCATCATTCATGGTACATTGACCCTCACAAAGAAGCAAACGAAAGACTTTTGTCACCTCTTGTTTCTTTCCCTCCTCAAAAAATGGGAAATGGCGGTCAAATAGGGCGGAAGGAGAGGATACGGAATGGGGGATGATAGGGTAGCATTTTCTAAAAGGAGTGGATATGCCGGAAGCAGAACGTGCCCTTGCAGTGTTCATCGACTTTGAAAACCTCGCCCTGGGATTGAAGGGGAGACGAACGAAGAAGATCGATATTCAGAAAATTCTGGCACGTCTTGTCGAAAAGGGTAAGATCATCGTCAAAAAGGCGTACGCGGACTGGACCAGCTACGAAACGTACAAGAAAACGCTTCACGAAGCGGGCGTTGAGCTCACGGAGATCCCCAAAAGGGGTATGGCCGGGAAAAATTCGGCAGATAT
>CAYFXL010000061.1:0-15410 GCA_964346945.1 uncultured Syntrophobacterales bacterium
CCTTCTTTAACCTGAGGACCTTTTGGATATGCCTCGCCTCGCCTCCGAAAATCTCTATTTCATCGCCCACCCAATCGGGGTCTTCCACATAAAAACGCGACACTAATCACCCTCATGCTCTTGTGAACGTAAGACAGGCCCACCCATTTTCCTGGGTAACCTCCATCAAGGCGAAGGAGGCATCGGGAAACAGTTTTCTCAAAGGGCCCACCTCTTCACCTAAGACTCCGGAGAGGATGAGCGCACCTCCAGCCCCAACGCGGTCCATCAGGGAAAACCTCATCTCCTCGATGGTCTTCGCATCGATATTTGCGACAACCACGTCAAAATGCTTCCCTATCTGAGAGATGGGGGCCCTTCTTATTCGAACCCTCCCACTCACGTTATTAATACGAATATTATTCCTCGCATTATCAATTGCCCTCTGGTCAACGTCTATACCCAGCACACTCCGGGCACCCAATTTGGCCGCCGCAATACTGAGAATACCCGATCCCATCCCTACATCTAAAACCGAATGGGGGGCTTTCCACCCTCTGCGGGGGAAGTCATATCTGCCGGTGAAGGCTTTCTCCAGGGCCCGAAGGCAAAGTCGCGTGGTCGAATGAGTCCCCGTCCCAAAGGCCATCCCCGGCTCAATATCGATGACGATCATCCCCCGTGACCTTAGTCTGATCCAAGGGGGTTTGACGACGATCCGCCTTCCTGGTTGGGAAGCCTTGAAGAACGCCCTCCAACCCATCATCCAATCTCTATCGGCGACAAAACGAATCTCAACGCCAGATGGGCCAATCTCCGGGAAGAATTCCCTTATAGACTCCAAATAGCGGGAAATGGATTGAGCCTCAATCATGAGAGGAGAGGGGAAATAGGCCTTAATAATTTCGAACCCCTCCTTCCCCTGCGGCTCTTCAATAACAACCCCGCTTGAACCCCTTTCCATAAGGAAATTGGCCAGGGCCTCCTGGGCCTCCTTCGGAATTAAAACCCTGACCTCCCCCCACTGAGTAGTTGTCATCTCCCCCTTCTTTCGATATTCCGCGTTCCTAACCCCCAATACGCTTTGGGACTTCATCTTATCACAGAAATGGATTTCCTCAAGGAAAAATCCCCCTGCATCGCGAAGGGGGCTCATCTCCTTGACAATGAAGAAGGGTATATCCTATAATTTCACTTAAAAATTTAAGTAGTTATGTTTTCTTTACGTCAAATTGAGCCCTCTGCGTTAAGAGTTGGAGGGTCAACGTGAGATTCTTCGTTACCTTTGAGGGCATAGAGGGAAGCGGCAAAACGACGCAAATTCAACTGCTGAGGGGTTATTTGAAGCGGAGGGGATATCGATGCCGCATCACCCGGGAGCCCGGCGGGTGTAGAATTGGGGATAAGATCAGGGATATTCTTATGGATACGAACAACGAAAATCTGACTCCCCTCAGCGAACTCTACCTCATCATGGCCAACCGGGCACAGCATGTTATGGAGGTGATCGAACCTGCTCTGGAGAATCAAAGTATTCTCATCTGTGATCGGTTTCACGATGCGACGGTTGCCTATCAAGGGTTTGCACGAGGGATGGCCCTTGATTTGATCGAAAGGCTCAATCAAACGGTTACTAAGGGGCTAAAACCCGATCTGACGATCTTACTGGATTGCCCTGTTGAACTGGGGTTAGAGAGGGCGAGGGGAAGAATGGGAGCCCGGGACTTATTATTGAAAGAGGGAAGGTTCGAAGGGGAACAAGGGGATTTTCATCAGAAAGTGAGGGATGCCTATCTCACAATCGCCAAAGCTGAACCCCGCCGGATTAAGGTTGTGGATGGATCGAGGGATGAGCATATCGTTGAGCGGGAAATCCGGCGACTCGTTAACCCCTTTCTGAGATAACTTACAGGTGGGCAAGATGTCTTTCAAGGAGATTATCGGACATGATAGGCAGGTAGAACATCTCCGAAATGCCATGAGGAATCGGCGTCTCGCCCACGCTTACCTTTTTCTGGGAAAGGAGGGGATTGGGAAAAGAATGGTCGCCCTAAACCTGGCCAAAGCCCTCAACTGCCTCCGTGGTGACGAAGAGCCCTGTGATGAATGCCCGTCCTGTCTGAAGGCAAATCGCCTTCATCATCCCGACGTCCTTCTGGTAGAGCCTCACGGCCAATGGATTCGAATCGACCAGATCAGGGACTTGCAGAGGGAATTGAGTCACAGACCGTATGAGGGAAAGAGGAGGGTCTGTATTTTCACGGGCGCGGATCGAATGAGACAGGAGGCGGCTAATGCTCTGCTAAGAATTTTGGAGGAACCTCCCCTTCACACCGTGCTGATCCTCCTTGCCGCCAATGGAGATTTCATTCTTCCCACCATTACCTCCCGTTGCCAAAGGATTACCTTCAACCCGTTACCCACTGAGCGAATAGCGGAGGTTCTCCAATCAAGATTAGGGCTGAAAAGAGAGGAGGCTCACATTCTAGCCTCCCTTGCCGATGGGAGTTTGGGGAAGGCCTTGCAGACGGATCTGGATTTTGTCCATCGGGCCAGAAGGGAAATCATCGAAAAGATCATCGATCTTCCCTCTTATGGGGCTGAACAAATATTGGGGTTGGCCGAGGAAATGACCAAGGGCAATGATGATCTACCCATGCTTCTCACCATGATCCATACGTGGTATAGAGACCTCTTATCCTATAAGGGGAGGGGAAAGAGCGCGCAGTTGATTAACATCGACCTTTCGCACGAGATCCATGAAGCGGCGCTGGGAACGGATATTCCTTCCCTGATTCGTCGCATGGAGGTCATTCAGGGGGCCTTATGGAACCTGGATCGAAATGCCAATCGACAAATAACCCTGGAGGCCATGCTCCTGGATTTGGCAAGAACGAGAGGCCTCCATGGCGATACATGGAGTTGAGAGATGGTCAGAGTTGTCGGCGTCAAGCTCTATGACGCCAAAATTTATGAGTTTGACGCCTTGGATAAGGAATTCAAATTGGGCGATAGGGTTTTGGTGGAGACGGAGAAGGGTCGATTTCTGGGAAAGGTGGCCGTTGAGCCTCGGGAAAGGGAGAGGCGGTTTCTCCTGAAGATCCTCCAACCGGTCCTGCGGAAGGCGACCAACGAGGACTTGGAACAGGAGGAAAAGAACGCTGAGATGCAGAGGGAGGCCTTCGAATTCTGCCTACAAAGGGTAAGGGCGAGGGGACTACGCATGAAACTGGTCCGCGTCGAATTTCTCTTCGATCGGAGCAAGGCAATCTTCTATTTTACCTCGGAAAAGAGGGTTGATTTCAGGGAACTGGTAAAGGATTTAGCCTCCAAATACCACACCAGAATTGAGATGAGACAGGTCGGCGTCAGAGATGAAGCCAAAATGGTCGGAGGGACGGGGAGCTGTGGGCGTGAGCTCTGTTGTTGCCGTTTTCTCAACAGCTTTGACCTGGTATCCGTTCGCATGGCCAAGGAACAGAACCTCGCACTCAATCCGGAAAAAATTTCAGGCGTATGCGGTCGGCTTATGTGTTGCCTGGCCTTTGAGCATGAAATCTATTCCCAACTCGGCAAGAACCTTCCCAAGCTCGGAAAACGGATCAAGACAAAATTCGGGCATGGCAAGGTCATTCGGCAGAACATCCTCGCTCAGACGGTGACCCTCCAATTGGAGGATGGAGCCGAAATGACCTTCAATGTATCCGACCTGTAAGGGAAACGGTACGGGAGATGGAAAAGAGGTTTTACATAACCACGCCAATCTACTATGTGAATGATGTGCCCCACATCGGGCATGCATACACGACCATCGTGGCCGATGTCTTGAGCCGATTCAATCGACAATCGGGTTTTGAGACTTTTTTCCTGACGGGAACGGATGAGCACGGCAACAAAGTTTTCCAGGCGGCAGAAGCAGCGGGCAAAACCCCTAAGGCGTATGCGGACGAAATCAGCGCCTTGTTCAAAAATCTCTGGCCCCAGTTGGACATCTCCAACGATTCCTTCATCCGCACCACCGCTGAAAAACACAAGAAGGTAGTCCAACTGATCCTGAGGAAAGTCTATGATAAAGGGGACATCTATTTCGGGGAATACGGTGGATATTACTGCTTCGGATGCGAACGCTTCTATACCCAGGGAGAACTGGTGGATGGAAAATGCCCGGATCACCAGAAAGAGCCACAATTCATTAAGGAGAAGAATTATTTCTTCAAGATGAGCAGATATCAAAATTGGCTGATCCGGCACATTGAGGAACATGAGGATTTCATTCGGCCTGAGATCTATCGAAATAAGGTCCTTTCCTTCCTCCGGGAACCATTGGAGGATCTCTGTATCTCGCGTCCTAAGAATAGGCTTTCCTGGGGAATTTCCCTTCCCTTCGACTCCAACTACGTGACCTATGTCTGGTTCGATGCCCTCATCAACTATATCTCGGCCTTGGGTTACCCATCGGGGAGTGACTTCCAAAAATTCTGGCCAGTGGCCGAACATCTCATAGCAAAGGACATTCTCATCCCTCACGGGATCTATTGGCCAACCATGCTCCGGGCTGCGGACATTCCCCCTTACAAAAGGCTCAACGTCCATGGGTATTGGAATATCAAGGAAAGCAAGATGTCGAAAAGCCTGGGAAACATCATCAGGCCTTTAGAGGTTAAAGAGAAATACGGTTTAGATACCTTTCGCTATTTCCTCTTGAGAGAGATGACCTTTGGCCTCGATTCGAACTTCAGCGAAGATGCGCTTGTCCAGAGAATAAACTCAGACCTCGCCAATGACTTGGGAAACCTCCTTAACCGAAACGTGGCCATGGTAATCAAATACTTCGATGGAAAGGTGCAATCGCCGGGTCCTGTAGAACCTATCGATGAGGCCCTTAGGGAAAGTGTCTCCTCCGTTGTTCAGGAGGTGGAGGTCTGTATGGAGGAGATGGCTTTCAAAAAAGCCCTCATCTCTACCTGGGGATTGATTGCCAAGGTCAACCAATATCTCGACCAGACGGCACCGTGGTCCCTCGCCAAGGAAAAGAAACGGCGAACGAGGTTGGCTACCGTATTATATGACGCCCTGGAATCCC
This sequence comes from uncultured Syntrophobacterales bacterium, assembly GCA_964346945.1. Classification (GTDB taxonomy): domain Bacteria; phylum Desulfobacterota; class BSN033; order WVXP01. Next base: position 5,063 of record CAYFXL010000061.1, read on the forward strand.
TAAGGGTTATTGCTATCCTGATCTACCCGGTTATGCCCAGAACGAGCGTTGAGATATGGCGTCAGATCGACCCGGGAGCTCAGCTTCCGGAGCAGGATTTTAGTCAGGCCAAACTCTGGGGCCAATATAAGGCTGGCTCCATCTTAAAAAGGCCAAGGGCTCTCTTTCCGAGGGTTGACACCGCCAAAGTGCAAGGACGGGAGGAATGAAAGCGAAGGCCAGGAGAAATCCACAAAGGGTCGGGGCGATACTGGAGAAGACCCTGAAGAAGATGTCGTTGGACAGGAAATTGAAGGAGCATGAGATCTGGAATGTTTGGAACAGTGTGGTGGGAGAAGCCGTGTCCCGACACGCTCAACCCGACTTCATGAAGAATAAAATCCTCTTCGTAAAGGTTTCCAGTTCTCCTTGGGTGCACCAACTTCACTACATGGGCAAGGGAATCTGTGAAGCACTCAATGAGAGACTGGGCACCCATATCGTCGAGGAGATCCGTTTCAAGTTGGGAGAGGTCGATCCTCCCTGCAATGGCACCCTGAACGCTTGCCGCCCTTCACATACCACCCCACCCCCGAGGGGGGGTATCCCGGATGAGATTCGGGAAACCCTTTCCTCAATTAAGGATGTGGGAGTGAGGAAAATTCTTGGAAGGGTGATTCTCATGGACCGGAGGAGGCGGGAAGGGAAGGCTCGCTGACTATTATCTGTCCCGTGTAACCCTCACCACTGATTGGATTTCTCGATAGACCTCCTTGAGGGGAATCCCCATGCTCTCCGCGATTTTCCTGCAATCCTCAAACTCGGGCATTATATTAATTATCTGCCCCCTATGATCAGTGGAAACCTTGACCCTCACCGTGCCATATTTGGTCTCCACCTCTTCTATTCTTCGACTCAGTTTGGCCCTATGGACGGGATAGAGACGGGCCCCGATGGAGGTCGATTCTCTGAACAGGGTATCGACAATCATATTAACCTCCGGTTCGTGGCAGAGGATCTTGATAGCGGTGCCAGGGCGGTTCTTCTTCATCTGGATGGGAGTGAAGGTCATATCCAGAGCTCCCGCTTCAGGAAGCTTTTCCATGAGATAGCCATAAATTTCGGGAGACATATCGTCGATATCCGTCTCCACTACCCAGACCCGATCCCCTTCCCATGGCCCTTCACCCTCCCCCAAGATAATCCTCAACATGTTCGGGATTTCCTCGAATACCTTATCGCCCACCCCATACCCCAGACTTTCGATCTTCATCTCGGGAATGTCACCGAAGCCGGTAGCCAAGGAGGTTAGAATGGCTGCTCCTGTAGGCGTAACCAGCTCCTCATTCACGGAGGAAGAGTAAATGGGAACCCCCTTTAATATCTCAAGGGTGGCCGGCGCTGGAACCGGCAGTCGTCCATGTTGTCCCCGAACGAACCCAGATCCCACTGGAATTCTGGATGAAAACACCTGCTTAATCCCCAGGTAATTTACCCCCACAGCAGCTCCCACCACATCTACGATGGAGTCAAGGGCACCAATTTCGTGAAAGTGAACCCGATGGATTTTTTCGTCGTGAATTTTTGCCTCCGCTGAGGCCAGTCGATGGAATATGTCAAGGCTTCTTTCCTTTACCAGCTGATCCAATGGGCTCTCTTCGATCATCCGTTTTATTTCTCCGTAGGAACGCTGGGGGCCGTCACCCTCCCTGACCTTCACCTTCACATGGGTTCCATAAATCCGCATCCTTGCATTCCGTTTTACCTCTATGTCGAACGGTTCGACCCCCAACTTCGCCACCTCCTCGAGGATGATGGATTTCGGCAAACCGATATCGATCAAGGCCCCAAGGACCATGTTCCCGCTGATGCCTGAAAAGCAATCGAGATAGCACATCCTCATGCCGAACCGCCTTGCCCTCAAGTAGTGAAGGTACTCTCGGACATCAGTCTCCTTCTTCCACGCGGACGGATGTCCCAGTTCTCACCGTCTTCAGCACTTTGGGATCCCCTATCACCTTTCCGAAGACGTTCACCGGAGAGGCCGGTCTGATTTCATTCCCGCGACTGTTTGGCGTTGGACCGAAGAAAACGCAGAATGCGTTACCGGGAGGCCAATACCCCATATCTCCTAGCTCCACAACCTCTCGGGCCGAATCTTCTAATTGCGCCTGGATTGGAATGGAGAAATAAATTTCGTCTCCCCACGTGTTGATGCGTGATTCAATGGGAAGACCCTTCCAGATGAGATCGGCCGTCACCGTCTCATTGAGTTCACCATATATCTCCACTTCGCCAACCGTAACTTTAATCCTCCTACCCATCTTCTCTCCTCCTCACTCACCTTTTCCCTCCGGCGTGCCTGCCTTCCCGGAATCAATTTTCTTCGCCCTTTCCCCTTCATCGATGGGCTCGAATTCATCGTAAAGGCTTCGGTTCTGAACCCCGATATCGGGAAAGATTGTTTCCAGTTCGATTTCGAAAGGTCTCCCCGTGCCTCTCCTTTTTCGCCCGGTCTGGATCCAAATAAGGATAAAACCTAAGGCAAGCAGAAGATAACCTGGAGCCTCTTTAATGGCCACCCCAACGGGAGCCGGAAATGTCCCCGCCTTGACCCAATCCGTGAGGAATACCCTGAGGGTATTGATACACAAAATCCCGAGAATAACATAATAGGCCAAGCGCGTTTTCCGAATATTTCCAAGTAATGTGCCTACCAGTTCCCCATGAATTTTCCTGAAATGCTTCCAACTCTTGGAAATAGATCTGAGGATTTCATTGCGGACCTTCTCATCCTGCTCATGCATTTTGAGTGCTACCTGTTTATCGTTTCGAAAGAGGAGATACCTCCGAAAGAGGGTATCCATCTCCTGTGTTATCGAGTCGTGATTCCTCACATTCCTGTAGATAAAAAAGGCCATGAGGGCAACCAAAACGAGGGTAATCCATTCATCCAGGCCTAAGAGGGCAAACAGCAACGGTTTGATGGGCTGGAAATATGAGATGAGCCAATGTACAGAAGGGGAATCGATCATGCTATCTATAGAGGAATAGACTTGAAAAGACCCTGCGACCTATCACTTTCAAATCCTAGATTGGCCCTTCCCGATCCCTGTTGATGAGGCTGGCCACGTATCCAGCCCCGAACCCGTTATCGATGTTGACTACGGAAACCCCTGGAGCACAGGAGTTGAGCATGGCAAGTAAGGCTGTAACCCCTCCAAAACTGGTCCCATAGCCCACGCCGGTGGGAACGGCGATGACGGGTCTACTCACTAAGCCTCCAACAACGCTTGGAAGGGCCCCTTCCATTCCCGCGACGACGATGATCACGTTGGCCGATTGGATCAACTGAGCCTTGCTAAACAACCGATGAATCCCGGAAACCCCCACGTCGTAGAGACGTTGGACTTGATTGCCCATCATCTCCACGGTAATAGCTGCCTCTTCGGCCACAGGAGCGTCAGAGGTTCCAGCACTGATCACCAGGATGAGGCCTTTCCCTACCAGCTCGACCTCATGATTCACCAGGGTGATGATCCCGGGGACCGGGTAATAGTTTGCCTCCGGAAATGCCTTCTTTATCGTCAATCCCTTTCTTTCGCGGACCCTCGTTACGAGGACATTATCTCCCTGTTGTTTCATTTGCTGAATGATGGATATGATTTGTTGGCTCGATTTGCCCTCGCCGAAGATTACCTCTGGAAACCCCCTCCGAAGAGCACGGTGATGATCGATGGTGGCATGACCAATATCCTCGAAGGGAAGGTCTCTCAGCGTGACCAAGGCGTCACGGATTTCTATCCTCCCCCTCTTGACGTCCTTGAGCAATTTCTCCAATCGCCTTACATTCACTTTAGTGCATTCTAAGCAATCTGTTCCCGAAAAGTCAAGCTGTATCAACAGAGGTAAACCTCTCCCATCCCCCTTTTCCTTGACAAAGCGATCTAAAGGGGGTAGCCTTGCCGTGAGCCGGGACCTTCTGTGAAGGAGGGGTTCAATGAATAGGACAGGAATCGTCAGGGATGAAAGGTATATCCAGCATATTACCGATGACTATCACCCGGAAAACCCGAATAGACTCAGGTCAATCTATAGCATGCTTCAACAGAGCGATATGAGGGACCTCTTCACGGAGATTCCGCCGCGGTTTCCCACTCGAGAAGAACTCGAGATGGTCCATCTTCCCTCTTATATTGATATGATCGCCTCGACAGCGGGGCAACCAGCTCGAAGGTTGGACCCCGATACGGTGACCTCCCCCAAATCATATGAAGCCGCTTGTTTAGCAGTGGGAGGGGTATTGGAGGCTATCGAAGCAGTCCTGCAGGGAAAATTGGATAATGCTTTCGCCCTCGTCAGGCCTCCAGGTCATCACGCTGAAAGGAATCGCGCCATGGGGTTCTGTATATTTAACAATATCGCTGTAGGGGCAAAATATGCCGTTCAGACCCACGGACTCGAAAAAGCCCTTATCATCGATTGGGATGTTCACCACGGAAATGGAACACAAAACACATTTTATGAAGACCCTAAGGTATTGTATTTCTCAACCCATCGTTATGGCTTCTTTTACCCAGGTACTGGGGCTCCTGAGGAAGTGGGGAAGGGAAAAGGAGAGGGATTTACCGTAAACGTCCCGATGCCCGCTGGATGCGGTGATGCTGAATATGGAAATGTCTTCCTCCACGTCTTGAAACCGATTGCGCTATCGTATAAGCCCCAGCTCATTTTGGTTTCCGCGGGGTTTGATACTTACTCTCGTGATCCCCTGGGAGGGATGGGAATGACGGAGAAGGGGTATGCCCGTCTGACCAATATCACCATGGAGATCGCTCAAAGGACGTGTGGTGGTAAGATCGTTATTGCGTTAGAAGGGGGATATGATTTGGATGGCCTGGCAACGTCCGTAAGGGCTGTATTGCGGGAACTCAGAGGGGACTCGATAATTGACAGCGTCGAATGCCAAAACATTGAGAGGAATGAAGGCGGAAAGATAGATGACGCATTAGAGAAATTTAAGGCCCTTTACAATCGATATTGGGAAGAGCTGTAATCGTCTCATGTCGCTATCACAAGGGAGATGGAGGGGATCAGGAATTCACCTTCTCCCGAAGCTCCTTCCCCACCTTAAAAAAGGGAAGCCTCTTTCCGCCTACATCCACCAGTGCTCCCGTTTTGGGATTTCTTCCCTTGTACGCCGCGTAATTCTTCACCACGAAGCTGCCGAACCCTCGTATCTCAATCCTCTCTCCTTTTATGAGGGAATCCTTCATCCCTCCGAAGATTGTATCCACGATGACCTTCGCCACCTTCTGGGTCAGATTTGCCCTCGCGGCAACCTTTAACACGAGCTCAGCCTTATTCATCTCCCTTCCTCCCGTATTACATCAAAGGTTCCTCATGGCCCTCAGAGTAACTCCTCCCGAATATACTCCACTGCATTTCTAAAGAAGGCCAAACCCATTCCCTCCTCAGGTAGATCATCCCTGGTCCATCTGGGATGGTTGGTGAAATGGAGGTAGGCTTCCGGATGAGGCATCATGCCAAAAAGCCTGCCACTCTCATCGCAGATGCCTGCGACGGCATCTATCGCTCCGTTTGGGTTTAATGGGTAATCCATCACATCTTGGGTAAAGGAAGGATCACTATATTGGGCAACAATGAGATTCCGCTGTTTTAATTTTTTTCTTACCTCTTCCCCGCCGGGGATGAACTTTCCCTCCCCGTGTCTTACCGGGAGGTAAACCCCCTTGATCCCTCTCGTGAAGATGCAGGGTGATTTCTCATTGATCTTCAGGTAAACCCATCTATCCTCGAACCTACCGGAGTCGTTAAAGGTTAACGTAACGTACTGGGTATCATAACTGCCATCAAAGCCCGGTATCAACCCAAGCTTGACCATCAGCTGAAAGCCGTTACAACTGCCTAAGATGAGCCTCCCTTCCCTTATGAAGCGAAGAAGGTGATCTTGAAATCTTTCTCCCCCTGTCCCCGCCCTCGCATATCTGAGGCGGTTCGCCGCCGCTTTTGCAGCACCCAAATCATCGCCATCCAAAAAACCCCCCGGTAAGTTGAGAAGGTGATATTGGTCCAGCGTGACCTCTCCTCGCAGAATCTCATTCAGATGGATTATGTCGACTACGTCGGCCCCTGCCAACTTGCAACCATGAGCCATCTCAGTCTCACAATTGATGCCATATCCGTAGAGGACAATGGCCTTTATCTTTTTTCTGGACCCCATATTACCCCTTCATACCTCACGCTCCAATGCGGCAACGGTCTTCTGAAATCTCCTTTCGAATGCCATGCGGTTCTTGTTGGTCGTTCCCGAGACCATAATGGTGGCCTTTCTCCTCGGGATAAGAACCCATATCCGCTGATGAGAGAAGAAAAAGGCGACTATCAAGCCCCAAACCAGGAACGTACACCCTAACCAGACGATCCACACACCGGGGTCCTTCGTTACCTGCAACCCCGTATATTCCCTTTGAATCACATCCTTCAAGGTAAATTCATAACCACCGACGAGCTTTGGCCTTGCCTTCAATAGCCAGAACCTCTGGGGTTGGGCCATGGGCTGGAAGAAGGCCATGGCTATGCCCTGCCCGAAGTTATGGATTTGCGGTTGAAACTTCAAAATCCGGAAGAAAGCCTTTGACTCGGGAATCCCCACGCTTTCCCCTTCATGGGCAACGAGGGAGAAATGTCCGCCCTGACTCTTGTCCTCAACCGTTACGGTGATCTCCGGAATATCCCCATAGCTGGCTTGATAAAACCTCAACCCATTGAAGGTGAGAGGATGGTTCACCCGTACCTCTTTTTTCATGACTTCTCTCCCATCCTCCAAAAAGGTTAAAGTGCTGACGTATTCCTTGACAAGCCTTTCTTGGGCGTCCATATCGTAATAGGTGATCCTGAAATCATCGCATCTCACCTTAAATCCCAAGGGCCTAGGCGTTGCGTCGTGGCGTTGTCGCGTGAAGACCCGATCAACGGTCTCCCCTTCCAGGATGTTTACGAAGCCTTTGAACCCAAGCAGCGAACCAATGAGAGCGCCCAAGAGAATGATCAGGATGCTGAGGTGGGTTATGGAAACCCCTAACCTCGACATCCTTCCCCGTTCGGCAAAGATGGCAATGGCTTCAGGCGTTTCGGAGAGGAGGGGTTTGCCGAAAATCTCTCTCGTAATGGAGGATATCTTTTCCGCCACCTCGTCGTGTGATAAGGACCGTTTCAACTTTTTTGAATAGGGGAGCGTGGTACTCTGGATCTTGCCCATTTCGCTTTGGCGACGCGTGATCTCCCTCCAAATACGGGGAAATCGGCTCGACGAACACGAGAAGATGTTTATGGCCAGAATGACCAGGATTCCCCTGAACCACCACGAGTGGTACATATCGAAGAAGCCCAGGAAATTGAGAAATCTATAAAGCCCGGTCCCGAATTGTTGTAGGTACTCCAAGGGGGGGGCGTTCTGTTTGATGAGGGTTCCTACAATGGACGTCAACGCCAAGAGGATAAGGAGGAATATGCTCAATCTTACCGAGCGGAGAAGGTCCCACAGGGGATTTCTTGGCTTCGTCTCCCTGCCCCCTTTCTCCATCGTTATCTTCCCATCCTTTGGGTCAAAGATTCACAACTGCTTGAATTTTTTACCATACTCGAAATTATGGTGTCAAGGGAAAAGGAGTGAAACGACTAGGAATTTAAATCGAGGGCTTCCTTCATCGCCTCAACCATGGAGTAGGAGAGCCTCATATCCCTCGAGCCTATTCCGATGTCCACCTTACCGGTCTCGATGCCGTGATAATCGGAACCCCCGGTGACCAGGAGGCCATGTTTTTCGGCAAGCCCCTTATAGAGGGAAATCTGATCCTTGGTATGTTCGGGATAAGAGATTTCAATCCCCATCAGCCCCAATTGGACCATTTCAGCAAGCAAGCCATTCAACTGGTGCGCGGATTCCAAATGTAAGGTGAATGGGTGGGCCAATACGGGAATCCCGCGCGCTTCCCGTATCAATTTCATGGCCTCCCGGGGGTCGAAACGAAACTTATGAACGTAAGCAGGGGCCCCCTTTCCGAGATACCGATCAAAGGCCTCTTGCATGGTATTTACGTATCCCTTTTTCAACAACACTTGCGCGAAATGGGGCCTTCCGACCTGTCCTCCCCCAGAGGCCTGAAAAACTTCATCATAGCTAATCTCCATGCCCAACTCCCTGAGCTTCTGCACCATCTTTGGATTTCGTTTGGCCCTCGTTTCCTGGAGCAATGACAACCTCTCATTTAGACCTCTATTCCCTATATCGATGAAGAACCCCAAAATATGCATACTTCCCAATTCGAATTGCGCGCTGATTTCAACCCCCGGGATAACCTCGAGGCTCAATCTGGCCCCTTCATCCAAGGCTTCTGTATTTCCGTCAATGGTATCATGATCGGTGATGGCGATGGCTTTCAGCCCTTTTTCCTTCGCATATCGCACAATCCTGGAAGGGGAAAGTACGCCATCAGATGCGGTAGTATGGAGGTGCAGATCAACCCGGCCCATCATCCTTTTTTTCATGTCTCGAAAGGCTCAAAGCGGAGTATCATAACGATTCCCCTTAAGTCCATCTTCAATAGTATCCCCGCCCTTCTTCAAAACCCAAGGCTGATCCCAATACGGTTTCCTCACCCGCAAAGGAGGACTTACTTCAAAAAGGGGTAGACAATTCCTTGATTTTGTTTTACATAAGACCTAAGGGCATGGATCCAGAGGATGAAATGATCTCCTTAAAGCTTTCCACCCTGCGGGCACTCTTGATATTCTTATCATGGGCTCTATTGTTTTCCTGTAAGGGTCCTTCCATAATACCCCTCTCTCCCCCCGAGGTAAAAGGGGAGCGGTCTCCGGAACGGATCAAAGGCATCATAAATGAAAGGATCAGATCGATCCGGACCGTTGAAGGCCGTTTAACCATTGTATCGAAAGAGGGGGCACCCCCGGGCACATGTACGGCACTTTTATTCTTCAAGAGGCCGAGCCAATTGAGGCTTAAGGGATTCCAAACACCCGGCACTCCCCTTTTCGATCTTCTGATGCAAGAGGAGCTCATCCAGGTTTATATACCGGAACAGAATAAGGTTTTCAAGACCGATCTCGGTGAGGGCACGAAAAAACGGAAACTTGGCCTGACGCCTCTCAGTTTAATGAAGGAGATCCTCCAGGTGGGAATCGATAACTCCGAGGAGCTCTCTCTTTCTCAGGGCCAACAGGGTGTAATCGTGCTGAATCACCTGAAGGAGGGGAGGTTGGTGAAGAAGACCGAGGTCGATGCCCGATCGCTTTTCATCAAAAGGGAAACCCTTCTCGGGCCGGGAGAACAACCCTACCTCATTACCAGTTACTCCGATTACAAAAACATCGGCGGACAATGGTGGCCATTCCGAATTGAACTCCATCAACGAATGGGAAGGGAATTGATGTCCTTCGAATTTCAGAGTGTCAGCATGAACGGTCCCATCGAGTCAGATATCTTCAAGCTCGATGTACCCCCAGGCGTCGTAACGGTCCATCAATAAACCATCAACGATCTATCCCTATCACTCTTTCTTTTTTTCTGCAGCCTGCGGCGGATATCCTCGATGAGCTAAATCCAACACTTCTTGACCGCCATGAGAACGTCCTGATAGCTCAAAGGGTTCAGCAAATCCAAGATGAATGCAATGGCTCCCTCGAAGCCCTCATTGGATAGGGAACACGTATGCGATTTTTCATCACGGGATGTTTTTGCAGATCGAACCCAACGACCCCTCTTTTTCGTGTTTCTGGGAGAAATCGACCAATCTACGCAAAAGGCTCATATCATACCCGACGGGGATAAGCACCTCCTCGGCCGCCTTCAGAAGGAGCTCCGTGTATTTCTCCTCATCATATCCATCCTCGGGCCCGATAAGGGGGGCCGCCCTTACCCGATCTTCTTTCACCTTGGATCTCGCATCCCTGATGACATAGGGGACTCTCTCCCCTGGATGAATCCGAACCCCAACATCTTCCAATTGCTGGGTTGCTAGGGCGGTGAGGTTGTCTACCGTGTAATCCGAGGGGTCTTGGGAGAGGGTCTTGGAAATCACCAACCCTGAAGGTTCCATCTCGCCGTTTCTCAATTTTAGCACGAAATCGAGGAGGACCTCGAAGACTTCGGGGATCTTCGACCGATACTCATCCACATCCTTTGCCCGTGACAATACCTCAAGCATGCTGAGCTGAGCCTCTCTAACCATCGCTGGCATATCGCTTCTCCGAAAGGCCAACCCCCTCGCCTTCATCTCCCCATCCTCGAACAGGCCGAAGTATCGATTGGCCACGGAAAGCTCCGGCT
>CAYFXL010000062.1:0-15226 GCA_964346945.1 uncultured Syntrophobacterales bacterium
AAAGGGGAAACATGATCTCGTGATGTCCGATCAACGAATATCCCTTACCCCCTTTGCGGGTGGGTCGATTCACCACGTTGACCATTGGACGGTAATGCTGAAGGAAGTCCATGTTGATCGTGGTGAAACGGTCGACTTGATGACCCAGATTTCGGACAAGGCTGAGGGCCTTAAGGAATATCTCTGGAAGGATAACCGCTGATCCCAGGTTGAGGTAGACTCCGCCCTCCAATTTGGAGATGATTGATGAGAAGATCTTAAAATCTCGGTAGCTTCCCTCCCCGATGATAGCACCGTCGGTTGACGGATGCATGTGGATTACGTCAGTTCCAATCGCCACGTGTACGGTAATGGGGATACCCAATCTCGAGCCGGTGGCAATAATGCTCAAACTGCCATAGGCAAGGTTTCCATCGAGCAGTTTCCTGCCCAGGGATTCACCCAGTCCCAAACCCCTCGGTACCCCCTCCCTCAGGGCCTCATTGATGAACTCCGCGGTTTCCTTGGTCATTCCGAAGGTTCCTTGATCCAGCTCTTCGGTAACATCCTCCGAAGTTCGGCCTGCCAAAGCGACTTCGACATCGTGGACGATGCATGCGCCGTTCATAGCCACAGCCTTGAAAACTCCCCTTTCAATGAGGCTGTTGATGATGGAGCTGAGCCCAACCTTGATTGGATGGGCACCCATGGCCAAAACGGCCATCCTCTTTTCTTGAAAGGTATCAACTATGCTCTGGACGATATTCCGAAAATCTCTTCCCGCCAGTATGTTTGGAATTGCCTCATAGAAATCCCCGAAAGTGCTCCCCTTCGTATAGGCCTTACTGAAGTCGTCGATCCCCACCGCGGATTTTCTCCCCATCAAGGAGACGGTCTTGATCTTTCCCGGATCAATCTGGTCGAACCTCGATTTCATCTTATCTCCGTGAAGGCATATTCAGTAAGCCATCTTGAAGATTTGTACCTCAGCCATTTCGCAAAGAATATGCCCCACGGCCATGTGGACTTCTTGGATACATGGGGTACTGTTGGAGGGAACGACAAGCGAATAGTTGGCCACCTTTGCGAGGTCACCTCCATCGTTTCCCGTCAGTGCTACGCTCTCAATGCCCATCCCCTTAGCTACCTCGATGGCCTTGATAACGTTGGCCGAGTTTCCACTGGTGCTGATACCGATGGCGATGTCGCCTTCTTTTCCCAGAGCTGCAATCTGTTTGGAGAAGACCTCCGAAAAGCTATAATCATTGCCGATACTGGTGAGAACCGAGGAATCCGTACTGAGGGCTATGGCGGGAAGGGGAGGACGCTCCATGAGGAAACGGTTGACAAACTCTGCGGCGAGATGTTGGGCCTCCGCTGCACTCCCTCCATTGCCGAAGAGCAAGATCTTATTCCCGTTCTCGAAGGCATCGGCAATCAGCTTGATGATGGCGATGAGTTGAGGGAGGTTTTCCTGCAAGAACTGTTTCTTGATTTTATCGGTTTCCCCGAACCTCTTAAAGATAATCTCCTCCATTGGCTCTCATATTATACCTCCCCACATTTCCTGTCAAGGGTTTAGGGGGCTGTAGTCTCCTGAGTTCTTGAGTATCTCCAGTGCCTGAGGTTTATCTGGTTTATCTCGTTTGTCTGGTTCAGGTCGTTGAAATCGCTTAGATGGTGAGGAGTGTTAATCTGGTTTGTCCGGCCTATTTGGTGTGTTCAGTTGACCATTATCTCTCCCTTAGCTCCAGAGGGCCAGGGACAGGATGTGGTCCAAAGTGCCATTTCTCCAGCAGATCATGCTCAGGAACAACGAAGCACTCTCATGAACCGTTCGTAGGCATCTGGACCGCAACGAATGATGAAAATTGCCCTTCATTTTTGTGTCGCATATCTTGACGCAATAGCATTAATCGAAAGCGGATGAGAAGTTGACCTTTTTCCTTTTTTGAAATAGGATATGATATCGATCGGCTTTGACTCTTAAGGATGAACGGTTAGCTTCTTCAAGGGGAGGGGTTCTATGAACATTTTGGCCCTACCCTCGGCTTTGGCCTTCACCATAAATATTGCCCTCTGTTTGATTGTTCTCTCCAGCAATCCCCAAAATATCGCCAACAGGCTTTTTGCTTGTATCGTCCTCTCCTTCGCCACCTGGAATGTAGGCGAATTTATCATGATAAATAGTCAAAATCCCGAAAACGCTGTATTGGGGGCGAAAATCATCTTCGCCGGCTTGGCTTATGCACCGGTTTTCTTCCTCCATTTTTCCCTTGTCTTCCCATTAAAGCAAAGAATCCCCTTTTTTCGGAAGAAGAATTTGATCATCTTCTATCTCATTCCCGCCGCCGTCCTCACCCTCTTTTTCTCCACCTCCGCCATTGATGTTCATCGATTAGAACGGATGAGGAATGTATTCTACTATGCCCTGAAATTCGAAGAACCATTGGCATTTCGGTCATTCATCTTCATCATCGGGGTTGTTGCGGCAATATATGTCTATTGGGGAATTGGAAATCTCATCTCAGCATTGAGAACTACCCGATTGCCCAAACAGAAACTGCAGATCAAGTATTTGATCTTCGGGATTGTATCCGTGGGCGTCGTGGGAGCAGGGATTACCCTCTCAAACCATTTCCTGGAGCTCGGATGGCCGGTCTTCTTCTTAGTCAGCCTTTATGGCATTTTGGTCAGCTTCTTTTTCGCCATCGCCCTCATCAAATATCGGCTGCTGGACATCCACATCCTCATAAGGGGCGGTATTGTCTATTCAACCCTCTCCGGCTTCATCCTGGCAGTCTATGTGCTGCTCATAAAGAATATTGGCGAGATGATTTCCAAGGCTTATACCCCTAAATCCCTATTTGTCGAGTCCATGTTGATTTTAGTCTTGGTCTATATGCTCCGTCCGTTTCAGAGAAAGGCAGAGTATTGGATCGATCGCTTCTTCTATGCGGAACGGTACCACTATCGCAGGAAGTTCATGGAATTCAGTAGGGCATTGATTGAGTTGATCGATTTGGAGGATGTGCTCAGGACAACGGGGAGGTTTATTACGGAAACGCTGCACATCGGAAGTGTTGCCATTCTGCTCCTCGATGGAGAAGGGGAAGAGTGCCGAATCTGGCATGCGGAGAATGTCCAGGGGGATTTGAAAATTCACCCCCGTTCCAATCTCGTACGATATTTGAGAAAATCCGGCAAGGGTATGGAGATAGAGAACTTGAGAATAGAGAAAGGGTTGGAAGGGGAGGCGGAGGATTTGCTGAGCCTTGGATTTTCGGCCGTCATTCCCATAATGTTGAAGGAGAAACTCACGGGGGTCATAGTCCTGGGCAGGAAGATGAACCAAAAGGATTTTACCAACGAAGAGATTGAGATGATGGAGGACTTCTCCACCCAGACTTCTTTGGCAGTCTCCCGCGCTCTGATATATCGGGATATAAGCTTAAAGGATAGGCAAATCATGCAGTCGGAGAAGATGGCATCATTGGGGGAATTGGCAGCAGGGATCGCCCACGAGATTCGGAACCCCCTGGCGATTATCTGCGGATCGGCTGAGACCATGAAGAAAAGGGGAGATAAGGAGACGAAGGAGGAGATGATTAACTACATCATCGAGGAAGCAGATCGCATCAATGCCATGATCAGGAATTTCCTGGATTACGCCAAACCCAAGGAGCCAAAATTCGTAAGGTGCAATATCGTGGAGGTGGTTGAAAAGACCATCGGATTGATTTCCCCCCAGGCGAAGACCCAAAATGTTGAGGTGGTAAGGGAATTCCCTCAGAAGGCCCGTTATATAGAAGCCGATCCTGAGCTTATCCAGCACGCCTTCATGAATATCGGATTGAACGCATTGGAAGCGATGGAGCAAGGCGGGGTTCTGAGGATCACTGTGCTCTCCAATCAGGGAGGACGGATACTGGTTAAGTTTAGCGATACCGGAAAGGGGATGCCAATTGAGATTTCTCGGAAGGTATTCGATCCCTTCTTCACCACAAAGGAGGGGGGTACGGGCCTTGGTTTGTCCATTGCTCATACCATCGTGGAATCTCACGGGGGGACCATCACCACTGTTTCCCATGGAGGGGGGGGCACAACGTTTAGCATTAGCCTTCCCGCTCGGAGGGTATGAACGAGATGCGAAAAAGGAACATCCTCATTGTTGAAGACGAAGTGAAGATGAGGAGGATCCTCGAGGTCAACTTGAGGGAAAGATACAATGTCCTTTTGGCCAATAATGGCGATGAGGCGCTCAGTATTATCAAGGGTAACGAGGTGAACCTCATCTTAACTGATTTGAAGATGCCTGGTAAGGATGGCATATCTCTACTCCACGACGTAAAAGATTTCGCACCGGATATCCCCGTCATCCTGATCACCGCATATGGAACCATTGAATCCGCCGTTCAGGCCATGAAGGAAGGTGCGTATGATTATATCTTAAAGCCCCTGAAGATTGATGAAATCGAGGTGGCCGTGGAAAAGGCCTTGTCCCACGCACGGCTCATCGACGAAAACCGGAGTTTGAGGGAAGAACTGAAGACGAGTTACGGCTTCGATAATATCATCAGCGTCAATCCGAACATGTTGAAAATCTTGGAATTGGTCGGTCAAATAGCCGATAGCAAGGCCACCGTTCTCCTCCAGGGAGAGAGTGGAACGGGCAAGGAGCTTGTGGCCCGGGCGATCCACTACCGGAGCCAAAGGTCGAGAGGCCCCTTTATCGTTGTCAATTGTTCGGCCATTCCGAGGGAATTGCTCGAAAGCGAGCTTTTTGGGTATGAGAAGGGAGCCTTTACAGGGGCCTCGCGATTGAAGTTGGGGAGTTTTGAATTGGCCGATACGGGGACCCTTTTTCTCGATGAGATCGGTGAGATGAAAAAGGAGTTGCAGGTCAAGATAATGAGGGCATTGGAAGGATATGGATTTATGCGGATTGGTGGAAACGAATACATCGATGTGGATGTCAGGGTGATTACGGCAACAAATCGGGATCTCAAAGAGGCGGTAGCGACCGGAGAATTCAGAGAGGACCTCTACTATCGTCTGAACGTCGTACGCATCAATCTCCCTCCTTTGAGGGAGCGAAAAGAAGATATTCCGCTGTTGGTGGCCCACTTCATGGAGAAATACAAGGGTGAGGGCAAGAGGGAGGTGAATGAAATATCCGATGACGCGATGAAATTGGTGGAGCGATATCATTGGCCAGGGAATGTTAGGGAGCTGGAAAATTACATATTGAGGGCAATGGTAATGGCTCAAACGGGTCGAATCGAGATGAGGGATCTGCCCGTGGAAGTGGCTGAGAGGGCTCTACCGGCCGAGGCGCCTCGCCCCCGAAATGCCGAGGATTTGAAGCTCATGAAGAAGGCGGAAAAAGAGAGGGTAGTGGGCCAAATCGAAAAGCAATTTGTCATGGAGGCCTTGCGGCGAAATAAGGGGAATATTTCCCGAAGCGCCAGCGATGTGGGGATGGATCGGAGGCAATTTCAGAATTTGATCAAGAAACACCGGGTTTCCGTGGAGGATTACCGGGAACGCGGATGACAGAGGTGCGAGGAAGAGAGGCCGTGGTGCGGAAAAAAAATTCGCAAAAAATATCTTTTATTTCAGTAACTTATAAATTCACCGCTAAATTGCGATAAATAAATTCGCAATTTCGGGGGGAGTGGAGCCTGCTTCGCTTTCCAATTATGAAGGGGTATCATGATAACCCCTTAATAAAAGGCCACTTTTTGAAGTGGCCTTTTTGTTGATCAACCTGGTACGTATTTTGCGGGAAACAATGGTGAAATAACAAAAACGGAGAGGGGACTATGTGGCAGGCATGGACGACCGGGATCTTAGGTATTTGGCTGATAATCGCCTCATTTACCATGAGCGCAAACATCATGAACCAATTGATCGTAGGAGTGGCCGTTGCCATCCTGGGGTTTTGGGGCGCTGTTAGGATTGAGATTTGACCTATGGGGGGTAATGGGTACTACAACCTGAAAGGAGATGATATCAATGAACTTTGCCGAGCAGGTTAAGGACTTTACCGCAAATCAGGCAGCGAGGATGATCGTTGAAATGCTCTATAGGATTTCCGACGAACGGTTGGTTCAAATGACCTATCTGGCCGAAAAGCTCACCAACGATTGGGAAGTATTGGATGGGATCAAACAGGTCAGGGGATTCCTGCAAGATCCCTCCCACCCCACGATCCGCCTCTTTCGAAAGGTACTAAATTATCTGCCACCGCAGAATAGGCAAACGACCTTTAATACCCTGTTTAACCATGCTTGGTTCCTTGGGGGAAAGAGGCGGGAACAGTGTGAGCGCAAGCGGGGTTTCAGGCCTCCTTTCATCATGATTCTCAGCCCCACCTGGCGGTGCAACCTCAGGTGTGCCGGGTGCTATACGCTTGGGTATCAGAGACATCCCGGATTATCCAGGGATCTGGTGATGCGTATATTGGACGAGTGTGAGGAATTGGGAATCTATTTCATCACCGTCTTAGGAGGGGAGCCTTTCATGTATCCTCACCTCTTTGAGATGGTGGAGACCCATCCCAATATCTTCTGGCAGATCTACACCAATGGAACCCTGATGGATCGGGAGAAGGCGCAGAGACTCGCCGAATTAGGCAATGCTTCGGTAGTCGTGAGCATCGAGGGCTATGAGGAGGAGACGGATAGGTGGCGGGGAAAGGGTGTTTTTCGGAAGATTATGGATGCCATGGATTATCTCAGGGACGCGCGGCTATTACTAGGTGCCTCCGCAACGGTGACCAGGCACAATGTGGAGACGGTTTCATCGCCTGAGTTCATCGATATGCTCATTGACAAGGGCATTGTTGCCCAGATGTACTTCCTCTATCTTCCCGTCAATGGAAAGGCAGATTTCTCCCTCATGGTGACGCCAGAACAGCGAAACCATTTGCGCAAGCGGGTGATTGAGATCAGGCGAACGAGGCCCCTCTTCGTACTGGACTTCTGGAATGACGGCCCCCATGTGAACGGGTGTATCGCCGGAGGGAGGCGGTATTTCCATATCAATGCCAACGGAGATGTAGAGCCGTGCGTATACACACACATTGCCGTGGACAACATAAAGAATGTCAGCTTAGCGCAGGCTTTGGACAGCGAGTTGTTTCGGGCCATTCGAAGGAGACAACCTCATAATGAGAATCACTTGAGACCCTGTATGATCATCGACAACCCCCACGTCATGAGGGAGGTGATCCAGGAAGCCCGCCCCTATTTTACCCATAAAGGAGCCGAGGAGATCTATACCGAGCGGAAGGATGAAATGGACCAATATGCCGAAACCTTCGGAAAACTGGCCGAGAAGGTCTGGGAAGAGGAATACCAACACACTCGTGATCTGGATGACATTGAAGAAGGATTGCAGGATCAACGCCGAGAAAAATGTGTTCCGCACCACGCTCTTTCCTAGGAGCTCTTCAGAGCTCTTCGTTGATCTCCATCGAATTTCCCATTGCAAGAAGATGAAAGCCGGTCGGGGTATTTGAGGGGGTTGCGTTCATGGCCCGAGCACCCCCCTGAACATCGTCGGCCTCATTTTCTCAGAGCAGGCCGATGCGTTGGGGCATTGGGATATGGTTCGGATGCCAAAGCGATCCATTGCGGAGACAAAGCGATTGATAGAGGTTGCTTCCGGGCGCAGGGAAGCTGATTACTACCTCGCCAATGGAAGGATCGTCAACGTCTATTCGGGGGAGGTGATTCAGGGGAATGTGGCCACGTCCGGGGAAAGGATTGCATACGTGGGTCCTTCGGATGCTATGGTAGGATCGGGAACGAAGGTGGTTGACTCAGGAGGGGATTATCTGATTCCAGGGTTTTTCGATCCCCATGCGCACGCCGATCTCCTCTTTAACCCCGCCTCCTTTTCGGATCAGGTCGTGGTCACCGGTACCACCGCCGTTTTTGCGGACAACCACGACTTGGCTAACTCCCTCGGTCTTAAGGGATTGAGGAGGATCCTGCGGGACTCCAAATCCTACCCCCTCAAATTTTACGTGGGACTCCCCGCTGTTTCACCCCCATTTCCGGACTGTGAAGGGGAGGATTTTTACCCATTGGAGGATTTATATGGCCTACTCGAAGACGAAGCGGCGCTGGCCATCAGTGAGATTACCCCCTTTGTGAGGCTGGTTACGGGAGATAGGAGGTTGCTCTCCAAGATCATCTTGGCAAGGAATGCGGGAAAACGTGTTGAGGGACACACAGTTGGAGCATCCCATGATAAGCTGAACGCCATCATCGATGGCGGCGTCACCTCATGCCACGAATCCATCAGGCCGGAGGATGCTCTCACCAGGGTGAGGTTGGGTTTATACATCATGTTGAGGCACGGGTCAATCCGTAGCGACCTTCAATCCCTCTCAGGAGCCCTAAGGGAAATTCGGGGTATGAGTTCCAATCGGGTAATGCTCGCAACCGATAGCGTCTTCGCAGAGGATCTCATAAACCGCGGATACATGGATTACCTGGTTTCCGAGGCCATCAAATACGGGATCGAGCCCATAGAAGCCGTTCGGATGGCCACCCTCAACCCGGCGACCTATTTCGGCCTGGATTGGGACTTAGGCGGGATTGCGCCATCCCGTTTCGCCGATATATCCATCGTCGAGGACTTGAGGAGGCCCACACCAAGGCTCGTTATGGAGAGGGGGAGGATCGTGGCCAGAGGGGGGGAGTTGAGCGTCGATCCATCTCCCCTGCCTCCCGTCGGATTGGGAGATCGGCCGTTTACATTGGGGAAGATCGATGCAGATCTCTTTCGGGTGCCATCCAGGGGGAAGGGCAAGCTCAGGGTTCCCGTGATCCACATCGCGGACAAGACGGTAACCGAGAGGAGGGATGTCCAGCTGAAGGTGGGGAAAGGAGCCATTCAGGCTGATCCAGCACGGGACGTCTTGAAGATCGTCTTGATCCAGAGGGATGGGAGGCGGAGGGGCTGTGGTTTCCTATCGGGTTTCGGAGCCAGGATCGGGGGGATTGCTTCAAGCATTGCCCACGATACCCATAACCTCATGGTGATCGGGGGGGATGATGGGGATATGACCATCGCCTTGGATCGTGTCATCAGAATCAAAGGGGGTATCGTACTGGTCAATGGGAAGGAGATAATCCATGAGTTACCCCTCCCCATCGGGGGGACAATGTCCCCTTTGCCCATCAGGGAGTTGGCACAACAGGTTGGGAAGCTAAAAAGGGTTTTTAGGGATCTTGGTTGTCCCTTGGAAGATCCATTATGGACCATGGGGTTTCTCTCCTTTACCGGAATTGTCGAGGTGAGGATTACCCTTTCGGGGGTTTACGATGTCAAGAAAGGGCGGGTGATCTTTTGAGGGTCTGGGCATGTGCTATTTTTTTGAATCTCCCCGAATCTTCCAGCCCATTTCAATTTTATTCCTGGGTCGATCTACTATCTCACCTCCTTTTTTTAAGGGAGAACCTACCTCACCCCTTTGGACTGGGTCAAAGGTGGAAGAAGCTGCGAAAGAGGTTTTTGCAAAATCAGTGACTTACGTCTCAAGTTTCTTGAGTGAAAGGGTGAATTCGTTTTGAGTCAGGTACATGGAGTCTGATCTTTTCCCGCAGGCCCTTCAACTGCACTTCGAAGGATTTCCTCATATGGAGATATCTGCTTGCATAATGGTATATGGAATCCGAGATGACCACTTCTCCGCCTCCGGCCACCTCTTGGATGCGTTGAGTCAGGTTCACTGCTGACCCAACAATTCCATACTTGGCCCTGGTTTCAGACCCGATGTTGCCGACCACGACTTGTCCTGCGTTCAAGCCAATTCCCATCTCTAACTCGGGCAAACCTTCCTTATTCATTTCCGCATTCAATCCTTGCATCTCATTTTGCATCTCCATGGCGCATCGAAGGGCGCGGTCGATCGCTGGTGCAACTGGACCTTTCAATGGGTCAAAAAAGACCAGCACACCGTCCCCAAAAAAATCGACAATAATGCCTTGATAGTTTTTTATGACCTCGATCATATGGGAGAAATAGCGATTCAGAATACTGACAATGGACTCCGGATTCAAGGACTCGGATAACCGAGTAAAGCCTCGAATATCAGACATCAAAATCGCCACTTCACGTTTTTCACCACCTAATCTTGTTGCTTCCGGCTGGCGCATCAATTCCCTGGCGATTTCTTGATCCACATATCGCCCAAAGGTGTTGCTAATGAAATCCCTTTCCTTAAGGCCCTGGACCATGGCGTTAAAGCTGCCGATTAGTTGGCCGATTTCATCGAAACTTTGTTGGGGGAGAGGATCTCCATAATTGCCCTGGGCAACACGTTCGGAAGCTTTGGAAATTTCCCTGATGGAATGGAGCATCCTTCCTGCAACGGATCGGATCAACAAAATGATCATGACAATACAAAGACTTCCGCCCAAAGCATAATAATTACGAAAACGAATAATGGGAGCGAGGATTTTTCTCCCCGGTGCGAGTAGTACGATGCTCCAGGGCGTCTGCTGAATCCGGTAGAAGCCCGCGACTCTATCCGGAGGATGTCCCGGGCCCCGTAATGTGCCAAATGGCTTTTCTTTCATGGCCTTCAGGATGGCTAACTCCACCGGATCATTCGTCTCTCCGAGCCTCCTACGTCCCTTCACCATCGAATCGGCGAGACACATCCCTGAATCATCAACTAAACAGGCCATCTCGCTCTGCCACCAACCCAGTTTGACAATATCCTCCATCAGATAGTCAAAACGTATCGCCACCTCGAGTTTGCCTACTTCCTTGCCGGATTCATCTTTGAGAATCGAGATAAGAGATACTGTTTCATGTCCAGCCTGAGTATCGTATGTGGGCCGGGTTACCTCCGCAATTCTCCCGCGATGGAAGCGCATCATGGGTTGAGGACCCATCCGGGGATGCAACCTCGGCATCATATCGCCTTCAGGCTCCTGATTCAACGACTGGAGACGAACTCTGGTAACACCCTCTAGCTCCCGCAGTTGACTGAGAATCCATTGTTGTAAAGCGTATTCGCCGCGTTCCCCACCAGTCTTATGAAACATTTCAATCCATTTGATCGGTCTCCCCAGACGTAAGTCAATGATGTGAGCTGCTCGCTGAAGCTTGAGGATGGAGGCCTCCCTCCACTGCTTCAGCATAACCTGCCTTGCATAGAAAAACCCCATCACACCCGTTAAGAGGAGAAGACATGCGACTGGGAGCAACAGGAAAAATATGAGGCGTTGCTGGAGAGTTTTCACCGTGAAAAAATGCATGTGAACGTTCCTTTCTCGCTCCAGGGGGGTTACCTCGGAGCGCGAGCGCTGAACCTTTTATGGAGCGTAATCCCTACTGAAATTTTAGCACTATGCTCAGTCTAATAAAACTATCTGAGTCACGGTGAGGTCGAGGCTTTATTGGATATGGAGGTAAGGATCTCGGATCGAGGTCGAATCCCCGGAGCCTTCCCAAGGGTGGATTTGTCGTCCTTTGATAAGCCGAAATAGGTGAAAGGCTTCAGAACTCCAGAAGCTTGAAAGTAATCTCCCTCACGAGACCCCAGATGGTATCGAGGGCAAGGTGGTGTTCAATAGTGGGGTCGAAGAGGAAATTTACCCTGGCTGGAAATTCATCGTCGGGCGTCCATAAGATACAGAGAATCGGAATGCGCGGGAGGGCCTGAAATGTCAATCCCACATCACCGTAATTGACCTTAACTCCCCCGATGGATAGCCCCGCCTCCAAGAAATCGTCAAGACGGCGGCCGAATTTTTCCTCCAGTGGATTTTTGAACATCTCCAGGGAATGAACTCCTCGGTAAAACATCCCGCCGTTTTTCAACTCTTTTTCCGTTACCCATTTCCCCATAGGGGGAAGCTCCTTTGCCTCGATGAGATATTGGAGAATCAGGAGTCGCAGCTCAATGCTGATGGGGACTTTCCTCTCGTCGGCCTTGCGGATAGCCATTTTCCGCGGAAAGACCCGATAGGACTCATTGAGGACTCGGACCTCGTAACAGCGCAAATTCACATCATAGGAAGCAAGAGATCGCCGGCAAACGTCCTCAGTCGAGAGACCATCCAGGGTTTTCCATAGCTCGGCGTCAAGTTCGAGGTATTGGATGGACTCCCTTTCTTGTTTAACGCTATCTTCCAAAGCTCGTTATCCGTGATGGCGTTGTCGTAGGATCAAGTTCCCACCAACGGGAGGTCTTTCTTCACGTGGAAATACACGACGTATTTAATGGCATCACCGGTTCCTGGACACACCACCTCGTCGGCGCGTTTGCGAATCTCCTGGAGGAGGAATCCCTCGGTCTCTTCCCTCACCTTTTCCAGGTACAGGCGTACTCCCTTATATCCCTTCTCGTTGAACGCGTAGACAGCGTTGGGATTTTCCCCGAGGTTGGCATGGGTGAGCCGGTCGGTCATGCCGAATGCCAACGTGCCGTCCTCCATTACGTGTGGGCGTGAGTAGATGGCGATGTCGACCTCACCGGTGCGCCCTGCGGTAGCCAAAAACCCCTTTCCCGCTGTCTTCTCAAAGTAATCCCTCCAGTTCATAGCTCTCCTCCTTTCACCTATGGTATCGGGAATAATTGTTGTTATCTCATGGCAAAGAGGAAATTACCCCTATTCTCTGAGGCCGTAGGTTGCGTCAAGTATCCTGTCAAGCGTTCATCCGGCATAGTGCTAAGTTAAGTACTGTGGCAAAGACTGTCCAGCCAAAATATGGTAACAGTAAATAACCCGCCGTCGGAGTTGACCGCCAAAAAGCGATCGGCGTCGCCAGGAGAGCGAAGCATAGGACGACGATTTCCCCAAAAGCCAATCCCGCCATATGCAGTCCGAAAAAGGGAATAGACCACACAACGTTAAGCCCCAGCTGTACGATGAAGAGGGAAATGGGTATGGAGGCCGCAGTCAGACCGCCTCGGCGCCATACGAGCCATGCCGCCAGGGGCATCATCAGATACAGGGCCGACCAGACGGGGCCACGATATTTATCGTGGTGTCTGCCGGTTTTTCGATTGCTTTCAGGAGCATGACGCTGAACTTCGCCACAATATTGGTGAAATAACGGGCGTTTCCTTGATGTAATGATCAATGTCCCCGCACTCATCATCGAAGATTCCCCCTCGGTGGGCGCCGAAGTGCCGAATCCATCACCGGAGAATAAGATGCCATGGGAGGCTTCATGCGTCTTGAACGACTTGACCGAATCGATGATAGTCTTCTTCTCGTCATTAGTGAGACCCGCGTTATATCCGACGCCTTCAGCGGTGATCGGCCACAGGCTTTCGAAAAGACCGGTCGTCCTGTCGTTTACTCCAATCCAATAGACATCGGACTTAATTTCAACAATCGGCATAATAAAAACCTCTCACATGAAGCCGCCCATTGACCACATCAACCTCACACGTGGTTCCGCAATTGAAGTTCCAGGGGATGCGGATGCAGATAATACTGTTCCTTCAGGTAATGCTGATGGTGTTTGCGGATAGAGTGATTGATGAGCCTGATGGGCACGATGAGGGGAACGGTTTTCGGCCACCTCTCCTGCTTTTCCCGCTTCTCGTGAAGCTGTTTCAATCGCTCGCAGTGCTCCAGCTCTTCACCCTCCTGGTGTTCTCGGGATAGCATTCTCGCCCCCTCATTTCGTTGTTGAGGGCGACTTCCAGGGCGTTAAGACGTTCCCGTCATTCATGATGGATCCCTTTCGTGATCCCTCCGCTCCTCCCATCATCGGGACTCTCGACCCCCGCAAGAAAGAGCGGAGAGGGCGGTTTGTATCCTCCCCGCTCTTCGGAGACGCACTCACCAAGGTGAGAGCCTACTTCACCATTTTAAATATCAGCGTGGCTATCGTCTTCCTCTCTTCAGGTGTTGCAACCTCCCACATCTCCTTCAGCAATTCCTCCTCCTTAGTGGCGGGGCAGACTTTTTTTGCAAGGAAATCTCCCACCTTTACGCCCAGATCTCTGATCACCTCATCTGAAACACCAAACTTGCGTGCTTCCCCGATGGCCTCCTTTAACGTAGCCCTCCACGTATCCCAATCTTTGACAAAATCCATCGCACTCACACACTGAAATCTTTCCATCTCTATCGCCTCCCTCCGTATTGAGTATTTTCTAGCTTAATAATAGAAAGTTCGGTATATTCATTTCAAGTTTTCCCGTTCGAACTTTCCCCCGAAAAAACGACACCATGAGCGATTGATCACGGGGGACAGGGGAATTGCCCCGTGAGCGTGTTTCGGAGAGAATTGGCAAAAAGACAGACGGACCTCGTGGGACGCCGCTGGCTTTTTATTCCGTACGACCAACTTTCGGGAAGTATCGGCCCCCTTGCCCGGGGAGACCCAAAAACTCTGGGCATCGTCCTGGTGGAAAATCCGTGGAAGGCAGCTCGTCGCCCCTATCACAAACAGAAGCTCGCCCTTATCCTTGCGAATCTCCGGCACTTCGCCCTGGAGCAGGCAGCCCGGGGCGTGGCTGTGCGACACCTGGTGGCACGCGGTCCATACCGGAAGGCGCTGGAGCCCCTCGTTTCGGAGTTAGGGACCATGAGAATGATGGAGCCGGCGGAACGGGAACTGCGTGCCGATCTGCGGCCCCTCGTGGATGCTGGCGGACTGGAGCTCATTCCTCACGAGGGTTGGCTCGTCACCCATGACGAATTCAGGGCGGGTGCTGGGGAGGGGCCGCCATGGCGGATGGATGCCTTCTACCGATATGTCCGGCGGAAGACAGGCATTCTCATGGAGGACGCAAAGCCCGCCGGTGGGAAATACAGCTTCGACCGCGAGAATCGGCTCCCCTGGCGAGGGAATCCGAGGACCCCAGCCCCACCGACCTTTCCCCTCGACCCCATCAAGGAAGAGGTCGGCACGCTCATCGAGTCCAAATTCGGCTCCCATCCTGGCCGCCTGGATTTAAGCACCCTCCCCGCTACTGCAACGGATGCCGATGCCCTCTGGTCCTGGGCGAAGCGAGAATGTCTCCCCACATTCGGTCCCTACGAGGATGCGATGTCGATTCAATCCACAGGCCTCTTTCACACGCGCATTTCATCATTGGTCAATATCCATCGCCTCCTTCCGGCCAAGGTGGTCCGCGATGTCATCAGCATGGATTTGCCGTTCTCGAGCAAGGAGGGTTTTATCCGACAGGTTCTCGGTTGGCGCGAATTCGTTCACCACGTCCACGTGGCCACCGATGGCTTTCGCGAGATTC
>CAYFXL010000063.1:0-15126 GCA_964346945.1 uncultured Syntrophobacterales bacterium
TACCCGCTCCCGTCTTGGCGAGCTCTCCCATGAAGTCCACCGATTTGAGGGCCTTATAGTGGGCCATATTCTCCTTGCAGAGGGTAGTGACCTTCTCCTCCGTGGCCTTTTGACCGTCCTCTGGAACCATGAGGGCCTTTACGGCCTCTCCCCATTCTTCATCGGGTACCCCGGCCACCGCCGCCTCCAAGATCGCTGAATGCATGTAGAGGAGATTCTCCACCTCGGTGGAATAGACGTTGTCTCCGCCGGTGACGATCATGGCTTACGCTCAAGGCGGTCCCGTGAGAATCGCGAATGGTCTTTTTCGCAACTGGTAGCGCTTTCAAGGTTGTAAGATGGATGTGAGCGGCTACCATGAAGGTCAGTGCCTTCAAGGATCAACCCGTGCTAATGCGCTTTCGCGCCGCGCAAGGGTGTGGACCGGCCGCCTATCCGGACTTCCGCAGAGCTTTTTTCAGGGCACGCCGGAACCGCCAAGGAACCTTGAAGCCGAGCGCCTCCGCCTTATCAGCATGCTCCGCAGCCAATTCGAAGTGGCCGGTGGCGTAGTAGCAGACGGCCAGCCCATAGTGGGGTCCGGCATAGCCGGGATCGAGCTCAATGGCCTTGTAGAAGGAAGCGAAGGCTTCCTCGTAGTTTCCCTCTTTGCCAAAGGCGTTGCCGAGGTTGTAGTAGGCAGTGGCATTTCGGGGATCCAATTCAATGGCCATCTTAGAGGCCGATATGGACTGATCGATGATCCCCTTTTGCCCATAAGCCGCCCCGAGACTCGTGTAGGCGGCGGAAAACTGTGAGTCCATCTCTATCGCCTTTTTGAATTCGACGATGGCCTCATCGATCTTTCCCCTCCGCACCAAAGCCTCTCCACGGAGGAAATGATCCTCCGGGGTCCTGGGCGGAGGTATGTGTGCACAGGCGACAGTAAGGATGAGAATCGATAAAACGGAACATCCGAAGGTTCTTTTCAGTCCAGTCCCCGCCATGTGGCAATCCCTTTGCTTACCCGGTAAATGACGCAATTGATCACACCTGCTGAGTGCTGAGTGTTTATATAGCTCCTCGTGTGATCTGTCAACAGGGTGTTGCACCAATCCCCTATTGCTATCAGAAAAGGATTCTTGATCATTCTAGAGTTCGCTTCACTAAGAACGATTGGCAAAAATCCTTTAATATTCGCTCCAGGAGGTTTGACCAACAGGCCGTCAAGAAAGAGTTGGCGGCCCGCGATTGGGAATAAACCGGTACAGTCGAATATGATCGAATTGAATTCTTGCTGATTGTTCCTTTTTGGGATAAAAGATGGAGTATGGATATCTTTTTGATCTACGCCAGGATATGGAGACTCATCGATGGGTTCCTCTTTTTGCTGGCTGCGCTCCTCTTTTTTTTAGGGGTCTTTTTCGCCCCCGTTGTGGTCAAAAAAGAGGTGGGGTTCTTGCTCCGTTATCCCCTTTGGATATGGGGGCTCATTAAACGACATATCGATCTCGACGCCCCCTTTTTTCGGTTGTGGGCACTCATCTTCTCCCTCAACTCCTTTTCCCTCTTCTGTAACCTGGTATCCGGATTTTGCATTATCCTTCCTCCCCTGTTTGCGTTCCTTCTCGGGATTCACATCGCCATCATTTCGCTGAAGGAGCTAGGGAAGTTGAGGATTGTTTTCCTCGTCCTGAACCCCGTTTCCCTTTTCGAGCTTCCGGCAGCCTGGATTAGCCTCTCCCTTGGCATGAGATTTGGATGGGATTTATACCTGAGTAAATACAGCAACGTCCTTTCCTTATTTGAGCGGAATCTCATGGGATACCTCTTGGTAGTGCTTCCCCTGTTAGCCATTGCCGGATTCATCGAGGTATCATTAATCAAGGCCTCAGGAAAGGGGAAGATTGTCGATTGGGGATTCGACCGGGAAAAAGGAGGGGGGCAAAATAACCCGAGTTATGATAAACTGTAACAGATTAGCCGTTCCATAGTATGGGGCATACCATGGCGGGAAAGGTCATCTTCAAGGGGGAATCGGATTTGCCTTTATTCCCCATCTCTTCTGGCGATATGTCCTGGAACAGGACGGGGACCTGGAGGTATATCAGGCCGAAATACGAGGACAAAACGCCACCGTGTAACGCCGCCTGCCCAGCGGGGGTCGATATTCCGGTGTTCATCGGATTGGTGGCCGAGGGAAAATACGAAGAGGCGTGGCACATCATAAGGGAGGAGAACCCACTTCCGGGGGTCTGTGGACGGGTTTGTTTCCACCCCTGCGAGTCTCTCTGTAATAGAGCGCATTACGATGAGGTCTTGGCCATCAACGCCTTGGAGCGATTTGTGGCCGATCGAGCCCTGGATGTGGAATCAAGGGCTCCCATAAGAGAGACACGGAAGGAGAGGGTGGCCATTGTGGGGTCAGGACCCGCGGGGCTCAGTTGTGCTTACCATGTGGCAAGAATGGGGTATCAGGTGACCGTATTCGAGGCCCTTCCCCAACCAGGGGGAATCCTCAGGATGGGTATCCCCGCATACCGTCTACCCAAGGATATCCTGGATAAAGAGATAGCGGATATCCAGGCACATGGGGTGAAGATAGAGACCAATGCGCGATTGGGTGGGGATCTCTCCTTTGGGGACTTCGAGGGTTACGAGGCCATTTTTTTGGCAACAGGGGCGCACATCAGCCGAAAACTGGATATCCCGGGAGAGGATTTAGAGGGGGTTGTCTCGGGCCTGGATCTCCTCAGGGATATCAATCTAGGGAAGAAGGCCCGGATGCGGGGAAGGGTAGCGGTGATCGGAGGGGGAAATACGGCCGTGGATGTGGCGAGAGCGATTCTGCGGCTGGGGGGAAACCCCTTCATCCTGTATCGGAGATCGAGGAATGAGATGCCCGCCTTCGATGAGGAGGTTTCCGGAGCGCTGGAAGAGGGGATTGAAATACGCTACCTCACCGGGCCAACCGAGATCATCGGGCAAAGGGGGCGGGTGACTAAGTTGCAATGCACTGAGATGGAGCTGGGAGAGGAGGACGAGACGGGGAGGAGAAGGCCTGTTCCCATTCCCGATTCCCATTTCACGATACCGGTGGATGCCGTCATCGCCGCCATCGGCGAGGAGCCCGATCTGTCATTTCTTCCAGAGGATATCCGGGTCGAGAGCAAAATGGTCTCCACGGATAGTGGCGCTCGGACGGGCAGAAATGGTGTCTTTGCCGGTGGGGATATGGCCCATCTCCATCGAACCGTAGCCCACGCCATTGGGTTTGGAAAGCGTGCCGCCATCTCCATCGATTGTTTAATCAGCAAGGGGGATGAGAACAGCCTCCTTAAACGGATTAGGGTGGGGGAAAACGGGACCCTATCCATCGAGAAATACCTGAGCGAAGTGGCCCGAAGGCGAGCTCACCATGTGGTGGCCTTTGAGGAGCTCAATATCGCCTATTTCGAGCACGGGGAGAGGTGCGAGAGGGTGAAGTTGGCGGTTCCCGAAAGGGTGAGGGATTTCAGGGAAGTCAGCACGGGTTTGGGGGAGCAAGGTGCCCTTAGGGAGGCCAGCCGCTGTTTCAGTTGCGGTTTGTGTAACGAATGTGAGAATTGTTATATCTTCTGCCCGGATCTGTCGGTCATCATAGACAGTGGTGCGGTGAAATACCGAATCAATTACGACTATTGTAAGGGATGCGGTATCTGTATTGCCGAATGCCCCCGCAATGCCTTATCCGTGGAAAAGGAGGCCAGATGAAACGGGTCATAAGCGGGAATAAGGCGGTAGCTTATGGGGTTATGCTTTCCCAGGTGAAGGTTATCTCAGCTTACCCCATAACCCCCCAAACGACGATAGTAGAGGAATTATCCCGATTTTGTGCCGAAGGGGATATGCAGGCTAAATTCATCAAGGTGGAATCGGAACACTCCGCCATCGCTAGCATCATCGCCTCTTGCCTAGCGGGTTCAAGGTCTTTCACAGCCACCTCTTCTCAGGGCTTAACCCTCATGCACGAAATGCTCCACTGGGCCGCGGGGGGAAGGCTCCCCTTGGTTATGGTCAACGTGAATCGGGCGCTGGGGCCGGGATGGAACATATGGACGGAACAAAGCGACAGCCTTTCCCAGAGAGACACAGGATGGATTCAACTCTATTGCGAGGACAACCAAGAGGTGCTGGATACCATCATCCAGGCATTTAAGATCGCGGAAACAGTTTGTCTGCCCGTAATGGTGGTGCTGGATGCCTTTTTCCTCTCTCATACCTCCGAAATTGTCGAGATTCCTCATCGCGCAGAGGTAGACCAGTTTCTTCCCCCGTTTGAGCCGAAATACCCATTGAATACCAGGGATCCCCAGGCCTATTACGGGATGTGTTCCCCGGATTACTATATGGAATTTCGTTATAAGATGCAGAGGGCCATGGAGGAGACGGTAGAGGTGGCAAAGGGTGTGGATGAGGAATTCGGTCGCCAATTCGGGAGGACCTATGGCGTCGTCGAGCCTTACCGGTGTGAGGATGCCAAGGTGGTGATGGTGACGTCAGGGACGGTTACGAGTACGGCAAGAGTGGTCGTAGATCGGTTGTGGGAAGATGGGATAAAGGTCGGATTGTTAAAGGTGAAGATGTTTAGGCCTTTTCCCATGGAGGAGATTAAGGGGGCACTGAAAGGGGTTGAAAAGGTCGGCGTAATCGATCGAAACATCTCCTTTGGCCACGGGGGCATATTTGCCCAGGAGGTCCGATCTACTTTCTGCAATGAAAATGGGAGACCCACGGTTTTTGGGTTCATCATGGGGTTAGGGGGCAGGGACGTGACCCCTGAAGCCATCGAGGAAGCCATCCGCGTTACATTGGAAAATGCTCGTCCGAAGGAGGAGATCCTCTGGATCCATTTGAAGGAATGAGTGTTGAGGGGAGACCGTCATGAAGATCCACATACCGACGGATGAATACATGGATTCCGGACACCTCGCTTGTTCGGGTTGCGGATCACCTTTGGGGCTTCGATTGGCCTTGAAGGCCTTGGGGGAGAAGACCATCATCGTGATCCCGGCCTCCTGCATGTCCATCATTGTAGGCCCATTTCCCTACTCTGCTATTAGGGTTCCGATTGTGCACGTAGCTTTTGAGACAGCTGCGTGTTCGGCCTCCGGAGTTCGGGCATCCCTGGATATCCAGGGAGACGAGGAGACTACGGTGGTCGCATGGGCGGGAGATGGTGGGACTTTCGACATTGGGCTTCAGGCGTTATCCGGCGCGGCAGAGCGAAATGACGATTTTATCTACATCTGCAGTGACAATGAGGCCTACATGAACACCGGGATTCAACGGAGTTCGGCCACGCCCTATCTGGCCTGGACTACCACCACCCCCGTTGGCAATTTGAAGGAACGCCCGAAGAAGGATATGATGGCCATCATGGCAGACCACGATATTCCCTATGCCGCCACGGCTTGCGTAGCTTACCCGGAGGACTTTATTCGAAAGGTTGAGAAGGCAAAGGGTATGAAGGGCACGAGGTTTATTCATCTCTTTTGCCCCTGTCCGCCTGGTTGGCGGATTGCCTCCAATGAATCAATCAAGGTGGCGAGGTTGGCCGTTGAGACAAGGGTTTTTCCTCTCTATGAGATCGAACACGGCGAAATGTATACGCTCACCTATCAACCGCAGGGAATTCCCGTTGAAGCGTATCTGAGTCAGCAGGGTAGGTTCAATCATCTCACACAGGAAGGGATGGCAGCGATTCAGGAAAACGTTGATCACCAGTGGAATCGCCTTTTAGAGAAGTGTGAGGGAAGAGTGGATTGAGGGGGTGGATCGTCTCGGTATTGGGGGCAGGCGATGAGGGACGTGACCAAATTGGCGAGGAAGGGGATTTTGGACCTGAAACCGTATGTTCCGGGTAAGCCCATTGAGGAGGTTCAAAGGGAGCTGGGACTCAAGGAGTTGATCACACTGGCTTCCAACGAGAATTCCACCGGGCCTTCTCCCGAGGCCTTAAGGGCCATCGAGGAAGAATTGGGCAATACCTCTCGCTATCCCGATCCACCATGCACCTTGTTGAAGCGCTCACTTGCCGGGAGTCTAGGCGTAACAGAGGAAATGGTAACCCTGGCAAATGGGTGCGACAATATCATTCATATCATCGCGGCCGCGTTTATAAACGAGGGGGATGAGGTGATCATGGCTGAGCCTACCTTTCCCGTCTATGAGAACGTCACCCGGATCATGGGGGGGGAACCCGTTCCCGTTCAACTGAAAAATTTTACCCACGATATGGAGGAGATGGCTCAACGAATCGGTCTGAAGACCAAGCTGGTCTTTGTCTGCAATCCCAATAACCCAACGGGAACCGTCGTCCCTGAGGAAGCATTAAATCGGTTTTTGGACGGTCTTCCGGACCATATCATTGTTATCCTCGACGAGGCTTATTTCGACTATGTATCGGAGGCAGACTATCCGGCTGGCATTTCTCTTCTCAGGGGGGGTCTCAATCTGATTGCCTTGAGGACCTTCTCGAAAATTTATGGCTTAGCGGGATTACGCGTAGGGTTTGCCGTGGCCCATGAAGATCTCATTGGGGTAATGGAGCGGGTTCGGGAGCCGTATCCCGTCAACCGTTTTGCTCAAGCCGCAGCATTGGCGGCGCTGAGGGATGAGAAACATGTGAAGGAGGTTTTACTGGCAAACGAAGAGGGGAAGGCCTTTTTATACGCCGAATTCGAACGTTTGGGGATCGATTATGTACCTACCCAGGCGAATTTCATCTTCGTGGATTTCAAGAGGGATTCTCAGGAGATGTACCACGCCTTGCTGAAGGAGGGTGTGGTTATCCGGCCGGGCTCCATATGGGGTTACCCCACATCTGCAAGAATCACCATTGGGACAATGGATGAAAACCGCAAGTTCATCGAGAAACTTGAGGGGATCTCACGGAGAACATGAGTGGGAGGAAATCGTGATCGCCGGACGCCTTGGGCATTCGTTGTATGGATGTCAGAAGTAGGTCATCGCCCAATTGCATGGCTCCGGGTCTCCCCTTAGAGAGACAGCTGAACGCGATTCTCTTGAGAGGCGTCGTATGGCTCCCTTATGGTAGTCCTCAATCATATGGCCTGCCTCACTGGCAATTGACTGGGCTTCATTCTCCCCCATTGTATAGCACCACAATTCCATACCTTCGGTGGGTCTCCACGGAAATCGCCGGGCCCCGCCAGACCGATGGATGTCAAGAAAACCCTTCGTTTTCGGGTCAAATTCGGGATACAATTTAATTGTGGGGACATAATTTCTTGACAAGGGGATCATTTTTCTTTATGTAAAAAGTCTCCCCAGCGTGGATTATTTCACAAGTTTTTCACTTTTCAGGGTCTAGCAAGAGACATGGCTGAACTCCTCCTCTTAATCGTCGGTGTTATGCTTGTAAACAATTTCGTTTTAACCCGCTTCTTGGGGATTTGTCCCTTCTTGGGAGTTTCAAAGAGGACTGAGACTGCGGTGGGTATGGGCATGGCCGTAATTTTTGTCATGACCATAGCTTCCGTCGTTACCTGGATCATCCAGCGGACCGTATTGACCCCCTTTAGCATTGAATACCTCCAGACCGTTACCTTCATTTTAGTGATAGCATCCTTAGTCCAGTTGGTGGAGATGGTAATCCAAAGGACGAGCCCAGTTCTCTACCAGGCTCTGGGTATCTATTTACCCTTGATTACCACTAATTGTGCCGTTTTGGGAGTTGCCATCTTGAACATTCAAAAAGACTTTAACTTTGTCGAAACGGCTTTTTTCGGCTTTGGTGCCTCTTTGGGATTCACCCTGGCCCTGGTCCTTTTTTCCGGATTGCGCGAAAAGATTGCCTTAGCCGACGTGCCGAGAGTTTTTCAAGGAACGGCCATCGCCCTGATTACAGCGGGTCTTCTCTCTTTGGCCTTCATGGGTTTTACCGGACTAGTCAGGTGAGGAGATTATGTTGATCGCGATACTCTGTTTAAGCGGACTTGGTCTTCTGGCGAGCTTTGGATTGGGGCTCGTGGCGAAGCGGTTTGCCGTTGAGGTCGACCCGAAGATCGAGAAAGTTGAGATGGTTCTTCCGGGAATGAATGATGGGGGGTGCGGATATCCGAGTTGCAGCGAATTCGCCAGGGCGGTGGTAGAAGGAAGGGCTCCCGTAACTGGATGCGTCGCCGGTGGCGAGGCCACAGTCAAGGCCGTGGCCGAGCTGATGGGTGTAGAAGCTACCTTGAGCGAGAGAAATGCAGCGGTTGTCTTGTGTAAAGGCGGGAAACAGGAGAGCACAACCAAGTTCATCTATAGAGGGGTAGGGGACTGCAAGGCCGCCGTTCTCGTATCGGGCGGGGATAAGGCGTGTCCTCACGGATGTCTCGGTTTGGGAACATGTAGAAGGGTCTGCCCCTTCGATGCCGTTGTAATCTCCCAAGACGGCCTTGCCGTCATCGATACAGAAAGGTGTACGGGTTGTGGGATATGCGTCAAGGAATGTCCGAGGGAGGTCATCCAATTGGTCCCTATTGGAAAAAGGGTGAGCATTTTCTGCCGCTCTCAAGAGAAGGGTTCTGAAGTCCGGAAAAAGTGCGAAGTGGGCTGTATTGCATGCGAGACCTGCGTTCGGGTTTGTCCCTTCGACTCGATTTTCATGGAGGGGAACCTGGCGGTTTTGAATCACGAGCGGTGTCAGGTCTGTGGCCTCTGTATTCCCCGTTGTCCCACCCACACTATCGAGGCACGGGATGGACCCCTTCCTCCGGTTGAAATCCTGGCCGATAAGTGTTCGGGCTGTGGAATCTGTAGCATGGTTTGCCCTGTTGATGCCATCGAGGGGGAGAGAAATGAAGTGCACGTGGTTTCGGAGGTGCGATGTATCGGTTGTTCACTGTGCGTTGATCGATGTCCAAAGGAGGCCATTTACTTGAGGGCCCCAGGGGATTCCGCTTTGAGGTTAGCTTCCCGATGACAAGATTGTATCTCTTTCAGGGAGGGGTTCATCCTTCCGAGCTGAAAATTTCTCAGGGTGCGCCCATCGAGGAGCTGAAAGTCCCCGACAGGGTTGTCGTGCCGTTGTCTCAACACATCGGTGCTCCATGCGAAGCCACCGTCGCTCCTGGGAATCGAGTGAAGAAGGGGGATCGCGTGGGACAAGCCGCTGGCTTTGTCTCCGTGAATGTCCATGCCTCCATATCCGGCGTGGTCAAATCAATTGGTATTTTTCCCCATCCTTTAGGGAGGTCTCTTCCCGCCGTGGAAATCGAATCGGATGGAGAGGACGCGTGGACCGATGAGCTCAAGCCCCATGAAGAGTATATGGATCTACCTCCCGAGACGTTGAAGGAGATTATTCGGGACTTGGGGGTCGTGGGGATGGGCGGCGCAGCCTTTCCAACCCACGTGAAATTGAGCCCTCCCAAGGAGAAGCCCATTGATACGCTCATCATCAATGGAGCCGAGTGTGAGCCTTACCTGACTGCTGACCATCGATTGATGCTGGAGGAGCCGGAAAACATCATCGCGGGCGCCCAAATCGCGATGCGAATCCTCGGGGTGGACCGTGGAATTATCGCCATCGAGTCCAATAAACCCGATGCCATAGAGAAGATGAAGGGGTTGATCGAGGATATCCCCACATTGGAAGTGCTCGCACTGAAGGTGAGATACCCTCAGGGGGCAGAGAAGCAATTGATCAAGACGATCTTAAACAGGGAGGTTCCCTTTTCAGGGGGATTGCCCATGGACGTCGGCGTCATCGTCCAAAATGTGGGAACCTTGGCGGCCATCTATAAGGCGGTCCGATTTGGGATCCCCTTGATAGAAAGGATCACTACGGTAACGGGGTCCGGGGTCCGTGAACCGAAGAACCTGAGGGCCAGGATAGGCACATGCATTAAAGCGCTGATCGAAGCTTGTGGAGGGTTTAGCTCGGAAGTTGGGAAAGTCATCATGGGGGGACCCATGATGGGTGTGAGCCAGTACAGTTTAGAGGTTCCCGTCGTCAAGGGAACCTCTGGAATTGTGGTTCAACCCTTATTCGAGGTTGAGGAGGGAAGTGCCCAACCATGCATCAGGTGTGGGAGCTGTGTACGGGCATGCCCTGCGCGACTCATGCCGACTGTCCTGGGGATTCTTGCCCAGCTGGATATGTTTGAGGAGGCGGAGAGGTATGACGCCTTGGAATGCATCGAGTGCGGGTGTTGTGACTACGTCTGCCCGGCAAAGATCCCCTTGGTGCAGCTTTTGCGATATGCCAAAGCCGAGATATTGACTAGGAGAAAGGCGGCTTAGTGCTTCGATTCGCAAATACAAGGAGGTATTTTCTGGAGCAAGATCAGAGCAAATGCTCACTCCATTCGGCCCAAGCGTCCGGCCGAGCCCTTCCGTCTGAGCTCGAGTCGAAGGCTCATGTCGAATTGCTCATTCGAGGGCTCAATATGTTCGTAACCGAAGGTATGAACCGTAGGACTTAGGATCTCATGGAAGATCGCCAACTCATTCTCTCATCTTCACCCCATATTCACGGCGAGGAATCCATTCCGCGTATTATGTATGGTGTGGTCGTAGCGTTGATTCCAGCCATGTTTATGGGGTTTTACCTATTCGGATTCCGGGCCCTGGCCGTTATCCTTGTATCCGTTGTGGCGGGCATGGCTGTGGAGGCAGGGACCCAAAGGATAAGGGGACGAAAGGTGACTATCTCCGACGGGAGCGCTGTGGTTACCGGGATCTTATTAGCCCTCAATCTACCACCAACGGTTCCCTGGTGGTTGGTTGTGGTCGGCTCTGCCATCGCCATCGTGATTGGGAAACAGATCTACGGGGGATTGGGGTACAACCCCTTCAATCCTGCCTTGGTGGCGAGGGTTATTCTCTTGATTTCCTTTCCCGTGCAGATGACCACGTGGGTCAAACCAAGCCCCCTTTTCTCTGGGACAATCGATGCTGTAACAACGGCTACGCCCCTTGGCGAGATGAAAACCCACCTCTTGGTTGAGAAAAGCTTGGAGGGATTTACCATGGGCGGACTTTGGGACCCCTTCATAGGGAACATTGGTGGATGCATCGGGGAGACATCGGTCATCGCCCTGCTCATTGGGGCTGGGTTTCTCCTGTACCGGGGGTATATAACCTGGCACATTCCCCTCACATTTGTCGGAACGGTATTTATCCTCAGCGGCCTTTTTTGGTTGATCAACCCTGATCAATATATGAACCCAGTCTTTCACATCCTCACGGGAGGTTTGATGCTGGGAGCTTTTTATATGGCCACGGATATGGTGACTTCCCCCATTACCGTTCGAGGCATGATGGTCTTCGGGGCTGGGTGCGGGGTTATTACCATCATCATTCGGCTCTTTGGCGGGTATCCGGAGGGGGTCTCTTATTCCATCTTGCTCATGAACGCTGCAACCCCTTTGATCGATCGCTATGCCCGACCGACCACCTTCGGTTGGAGA
Organism: uncultured Syntrophobacterales bacterium; assembly: GCA_964346945.1. GTDB lineage: Bacteria > Desulfobacterota > BSN033 > WVXP01. The sequence continues at coordinate 11,445 of CAYFXL010000063.1, forward strand.
GAGGTCTCCTCGGGGTGATTCCATGAAAGATATACTCAGGCTCATCATCGTCTTGACGTCTCTCTGCATTGTTTCAGCAATTGCCCTGGCGAAGATTTACGACCTGACTAAAGGACCAATTGCGCATCAGAAGAGGTTGGAGGTCTTACGGGCAATTAAGACGGTACTCCCCCCATATGACAATGAGCCTGATCGAGATAGGGTAGAGTTGCCCATGGGAACCGACAAAAGGGGCGAAGAGACACGGAGGGCATTCTACCGTGGTCGAAAAGAAGGCCGGTTGATCGGCGTCGCCTTCATGGTTACCTCCCCTGAGGGATATGGAGGCGATATCGAGGTGATGGTGGGGTTCTTGCCGAACGGGGTGATCAATGGGGTTGAGGTCCTGTCTCACCTGGAGACTCCTGGACTGGGGGCCAAAATTCGCGATGCCAAGTTCAAGGATCGATTCAAAAATCGCAACCTATCCAATACCGCATGGGCAGTCAAAAAGGACGGGGGCGATATCGATGGGATAACGGGGGCGACGATCTCTTCTAGGGCTGTGATCAAGGCAATTAAGGAGGGTTTGGAATTCTATCGAGATCATGAGGCAAGAATTTTGGGCCCCAGTCAATAAGGAAAGTACGATGGCCATCGTGAGGGAATTTACTAAGGGTTTTTGGAGGGAGAATCCCATATTCCGCTTGGTCTTGGGCATGTGTCCCACCCTCGCGGTAACAACGACGGCCATCAATGGAATTGGAATGGGCTTGGCAACTACCTTCGTTCTCGTCTGTTCCAATGTGGTCATTTCAGCCCTGAGGAACTTCATTCCCCTTCGGGTGCGGATACCCTCGTTCATCGTGGTCATCGCGTCCTTTGTCACCATCGTGGATTTGGTGATGGCCGGCTTCTTTTTTCAGCTCCATAAGACCTTGGGGCTTTTCATTCCCCTTATTGTGGTCAACTGCATCATCCTGGGAAGGGCAGAGGCCTTTGCCTCAAAACACCCCCTTATGGACTCCATCGCCGATGGGTTGGGGATGGGCCTTGGCTTCACTCTCTCGCTTCTGGTATTGGGCTCTATCCGGGAGATTTTGGGCAACGGGACCCTCTTCGACGTCCCCGCATTCGGCCCGGGATATTTTCCCTTTCTGGTCATGGTCTTGCCTCCGGGTGCCTTCATCACCTTGGGCTTTCTCCTGGCTCTGATGAATCGATTGAGTGGCCAGAGGCCGTCCTAGACTTCGTTCCGAAATAATGATTGACATGAATGGGAGTACTATGTTAAAAATTTAACAAAGTCACCGTAAAGAGAAATTCTCACCAGCCCGCCGTATACACGGAAGTGTAATAGTCGAAGGTCTCTTACGAATTCTCCTTCAGATACCCTCTGATTGAGCCCGTTGTGTAGATCGCCGGGATAGAAGAGGGGAAATCGGAGTGAAAGAGGGGCCGTGGGGTTCGGTTTCGCACGAATAAATCGCGAGGCAAAGGAGGACCGAGGTGTTTAGGATACTAGAGAAGAGGGAGATGGCAGAGAGGACGGTGTGCGAGTTCAAAATAGAGGCCCCGGATATCGCCAAAAAGGCCAAACCAGGTCAATTTGTGGTAATCCGGGCTAATGAGACGGGGGAGAGGATTCCCCTCACCATGGCGGGAACAGATCCAGAGGCGGGGACCATCAGCATCATCTTTCAGGTGGTGGGGAAGACAACTGCGCTCCTGAGGAGTTTTGGGGAGGATGATGAGATCCGGGACATCATAGGTCCTTTGGGTATCCCTACCCACGTGGAGAGGTTGGGGACGGTAATCTGTGTGGGCGGAGGGACAGGAGTGGCCGTCATGTACCCCATTACCAGGGCCTACAAGGAAGCCGGCAATCACGTCATCGCCATCATCGGTGCTCGGACAAAGGACCTGTTGATCCTTGAAGAGGAAATGAAGGAGGCCTCCCATGATCTTCGGGTAACCACCGATGATGGGAGCTATGGCCATCACGGTTTTGTGACCGACGTATTGAAGCAGATCCTGGATGAGCAGGATGACGTCAAGTTGGTCGTAGGAATTGGCCCCGTTCCAATGATGAAATTTCTCTGTAAAATGACCAAGGAATATGACGTCAAGACCGTAGTGAGTTTGAACCCGATTATGGTCGATGCCACGGGAATGTGTGGGGCCTGCAGGGTCAGCGTTGGGGGAAGGACTCGGTTCTGTTGCGTGGATGGGCCCGAGTTCGACGGTCACGAGGTGGATTTCGATGAATTGGTGAAGAGACAGAGGGCTTACCTCACCGAGGAGAAAGAGTCAATGGACCGATTCATGGGGCAGATTCCAGAATAAGGGAGGATTTGAGATCGGAGGGACACATGGCCGAAAAAGAGGGAAAGGGAAAGAAGGAGAAAGTTCCGCGGCAGAAGATGCCCGAGCAGAAGCCCGAGGACAGGGTAAGGAATTTCGACGAGGTTCCCTTTGGATATACGCCGGAGCTGGCTCGCTTGGAGGCGGGCCGTTGCCTTCAGTGCAAGAAGCCGAAATGCATCGATGGGTGTCCGGTTGAAATCGATATCCCCGCCTTCATTGGGCTGATCTGGGAGGGGGATTACATCGGCGCTGCCAAGAAACTGAAGGAGATGAATAGCTTGCCCGCCATATGTGGCAGGGTGTGCCCCCAAGAGGATCAGTGTGAAAAGGTTTGTATCCTGGGGAAAAAGGACGAGCCAGTAGCCGTTGGAAGGCTCGAACGATTTGCCGCCGATTGGGAACGTGCTCAGGGAGAAGTCGAGATTCCCCTGAAGGATCCTCCGACCGGGAAGAGGGTTGCCGTGGTGGGGTCGGGTCCTGGTGGCCTCACCGTGGCTGGAGATCTTATCAAGAAAGGGTACGGAGTGACCATATTTGAGGCCCTCCACAAAACAGGAGGGGTATTGGTGTATGGAATCCCTGAATTCAGGCTTCCCAAGGCCATCGTCCAGGCAGAGGTGGACTATTTGGCCAGATTAGGGGTGGAAATCAAGGTTGACTATGTAATCGGGAGGATCAAGACCGTGGACGAGCTCTTCAAAGATGGATACGATGCGGTCTTCCTGGGATTGGGAGCTGGGTTGCCTTTATTTATGAATATTCCCGGAGAGAATTTCTGCGGCATTTATTCCGCCAACGAATATCTCACCCGGTCCAATTTGATGAAGGCGTATCTGTTTCCCGAATACGATACCCCCATCGCCCGGGGGAAGAACGTAGCCGTTTTGGGAGCTGGCAATGTCTCCATGGATTCGGCTCGAACGGCCCTCCGGTTGGGTGCCGAGAAGGCGAGGATTGTTTACCGACGTTCACGGGTTGAGATGCCCGCGAGGATCGAGGAGATCGAGCGGGCCGAGGAGGAAGGTGTGGAATTTCACCTGTTGACCACTCCGACCCGTTTCCTGGGAGATGACAACGGTTGGGTAACGGGAATGGAATGTATCCGGATGGAATTGGGAGAGCCCGATGAATCGGGGAGACGACGGCCCATTCCCATCAAGGGATCGGAGTTCACCATGGATTGTGATTTAGTAGTGGTGGCCATTGGGGCCGGTGCCAATCCGCTCCTTCCTACCACAACGCCCGGCCTGGAGCTCAATAAGAGGGGATATATCGTGGCAAATGAGGAGGACGGGAAGACTACCAAAAAGGGGGTTTGGGCCGGGGGGGATATCGT
>CAYFXL010000064.1:0-14645 GCA_964346945.1 uncultured Syntrophobacterales bacterium
GCGAATTTCAGGCCGCTGAGAAGATGGCAGATGCGGCAAAGGTTCTGAGCACCTACCCCGCTGCGCTCCAGCTGAGGTTCCTCCAAACTCTACGGGAGGTGGCAGCGGAAAATAACTCGACGTTAGTCTTCCCGGTGCCAATCGATCTAGTTAAACCCCTCCTCGAAACGGCAGGGAAATTGGGAAAATAAGGGAGACTTCTCATTTCCAGACGGTCGGGCCTTGCCTCAACTTCTCTAAGATCATGGAGGGAAGGAAGTTTCGATTTGTATCCGAAACGGTCACTATTTCCACCCCTGGCCATTGCTGGATCCGCTGGGTAAACGGATCGGTCCTCAGGTGGATAACCCCCAGGATCCTCTCATCGCTTGCCAGAATCTGCTGAAGTAAGGACCGAAACCGCCTTGAGAAGAGTTCCATTTTGCCGATCTCGTCTATAATAATCAATTCTTCTCTTGCAAGGGCCCTTTCGAGGGACGGGATGGCGATTTCATCAAAGGCGTGAACATCGACTCCATACTTGCCCACTCGAAAAGGCCCAGGCCGGTTCACGTGTGCCAAAATTCCATTCCGACCATCTAAAGTCTTGATGCGGAAACCCTCTCGGACATTCTCCTTTCTTATTTCCTCGGTATAAAACCCTCCCGCCCTACCACGGAATCCTTGGATCACCTTCATGACGACCGTCGTCTTTCCTACCCCTGGCCTCCCCGTCAATAGTATCTTTGGCGGAATGGTCCCTGACGTTGAAATCATTGGTGTTGTTCGGTTTGTTCGACGATTGCCGCCAACCATACGGAAATATTAGCATGACTATGGCATCGATGTCATGGTTTTCATCCTGTCATCAATGCCGACTTGGGAACAAAATATCAGGAGGTGACACCCTTGCACTCCCCCCACCCCTTACTTTTGGTGTATACTTACATTACAGGATTAACGGGACAGAAAGGAGACTTACGTGAAAACTCGTTGGGTCATTTATTCCCTATTGGGCTTTATGGTTATTCCCCTTAGGGTGGGCCACTCAGAATCTCTGGCCGAATGGCTAACTAGGGAAGGAGGGAGTCCTCCCGCTATCACACACTTTTTTGCCTCTGAGAAGTTATCCCACAACGATAAATGGAAGATCTATTTTGAGGCCAATGACCCGGATGGGGATATGAGACAAATTGTAGTCATGGTCAATGGAGGACGTTCTCGATCTCGCTTTAATTACGTGCGTATCAAGAAGGGTGACCAGGCAAGCCTGTTGGGATATCTCAATTGTTTCATCTGGAGTGGCATAGGTGCTCAGCGGAACGAATGGGCCGAAATCACGCTGACCCTGTTCATTCGGGATAAGGGCGGAAACACCAGCAATAGAGTCGTCTTCCCCCTGGCTCTCTCCCAGGGGTTCAAGCAAGGAATACCACCGCCTCCGTTTGAGACCGGAAAGTTGAACGCATTAGGAACGATCTGGGTCGATCTCGCTATTCGCCATCCGGGCCGGGATGGAGATTGAATTCACATTGAAGTGGGGATGAGTAGTGGGTATGCCACCAGTCCGATGAGGCATGGAGCAACCACATTTCCACTCGCAAACGGTCTAGTGGTTGAAAAGATTCCTTTTGAACCCGTTTGCCAATTCCCTTTGCCGGGAATTTCCATTCCTCTCATGCCCACCAAAAGCCGGACCCATATTTTCATATCTCGGGGACTTCTGGAAACGTCGCTCCTTCTCCCGTTCATCTCCCTATTAAACCTTTCAGTCTTTGACATCAACTCGCCCTTATCCATAATTCCCTTACCCACGAGCAATTCAATCAGTGTCCTAATCTCAAGCAAAACAGATATAGCTCAATCTTAGATGGTGACGATTTCTCTTGAATCAAGAGGTGGTGCCATACCGACCTTCGCCATCAGTTAATCGTTCTGCCGCTCATTGCACAATTGGCGGGGCCAAATCTCACTCACTTGACACTCCGGCAACCTCTGTGTATAAATAGCCCCGTTCTTGGCAGATTCCCCTGGTCGACAAAAGAAACGAAATTCCTATCACTTCTGTGGGGAAAAGATTGATGGGGTGAATGTGAAACCGCAGCGGTTCTATTACGGCTGGGTGATTATAGGCGTGTCGTTTTTAACCCTCTTTTTCAGTTTGGGTACTCGTTTCTCCTTCGGTGTGTTTTACGTAGCCATCCTCAAGGATTACGGCTGGGGGCGCGGGGAGACGGCTGGAGCCTTTTCACTCGGCCTGGTGATTCATGCGTTCTTCGCAGTGGTAACGGGAAACCTCATTGATCGCTTTGGTCCCCGTACGCTCTTTCCCCTCGGTGCAGCCTTCTTGGCCGTTGGTTTTGCTGCGGCTAGTCGCATCACCGCCATCTGGCATCTTTACCTCCTCCTCGGGGTTGTCATGTCGGTGGGGGTAAATACGCTCGCCTTTGCCCCTCACATGTCTCTCATTCCCAGATGGTTCATCAAGAAAAGGGGACTGGCCTGTGGTTTAGTAGTATCTGGAATCGGCCTAGGAACCATGGTGATGGCTCCCTTAATTCAGTTCATGATTGATACTGTGGGCTGGCGCTTCGCCTTTCTGATTCTCGCCGGCATCGTCATCGGAGCAGTGGTCCCGATGACGGCTCTCTTCCAGCGTCGTTCTCCCGAGGATGTGGGCCAATTTCCAGATGGTATTGTTCTGCATTCTGGGGGAACCTATGCCCTCCAGTCGGAAGAGTTCCCAAAGGATACTCGATCTTCGCACCTCTCCAAACAGTGGACGCTAGGAACAGCCATATGCACCAAAGCCTTCTGGTGGATGGCCGTCCTCAACTCCTCCGTAGGTTTTTCTACTAACATGTTGGTAGTGCACCAGGCCGCGCACGTGGTCGATGCGGGATACAGCCCCAACCTGGCTGCTTTACTCGTTGGGTTGGTTGGTCTCTTCCGTTCGGCAGGGGGTGTTCTCGGTGGCTTTATTTCCGACCGCGTGGGCAGGGAAATCGGATATACCCTAGGAGGCGGTTCCGCCTTCATGGGAATAGTGTTCTTTCTCCTCGTAAGGGACACTAGCTCTCCTTGGATGCTCTATGCCTTCGTAATTCTCTTTGGGCTCGGCCACGGCTCGATCGGGCCAATTCAGGCGGCCGCGGTGGGTGATCTATTCCCCGGGAATTCGCTCGGGATTATTATGGGGACATTCTCGATAGGATGGGGGCTCGGTGGCGCACTGGGAGCTTTTCTCGGTGGGTATTTTTACGATCACGCGGGAAGCTATATTCTCCCCTTCCTCCTGGTGCTGATAAATATCAATCTCGGGCTCCTGGGAATTTGGATGGCCGCACCGCGTCATGGGCGGAACCGCCCTCTCTCAAAGGCTGGCTGATGCACTAAAGCGTGGTGAGTCCCCCGTGATCTGCATTCAAGTGATAGCCAGGATTTGTAGCTAACGCAATGGGCTCTGCGTTATGAGCTAGATTTGCCTTCTGGAAAATCCCGTTTGATGATCTTGATCCCCCTTCCCGATCTTAGACCCTGGCTTTCTGATCCTATTACTCGAACAGCTTTCGGATCCTCTCCTCAAAGGCGACCTCTTGTTGAATTTCCCTGTCCCTAATAGCCGTCTTGACCCGATACCTGATATCATCAACGCATTTGAGCTCATGGTCCAGAGGAGTCACATGAATGCGCCTGATCAGGGGAATCTTCTCGAGAAATCGTTCAACGAAATCCTCTGTGTACCAGATCTGCCGCTTTCTGAAATCGGTAAACGCCGACCAGTTCACATAATGCGAGAATCCTTTTTCCTCCATTATCTGCTGGAGAGTCTGCCAGTCGGCCTTTATCAGGGTGAAACCCTTATATTGGCCCGTGATTATGGCCTCACCTCCGAAGGCATTAGCGTTGGAGATAAAGATCACCACCATAGTGAGGAATATCAGCCTTTTCATAATCATCTTTATGTCCTTTTCTGCATAAATAGGAAAACCGAATTGCCTCATCACTTCGGCAACCCGGCTGTCTAAGAATTCTATGATGCTAAATCTCGGAAGCCCGGGGGGGTCTCCCCCGCTAGACCCGTGGCTTTCCGCCCCACCCTTGCGGATGGTTTGGCCTTTCGGTTACTGCCTTTATTACCACAGATCTTTACGGAATCAAAGCCTCTGTATGAATGATTATCCCATATCATATTGATGACAGTTTATTGCTATTTATCTCATTTTATTCCAAAGCTATGTAAATATCTCCGGATCTTATCAGATCTCAGATTTCCTCGAAATAGCTCGTTTTTCCGCCAATTCCAAGAAATTTGACTGAAATGCATCAAAGGGTAGGATTACTATCCGGACTTCTTCCCGGTCATACTCTCTATCTTTACCTTGATAATTGCTGCATTGTTGACCGTTTCATCGGGATAGTTAAATGGTAATTTGCCAGAATAGTGCTCCATGATAATATCTAAAGCCTCTCTTTTTCCCTCAACACCCTCAACAAAGGAAGCTTTTCCAAATCCGATAACACTACAATATTTCATGCTCCAACCACATGCGTCCTCTCCCTTTACTATCTCGCTATCGGTATCCATTTCAAAACAGACGTCGTTATTGCTTCTAATCATATCTATTTTCTTGCCTTCCCTTGCAGAATGGAAGTATAGGCAGTTGTCCTTATACCCAAAATTGAGCGGAACGATATACGGCACATTGTTTTCAGACAAACCAATTCTACAAACAGTTGCTTTTTTTATGATAGATGTTATGGCGTTTTTATCCTTAATTTCTTTATCTTTTCTCCTCATTGCTCCTCACTTTCTTGGTAAGCTTTTACATGGCGTCTTCCTGATAAGAAGTTGCTGAGGCCAATTAGGGTGAGAGGAAACGAGGCTTTTTTGAGAAATTTTGGGAAGTCTCAACGCGCCTCTTTCTACCTCTTATGGCCGACGGGCATGATGAGGAGAGGTTCATGGGCCTTTGGCGCTCCGATGGCCTTAGCCACTGCATCATCACGGAAAGCTCCTACGACCCCGGCTCCCAGACCCAAAGCTCCCGACTGAAGAAAGATATTCTGCCCCACGTGGCCTACCTCGATTTGGGCGTACCGAATACCTCTCTTGCCGTATTTGCGAGTAATCCTCTCATACTCTGAGGTAATAACGAAGACAACCGGTGCACTAGCCACCCACATTTGCCAAAGGGATGCACTGGCGACCTCTTTTCGTCTATCCCCCTTTCGGACCAGCTGAAGGCTGTGGCTTGCCGGCTGGTAATGGTATACCCCGGGTTCCAACCCTTCAACACCTCCCTCTCCCACCACGGCATATAGATCGAGTGGATAGAGAGCCCCTCCGGATGGGGCTGCTCGAAAACCACTCGTTTCATCGGTTATCCCTTGCGCAGACCAGACCAGTTGTGATAATTGATCCCGGGCAAGGGGCTTTGGCTGAAAGTCCCTTATAGTCCTCCTTTCCTTGATGGCCCTTTCCACGGAGACCTTCCCGTCATAAACGGGCTTGGATAGTCCAACGAATCCTTCTTTCTGAACCTGTCCCCAACCATGAGCCGCCGCCGATAAGCTGACGAAGAAAAAAAGCCATCGGACGAAGTGCTTCATTTCTTCCCCCCTACCAATTGATATACTTCAAGACATTTCCCCTCTCCGAGAGAACCGTTGGGCCACTGATTACGTCGATATTCACTATCCCCCCAGCGATTGAGGAATTGTGCGCCAGTGAATCGGTGGGATGGGAGAGGGAATGGATCAAACCCCCTTCTTCAGATACTCCTCCTTCAGCGCCAAATAATTTTGACAGTGTTTCTCGATCCTTCTTTTCAGCCGTTCATCTACCTGGCCCACGATCTTCCCAGGTACTCCAAGGACTAGCGAATACGGGGGGACTAGTGTTCCCTCCATCACGATAGCCCCTGCCCCGACAATTGAGTATTCCTCGATTACACATTCATTCAGGACTTTGGCACCAATGCCGATGAGGCAATTGCTCTTCACCGTGGATGCGTGGATCAACCCACAGTGGCCAACGGTGACATTGTCCCCAACGATTACGGGTTTTCCGTCGTAAGGATGAAGGATGGATGCATCCTGTATGTTGGAATTCTCACCGATCGATATCGGCCCCACATCCCCCCTGATGACGGTATTGAACCATATGCTCGAATGCTTTCCGATTGTTACATCCCCCAAGATAACGGCCGTTGGGGCTATGAAAATCGTCGGGTCGAAGTCAAGGTTATCGTCTATCATATGGTCCACCCCCACCTTTCCGTTCGGATTAACGTAACGAACGCCAGTGGTTAAGTCAAGGATTTTCCGCCGTGAGAGGTTCCCCCCGATAGGAAACCTGAGGAAATTCAACCTCAAAGATGAGAAGTTTCCCCGATAGTGCCCATCTCTCCTTGATTGCGAACAGGGAAATGGTGACCTTGGATATGAGTGCTAGATCTGATTCAAGCCACCACCATTTCCTCATTTTCTTTTCTTAGCTGAAATCAAACTTTATTTTGATAATAATCGGAGTAATTATGTACTCTCTACTATGCTAGCATGGGAGGAAGAGGACATGTCTGATATGCCAGAAAACTCCTCTCTATTTGGAAAGGACGTCATCAAAATGATCAAATTATGTAGATGGGAATGGGAAGAGGAATACTTCAACCTCGAGATAAGGCAACTGAGGAAACCTATCTCACCTCATCCGGAATACCAATTAAATATCTGTACAGCCCTGCCGATACAGAAGGACTTGGTTACCCGAGAGACCTTGGATTTCCTGGGACGGAACCTTTTGTGCGGGGCATTCATCCAACCATGTACAGGGGAAGATCATTCGTATCTCACTCGTTGTGATCCGCTCCCCGATAGAGGGCCTTTCGACATTGGACCAGTATAGAAAGTATTTCGAAAGGCTCCTCGATCAACGGAAACGTTGGCACCCCTTTGGTTTCTAGAAAAGCCTTAGCCGTTTCCATGCACTCTTTATCTCCGCTGAAAGTCACGTAGACTGGCTTCTCGCGATATTTGCATGCTAGATCGACAATGAAGTTCAAAGGGGGAATCCCGGTTTCCTTGGTGATCATCAGAATGGGCACAACGGCGTCGATATTCGAATCCTTCAGAACTGCCTCCATCCCCTCGCGGTATGCATACTCGACCCCGTGAAGATAAGCGGATGGCCAAATGTCGACGGGGTTGCGCATACGGATGTAGGAGGGGCTGATTTCCTGTAAACGTTGTCGTGATGATTCCTCGAGATCGGGAACGTCTAAATCCCAGCGCTGGTGGCATAGATCGGTCAGTATGACGAGCATGGCGCCAGAAGGCGCAATGAAGCTCACCCGGTTTCCCCTAGGGAGCGGCATTAAGGACAATGCCTTAGCGGCTAGGAAGAGGTGGGAATATTTATGAATTCGGGTAACCCCGGCTTGCTTCAGGGCACCGTCAATAATATGATCAGTTGAGGCGAGAGCCGCGGTATGTGCGACGGCCGCCCGAGCTCCTTGCGAGGTACTCCCTCCCTTGAGGAGGATGATGGGTTTGGTTTGCGTCACTTCACGAGCAACCTCCAGAAATCGCCTTGGTCTCTTGAAGCTTTCGACGTAGATAAAGATGGCTTTGGTTTCCGGATCGTCCGCATAATACTCGAGTACCTCGCTCTCATCGACGTCCACCTTGTTGCCAAGTCCAACAACCCTGGCCACTCCGAAGTTTTCTCCGGTGATAATGTAGCGCATAGTATGGGTCGCGAAGTTTCCCGTCTGACCGATGTATGAGATATTCCCACGCGGGATTTTCCCCAAGGGGAAAAAGCTTGATGTAAAGTTGTGCGGCGTTGATGTGTGTCCCGACGTATTAGGCCCGATAGCCCGAACGCCCGTTTCCTGGATGGCTTTAAGGAGCTCCCTCTGTAACGCCTCTCCTTCTTGATCCACCTCTGAAAAGCCACTTGCAGCAAGAACAATGGCCCGGATTCCTCTTCCCGCGCATTCCCTGATCGCCTGGTGGTTTGATTCCGCGGGAAGGATCACTATGGCAAGGTCAATCCCCTCAGGAAGTTCGCGAATCGAGGAGTAGACCTTCATCCCCATTATCTCGCGGGCCTTAGGATTGACGAGGTGAATTTTTCCACCGTAGCCGTTGGCAATGATGTTTCGTATGACCTGGTATCCGGGTTTACCGGGAGTTGAAGAGGCACCAATGATGGCAACGCTTTTGGGCTCGAAAAAAATGGTTAATCCCCCATCCATAGCGCAATTTCCGCCTTGGTCTCGAAAGAGGGAAATACGTGAGGGAGCACAGCAGACAAGATCCCAGGCTCAACGGTAGAACTATCCCTTGACCTCAAGGATAACGAGTGCATCTACCGATACGGGCTTACCATTGGGCTGGATCTTTACGGGGTTGATGTCGATCTCGTGCACTTCATCGTATTGAAGCCCGATCTCACCCAGGGCCACTAAAATCTGAGCGAGTGCATTGATATCGACGGCGGCTTCCCCCCTGAAGGGCTCGACGATCTTTCGGGCCCGAATCTCTTTGATCATTTCCCGGGCATCCCGAGGAGTCAAAGGGGCAATGCGGAATACAACGTCTCTGAGGAGCTCAGTCAAGATTCCTCCGAGGCCGAACATAACGCACGGACCGAACTGGGCATCCCTCGTCAGGCCGCAAACGATTTCCCGATCGCCCTTCACCATTTCCTGAACCAGCAAACCCTCACACCCTTGAATCTTCAAGAGGCGACGACTTTCTTCTTTAACCTCCTCTTCACTCCTGAGGTTTAGAACAACGCCTCCCACTTCGGTTTTATGAAACAGGTTTCCCCCATATGCCTTGAGGACGACGGGAAAACCGATCTTCAGGGCCGCCGCCGCTGCCGAATCAGCATCAGGGGTGACGGCTTCCCGGATCACCGGTATACCAAAGGATGAAAGAAACCGTTTTGAGCTGTACTCACTCAGGGCCGATTGTCCCCTCGCCAAAGCCTCTTTGATCAGATCCGTGGCGCCTTCCATTTTCCTCGTCTTTTACCCCCAGCCTTCCGATTCGACGCTCATTGCGTTGGCGTTCCAGCTGGAACAGCCCTGCCTTCCCCCCTATTCCCCTGAGCGCCGACATTGAAATTAGAAATTACCACTGCGGTGAACAGCTCCCTACTTACCATACGATAGCAAGAATTGCTCGTTACCAATATTTGGACAAACAACACAGAGACCATAGATAAGATCGGACAAATCCGTCTGTCAAGTCTTTTTTCGTTTCCTTCTGCCTTATTGCTCGAACTGGGGGGTCTTACCCCTGGCTTTCGGCTGATACTCTGCGCCTCCATAAGAACCCTCCCCCAATTGCACGTGCTCTATGGCATACTCGTGGGTGCTGGGGCCACCTGCATCGGGATTTTCCCCAATACAGCCATCTTGGCCCATTGGTTTGAAAGACTGAGGCGGATAACCAGTGGCCTTGTCATGTCCGGAGTAGGACTAGTAAACTTTTTTGTTCCGCTATTCCAACACTCCATGTCTCTGTGGGGATGAAGCCCTGCCTTAGTGGCACTGGAGGTGCTCGTTCTGACCATCTTACTTCCCCTGAATGCCCTCTTTCTGCGGCACAAGCCGGAAGAGCTTGGCCTTGACCCTGACGGGATCGGGGAAAGAGGATCACCCAAAAGAGAGAAGCTTGAGATGATGGACCACACCTGGCCGGAGAGTAACTGCACCCTCAAAAGAGCATTACCACCTAGGAGGTCCTGGGCGCTCATGATCTTCTCCTTTTTTGCCGTCATACCTGTTCATATTGTTATCATCCACCGCGTACATTTTTTGGTGGATAGAGGGATCGACAAAACGACCGCGGCATTCATCCTCGCCGTCTCATTAACCACATTATCTTGATCATGTTGCCGATTTATCTGACTCGCCGCTCCTCGGAGGGTACGATAAGCAGGGAATAAGACGGTCATGCAGGAAGACTGAGGAACAGGCCACTGCATGAGATCCGGAAAACTCCATGATGTCCTTGAACTGAGGGTTTTTTGGGAGGCGAACATCGCCTTTGTTCGACGTGACCCCTCATCTTGTTTATCAGGAATATCGTGATTATTTTTAAGTTAGGTGGTACTTTTTGAGAGAGGGAGAAGCAGTCGTGGGAGAAGTTTTCCAATGGGTGGCAAACCATGGCCCCAGTATTGAAAATGAGAGGACCCCTGCACCCGACCCTGATTTTGATGCCAATCTCTTAGATGCTTATTCGCAGGCGGTCATCAGTGCGGCGGACAGGGTCAGTCCTGCGGTTGTCAATATCGATGTTCATCATCGGCTGAGAGGCCGCCAAGCAACTAATCTGTTAATTCCCCAAGAAGTGCGCGGCAATGGCTCCGGATTTATCTTCACGCCGGATGGCTTCATTCTCACAAACAGCCATGTGGTGCATAATGCGACGAAGATCGAGGTGATTCTCACTGACGGCCGGCGTTATCAAGCTGAGATGGTAGGCGATGACCCGGATACTGATCTAGCCGTAATAAGAATCGATGCATCAAACATGGTCCCGACGAATTTGGGAGACTCGCAATCAATAAGAGTTGGCCAACTCGTAATCGCCATTGGCAACCCTTATGGCTTCCAGTGTACGGTTACCGCGGGGGTTGTGAGCGCTCTCGGGCGCTCGCTCAGGTCGAGCTCTGGCCGACTCATAGATGACGTCATTCAGACCGACGCAGCGCTTAACCCCGGAAATTCAGGCGGCCCGCTCGTCACCTCGCACGGAGACGTCATAGGCGTTAGCACGGCGGTCATCCTGCCAGCACAGGGTATCTGCTTCGCCATTGCGATTAACACGGCGAAGTTCGTTGCCGGACGACTCATCAAAGACGGGGCCATCAGGCGCGCTTACATAGGTGTGGGGGGACAAAACACTCCCATCCCACGTCGACTTGTGCGCATCTACGACCTGTCTGTAGAGAGCGGCGTCTCGGTGGTCTCAACTGAACAAAACAGCCCCGCACAAAGGGCTGGACTGCTTGAAGGAGATGTGATAGTTGGTTTTGATGGTCAACCGATTTCCGGCATCGATGACCTGCACAGCTTATTGACGGAAAAACAGATTGGATTGAGATCGCAACTGATTATCATACGGCGCTCTGAGAAGATCGTTCTCGATATCGTTCCTGAAGAATCGAAAACGAGGCCATAAGAGCGGCAGTGGTGAGGCAGTTGGTTGAGAAATTCGGCAGGGAGGTGAAAAAATGGATGCTATGGACGCAATCCTCTCCAGGAGAAGCATCCGAAAATACACCATAAGACCAGTACCCGAAAATCTGATAAAGGAGCTGTTAGAGGCGGCCATGAGTGCTCCTTCCGCAGGTAATGAACAGCCTTGGCATTTTATCGTGATTACTGATCGTCAAATTCTTGATGAGATTCCCACATGTCATCCATATTCCCAGATGATAAGGGAGGCCTCCGTGGCAATTCTCCTTTGTGGCGATCTCCAATTGGACAGACACGATGGACTGTGGGTTCAGGACTGCGCGGCCGCCACGGAGAACCTTCTCATTGCGGTTCAAGCACAGGGGCTAGGGGCTGTTTGGTTGGGAGTCTATCCGCGGGAGCAGCGTGTAACTGGTCTCCGAAAGCTGCTGGGCATTCCGGAACATGTAGTCCCTTTTTCTCTGATCCCCATTGGTTACCCAGGGGAGCACAAGCCCAGGGCAAACCGTTATGATACTTCCAGAGTTCACCATAATAGCTGGTGATATCAGATCTTGAGACTGGAAACTTCAAGCAGAGATGTCTCGAAAACAGCAAAAGCAAGGCTCTGAGCGCGAAGTTAGGTTCCAATGTGCGCGGCGCTGACCGAATGACCGCAGCGCTGCAACATTGCGGAACCGAAACTGTGGGGCGATCGATGATTTCCTTAACCCTCGTCGGGACGATTCATCGAGATCCCAATGGGCTCCCAAGGCTTATGGAAATCCTTGAAAGGGAATCTCCCGATATCATCACCCTGGAGATGAGCGAGTATAGTGTGGCTTTCAGGGAGAAGATGGGCCCTTACCTCAAAGGAAAGTTATTCCAAATTTTACAGAGCCTTCATGGAAAATTCACCCGAAAGCAAAGAGGGAAACTCCATAGACCTAACAACCCGTTCCAAATTGGGGCCATCCAGGCAATCCTCCAGGCCCTGGAACTCCCCTTCGAGTTTAGGGCGGTAAAAGCCTATTGTGAACGAGCACGAATTTCCTTTCGCTGTATAGACGTATCGAAGTATTCATGGGATAAACTGAAAAGGCTTGGGGACGAGATGATTACCGAGGACAACATGAGGAAAATCCTGGCCTTCGCCCCCATGGACCCTCACGAGGAATTAGGGAAACAGCGGGCCCTGGCGCGACGGCTCATATCTCGGGATGCGGATCAACTTTTCATCGAGGCCTTTTTGCATGGAAAAATGGGAGATGGAATGGTTCCTCGCGATCGGTATATGAGCCTCCGGATTAAGGAAATTCTCAAAGATCATGGGAAAACCCTCCACGTTGGGGGGTGGGAACATCTGCTGGATGATCCCGGGGGAAAGACCCTCTACGGCATCCTAAAAGGCCTTCGCCCCCACCGGATCCTCTCCCTTTAATCCTCCTCGCTTGCTCTTGTCGAGATGTCCTTGATCGTGGTATGGCTCAACACTTCACTCGTTGCCTTCCTTGCTTGTCCGAAAATGTTCTCGATCACCACTTTCTGTTGATCCTGTGGTAAGGATGCCGTCACGAGGTTTTCCTCTTGCATGGCTTCCACGATCTCCTTCAATGTTACCCCGTCGAGATCCCTTCCGGGGAGAAATTTCTCCCTGGCTTCGTCAACGCTAGCCACGATATTACCCTTTCTCAAATGCGATAAAATCTCGTCCATCAACTCATAGGTGATGTTCAGCCTGTTGGCCAGCTCAACCGCGGGAAGGGATCCCTTACCCTCCTGAAAATGATCCCTCAGGGCTAAAACTGCCCTAACCCCATAATAGGGATTATATACGGGATCACCTGGGGACATCCTCTTCTCCTCCGGATCCAGTCGGTGATATTGAAAGGTGAAGCTCACCTCTGCCCCAAATAACACGATCACCCACGAGATATAGATCCAGATGAGAAAGGCTGGAAGGGTGCCGAGAATCCCGTAGATTTTGTTGAAATGGGCGTATTGGGTAACATAGATGCCAAACCACCATCTCGCATAGGAAAACAATGCCGTGGCTATAATGGCCCCAATGATGGCGGGAAAGGCCTTCACCTTGGTATTGGGAAGAACCCGGTAGGCGAAAAAGATAACGCCAAGAATGACAAACAAGGGGAGGAAGTAATGGACAGCACTTCTAATTAATTCATGTCTAAGCAGGCTTCCAACTAATCCAACCCGGTAAAACCTGCTGGTTAAAACGATGGAGGCCCCTATGAGGATCGGGGAAAAGGTGATGATGCTCCAGAAGGCCGTGAATTTGCTCAGCAGGTTCCTCCGCTCCGTGACTCGCCAAATGGAATTAAACGAGCCCTCCACGGTGTTGAGCAGAGCAACCGCGGTAATGGCAAGAAATAAGCCCCCAAAAATGCTCAAGGCCGCGGTATTCCGGGCGAATTTCTGGATATTCTCCATGATGACCTCCTGGAAGGAGGCCGTCGCCGTCGGGAGGAGATATTGAATCAAGAAATTCTGAATAGTCTCTTGGGAAGTCTCTTGGGAGAACTTGAAACGGGAAAGGACGGCCAAGGAGATGGCAGCAAGGGGGACCAACGATAACAACGTAGTGTATGCCAATGAAGCCGCCGTTTGTAAACAGTTATCCTTAATGAATTCATCGAAGACATAAAAAACCATCCTCAAGCACCGAAGGATCCAAGCGATTGGCTTGGAGTATTCGGCCAACTTGGTCGAACTCAATTCCCCAAAATAGCTTGACAAGCGACCGAGCACGACAAACCTCCAGAATTGGCGTGAAGGAGGGCACTCTTACCGCCTCCGAGGATCATATTAATAAAGAGCAGAGGCGTTGAAAACCTGACAAAGCCCAACCGAGTGATCGATTGACAACACCTCATTGAACATATATGATATCCGCCGCGGTTAGTCAAGCCGATAACCCGCTGTTTCCTTTTTCCAAAAGTCCTTTGGGGGAGGGCAAGATTCAATTGGTCCATTGACAATTATATTTCGGGAGAGTTGGAATGAAAGAGCTCATCCAAAAAATTGAGAAACGAAGGGCTCTCATAGGGATCATAGGCCTGGGATATGTTGGCTTACCCCTGGTGGTAAGGTTCAGTGAGGAGCAATTTCATGTCCTCGGGTTCGATACCGACCCTCAGAAGATCGATCTCCTCAATGAAGGTAAAAGCTACCTCCAATCGGTGTCAGCCAACCGGATTCAAGACCTCGTGGGGAGCAAAATCTTCTCGGCCACATCGGATTTTAATCGTCTGGCAGAAGTTGACTGCATCCTCATATGTGTTCCGACGCCCCTGACGGAAAAAATGGAGCCCGATCTCGTCTATATCGAAAACACCGGTCGTCAGATCTCCGAGAATATGAAAAAGGGACAGCTTATCGTCTTGGAGAGTACAACGTATCCCGGGACTACGGAGGAGATTCTCCTGCCCAAATTTCAAGCACGGG
>CAYFXL010000065.1:0-4029 GCA_964346945.1 uncultured Syntrophobacterales bacterium
TCGCACTTGTAGATCTGTAATCTCTCAGCCATTGTTCCATCTCCTTTCTATTGTTCTTTCTCCTTTTCCATTCCTTTGAGCTTAAACTCAAGCCAGTCGGCCATCTCCTGGATGTTCCTGCCCATGTACCAGCGGCCGTTGGCAAAGACGCCGTAGTCAGCCCCCGCCATGGCGGAGGCAAAACGCGTGGAGTTGCCGAAAAAGAGCCACTGCTCAACCCACTTCTTCTCGAGGGCCTCGTTGAAGATGTTGTCCTTCTGTGCTAAGCCTCGGGCCACTCCCTTCTCCCAGGCGGTAAACATCATTTTCGTAGCGGTCAGTGTCATCTCGTTGGTCGTCCGGATGGTGTTTTCAAAGCGGGTCCAGTGTCCTTCCACCCACTCGTAGCTGTGGCAGGAGAGACAGACTTTGTGCAACGTCTGGCGCCTCCTTTCTTGCTCCTTTTCATCGATGAGAAATTCCTTTACGGGCTCGCCAGTGAGCTCCGTGGGCAAGGGCAATCCTGCTTTGTTCTTAATGATGCTCGTATCCGGCGATTTAGGATGGGGATGGGCGTAGATCAACCCCATAATCCTCCAGGGAAGGCGGTTATTCATGCGGTGCGTCCTCTCCGCAACAACGTCGCCCTCCGGAGTGATTAGTAAGCTGACATGGCAGGTTGCGCACGTCGGCGCGGTGAAGTCCTTGCCCACCATCCAGGGAACGGTCTGGAAATCCCATTCCCTTCCGAGGGAGGAATAGATATTTCCGTGCTTGCTTACTTCATAGACCTTGTACGCCGGAACGTCAGGTCCCTTGTGGCATTCGGAGCAGGTATGGGGTTTTCTGGCCATCTCGATGGAAAAGGCATGGCGAGTATGGCAAGCGGCACAGGAGCCCATACTTCCATCGGGGTTTATTCGGCCAACCCCCTGGTTGGGCCATCCCGAGAGAACGGGGAACACCATCTCATCCATAACCGTTTTCCTGGCCTTTTTTCCTTTGACCTCGACAACGGTGCCGTGACAGTAATAGCAGGATTCAGCTTCGGTCTCGGGATCCGGTTCCCTGAGGGTGGTTCTCATGTCCTCAAAGGACTGGGTGCCATTGACCGCATCGGCCAGACTGTGATAGACGGAGTTGTTCTTCAGGTTTCCATACGCGTGAGACATGAGGTTTTGTCCATACTGTTTGGCCTCAGCAGGATGACAAACCGCACAATCCTCCGGTGTGACCACCACGTGAACCTTATATCCCTCGTGCTCAAATGTATCCGCATGCTTCTCCGGGTTCATGGTGTGACACTCGGCACAGCCGACCGCGACAGTGACGATCTCATCGGGGATTTTCTCAGCCGAGACCCTTCTTTCGAGCGGAGTTTTTTTGAGGGCCCCTTTGGGGGTTATTTTTGAGTGACGGCTCTTCTCCCACCCAGCCAATATCCCCGGGTAGACTGAGAGGTGACAAGAGATACACTCCTCGGTGGCTTCACTGAATGGGGCGCTTGCGCCCAAGGCAGCCCCCGTGAAAAGGAAGACTGCAAAGAGTATGAACACGAGCGTTTTCATGAGACGTCTTCCTCCATGCGGACCATACGCCTTCCGATCCAATGAAAACCCGTCCATCACTCGGTAATCGGTAAACATCAGTCCTACACCCCTGCTTCCCGTCTCCTCCAGGTTCAGAGCCACTCACGCGTCATGGAAAGAAGGTCCGAGTGAGGCGGGAATAATCCTCTTCCTAGCCAGAGACCACATGGCTAATGCGCGGAGAAAGGGCAACTCAATCATGAAATGGTTTGCACCATTTGGGGTATCCTGATAACGGCTACCTCTGGACCCCCAACCATACGACAGTGGTGAACGAGAAGGGATTCTTCCTCCCACCCTTGGCGCTCTTTCTCTCGTTGAAGTTTCCCCTTGGTGGCGCCGAAGGGCAGGGGCCAAAGCGTAAACGGATATCTATATCTTTACCGGCCTACAGACTTCTGTCCTCTTGGCAGCAACCCGCCCGCAGGCATCACAGACATAGGAGAGCTTCACCGCCTTGGGCTTGCAGACATGTCGGGGATTCCCCACAACGACCCCGCAGTAATCGCACGAATATGCCTCGTCTACCATAACGGGAGAGCACAAATGTCCTCTTTGAGTCGTTACGGCGCCGCAGGTGGTGCAGACATATTCCTTCTTCTTGGCCGGAGCAGCCTTCTTGGTTTTCCTAGTGGGAGCCTTTTTCTTCGTCTTCCTGGCAGTAGCGGTTTTCCTTGGCATCTTCAACCTCCTTGCTTTTTGAGAAACGGTTATGAGACACGCTGCCTATTCTATACCATTGAAGACCCCGTCAAAACAAGTAGAAGATCATGATACCCACTTCGCAGCTAAGAAGCCCTTATTCTCTGAGCCAGCCTTCGCCCCAACCCCTCGCACTTGTCGACTGCCTCCCCGAGGGGAACAAATTTTACTTGGAACTCCTCCAACACTTCCATCCCTGCCGCCTCAAGGTCTGCCCTGAGGGCTTTCGTCGTCCCAACGCCCCAGCCATACGAGCCGAATACGGCGGCTATCCTTCCCTTTGGACGGAGTCCCTTAATGTAGGTAGCAAATGCCGCCACCGAGGGAAAGACATTGTTATTGAGGGTGGGGGTGCCGAGCACAAGGCCGCTGGCTTCCAATACCTCCTTCACGATATCGGACATGTCCGACCCAGTTAGTCGGTACATCTTGGTCGAAATCCCCTCCTCCGTCAAACCTCGATTGATAGCCTTGGCCATTTTTTCGGTACTGCCCCACATCGTGTCGTATACGATAAGGACCCTCTCCTCCGCCTCTCCCTTCGCCCACCTTTGATATGTCTCAAATAGTTGTGGGATATACTTCCTCCAGATGATTCCGTGACTTGGACCGATCACCTCGACTTCTATCCCCTTAAGGGCCTCAAGAGCCTTTAAGACTTGAGGGCCGTATGGCATAACGATGTTGGCGTAATACTTGGTTAACTCGGGGTGAATCGTTTCCCATCCCAGCTCATCGTCAAATCGTTCACTAGTGGCTATGTGCTGACCGAAGGCGTCGTTGGGAAGCAGCACTTTGTCCTCCTTCACATAGGTCACCATGGAGTCCGGCCAGTGGACCATGGGAACCTCGACAAAGGTCAGGGTCTTCCTCCCCAGTTCGAGTACATCACCGGTCTTCACCACCTTAAGGGGGATTTCATCGCCGTAGTGCTCCTTCAGCTCTCCCTCGGCCCTGGGACTGCACAGTATCTGTATCCTCGGAAGCGTCTCCCTGAGGAACGGGAGGGATCCGGAGTGGTCCATCTCCACATGGTTTGTGATCAGGTAATCTATCTCTTCAGGTGCTATAATATGATTTATCCTTTCCAACATCTCCCCGTAAAAAGGGGCCTTGACGGTATCCACCAGGGCAATCTTCTCCCCGATAACGAGATATGCATTGTAGGTGGTACCCTTGTGGGTAGAGTAGCCATGAAAATTTCTGATGTTCCAATCTATGGCCCCGACCCAATAAATCCCTGACTTAAGCTCTACCTTCATCTCTGCCTCCCCTGAAGTTGGTAATAGCTTCAAGTTTCAAATTCCCGTGACCTCCAACCTCGCGCGGAAATCCTCCGGAACCTTCCCAAGACGAGAAATTTTTTATTTCATTTTGATGAACCGTCAATCTCCGTCCGGGCGCTGTATCCGTCTTGTTTCATGGTTCTTCCTTACACTGCGGACATATTCCAATGAATTCGATTCGGGTCCCGATGATTTCGTAATCGATCGTCCCGCGGATGGCATGCTCAATGTTGGTAAGGCTCGCAGTCGGCACGTCCTCAATGCAGCCGCATCGGATACAGCGAATATGGTAGTGGTTTTCCACCTTGCCATCGAACCGTTTTTGAGTACCTCCCAGTTCCAGTTTCTGTATCATGCCCCATTCAGATAGTATTTCTAAGTTGCGATAAACGGTGCCCAAGCTGATCCGCGGCAATTGCCTTCTCGCGCGTTCATACACCTCATCGGCCGTTGGATGCGAGTCGCTGTTGTTG
>CAYFXL010000065.1:4039-14605 GCA_964346945.1 uncultured Syntrophobacterales bacterium
GGGGAGGCGATGTGGGTGAGTTCCTCGAGGATGACCCTCCGCTGTCGGGTCATCATGAATTTGCGAGCTGATGCCATTTGGGTTCTATTTGAGAATAGTTACTAGTATGAAACTTATCACCACCTTTTCCCCCTGTCAAGACTCCCTTGAAGAATTTCTTCCCCTATTCCATCTCCCTCAGTTTACATGGGGGAGTTTAAGAGTTTCCCGGGCTTCCCTTTAACTCTCAAATGTGGTATTTACCATATCGGCCCCCAAAAAAGCCATTGGAGCTAAAAAGAATGGGCGGTATACCATTGACACTCGATGAATACTGAACTACCTTAGTGCTGGCACTGGGGGAACAGTCTTCTCATTGCGAATGGACTCAGGAGGTTATCGGTGGAAGAGGGAATGGGGGAGGAGATCAAGAAGGGGGCGATACCCGAGAAGCTTTTTCTCATACAGCCCATAATGATTCGAGTCTGCTACGGGCTGATTCCATGCCTCATGGCGTCCGTCTATTTTTTTGGATTGCGCTCCCTGGTTTTAACCGCCCTGGTCCTCGTCTTCGGCATTGCTACGGAGGGTGCATTCACCCTTCCCAAGGGGAAACCGATTACCTCTGCCGTTTTCGTCTCCTGTCTGATTTTAGCCCTCAGCCTCCCGCCGACGACCCCCTTTTGGATCGCCATTATCGGTATCGTTTTCGGCGTTGTATTCGGAAAGATGGTCTTCGGCGGGTTCGGGTACAACGTTTTCAATCCGGCCATGGTCGGGAGATGTTTCATCTACATCGGCTTCCCCATCGCCCTAACCGCCCGGTGGGTGGAGCCCTTCTCGGGAGAGTACGGGGGATTCACCCTCTGGTCCCCTCCCGTGGATGCATTGACGAGTGCGACACCGTTGGCTATCCTCAAGGCGGGAAAGAGCTATCCACTCGAAAAGCTCTTCATGGGGAATATTCCCGGTTCCCTAGGGGAAACAGCCGTTTGGGCAATCCTCTTGGGCGGGATTTATATCGTTGCCACAAAGGCCGCTCAGTGGCGATTGGTGTTTTCCTGTCTGCTCGGGGGCATATCGGTAGTTCTCGCTTTCTGGGCTGCAGGCATCCGAGGCGTTCCCGACCCCCTGACTTCCCTGACGGCTGGGTCATTTCTCTTTGGGGCCGTTTTCGTCGTTACTGAGCCCATCAGTGGGCCTAAAACCAAGGCTGCCCAGTGGATATACGGATTTATTATCGGGGGACTCACCATTGTGATCCGGAAATTTTCCAGTTTTTCGGCGGGCATCATGTTTGCTACACTCTTTATGAACATCTTTGTTCCCATTATGGATTCAGCGGTGAACGAGCTGAAAAAGAGGGGAAAGAGGGTATGATCAAGAAGCGGCTGTTTTCCATTGCCTACATGTTCGGGCTCACCTTTCTCTTCACCGCGTTGGTGAGCGGTATCTATGAAATCAATCAGGAGCGGATAGCTATCAACGAGGAGATTAAACTTCAAAAGATCGTCCTCGAAGTCCTGGGGATCGAACCGGAGCCAGGGATCACCGACTTTCAGGTAAGGGAGATCTTTGACACACGGGTCAGGGTAGAGGAGGGAGATGAGAAGATCCTCTATCGGGGATTTGCAGAAGATGAAAAGACATTGATCGGGTACGCCTTTCCCCTCTTTGGCGCTGGATTTTGGGGACCCCTCTACGGAATGATGGGCGTTGACCCAAAGTTGGAGAGAATCATTGGGGTTGCCTTTTACCGACACAGCGAGACACCAGGTCTTGGTGGACGGATTACGGAAGCCTGGTTTAAGGATCAGTTCGCGGGGAAAAGTCTGCTTACTCCGCGGGAGGAAGGGAAGTATTTCTATTTGGTTCCTCCCGGTACCTCTCGAGCCCAAAATCAGTTGGACGCCGTTACGGGAGCGACCGGGACGAGCCGGGGCGTGGAGCGGTTGCTCGACGAAAACTTGAAGGACTATTTGCCCTGGATAGCACGGGAAAAAGCGGCGGGAAGGATATAACGGGGCACTGCCCGAATGTGCTAGAATGAAAGAGGAAGGGGAAGATTCGGAGTAAAGGACATCGAGGATAAGAGGTCCCGCCTGGGACGAGGCATCTCGCGTACGTGAGATCTTTACGGAGGGGTATTTCCGGTGGCGAAGTTAAAGGGCAGGACGATTTTCATTTCGGGTTTGTGGAGGGAGAATCCGGTTTTTCGTCAAATCCTCGGGATCTGCTCGGCCCTCGCTGTTACCAACTTGATGGTGAATACCCTCATTATGAGTTTGAGCCTCATCTTCGTCACCTCCATGTCCAACGTGACCGTCTCGATTCTCAGGAACGTCACCCCCCCGAGGATTCGAATGATGGTTCAGACCCTCGTCATTGCCTCCTATGTGATCATTGTGGATATCGTGTTGAAGGCCTATCTCCCCGATATCAGCGAGGCACTTGGGCCTTACGTCGGTCTGATCATCACGAACTGTATCATCATGGGACGGTGTGAGGCCTTCGCCCGGAGCAACCCCGTCTGGTCCTCGTTACTGGATGGAGTGGCTTCGGGGTGTGGGTATGCCTTTGTCTTACTGTCGGTCGCCTTGTTTCGGGAGGCACTGGGTTTTGGAACGCTTTTCGGGATGAGGGTCGCGCCCGCGGGGTGGACCAACTGGACCATCATGGTCATGGCTCCGGGGGCCTTCTTCATGCTGGGAGCCTTTATCTGGGTTATTCGCTTTTTCGGCCCCAAGGAGGAGGAAAAGCCGGGGGCGGCAATGTAGGGGAACTACCATGGATCTCGGGCTCAGCGCCTTTGTCATATTCTTTGCGGCCGTCTTTACCAATAACATCCTCTTAACCAACTTCCTGGGAATGTGTTCTTTTCTAGCCGTTTCCCGGGAGGTAAAGTCCTCACTGGGCCTGGGATTTGCGGTGATTTTCGTGATGACGTGCACCTCCGCCCTCAATTATCTGGTCTACTACCACCTGCTCGTTCCCCTCGGTATGGAACATTTTCGGTTTATCGTCTTCATCATCGTTATTGCCGCCTTCGTCCAGTTGGTGGAGATGGTTATTGAGAGGTCATCGCCGGTTCTGTACGTTATCCTGGGGATCTTTCTCCCGTTGATCACCGTCAACTGCGCCATTTTAGGGGTTGCTTTGTTCATGATCATTCGGGATTACACCTTTTTACAGTCCGTGGCCTACGGTGCCGGTGGAGGAGTCGGTTGGACCTTGGCGATCGTTGCCATGGGAGGGATTCGGCAAAAGATGAGGGGCGCACCTGTTCCGAAACCCCTGGAGGGACCAGGTATTACCTTGATCATTGCTGGGCTCATGGCCCTCGCCTTCATCGGTTTTACCGGAATGATTCAGATTCAATGAGGGAATCGATGGCCCAACTCCTTCTGAGTCTGGTTGCCCTGAGCTGTCTCGGAGCTGGGTTGGCCCTCCTCCTCGAGGTAGCCGACTCTTATCTGGGCTTCTACGGGGAGTGTCAGATCGATATCAACCAGGGAGAGAAGGAGCTTCAGGTTCAGGGTGGTGGAACCCTCCTATCGACTTTGATGGAGCAGGGGATCTTCATTCCCTCGGCTTGTGGCGGACGGGGGAGCTGCGGTTACTGTAAGGTGAAAGTGCTCGAAGGAGGGGGGCCAGTGTTGCCCACGGAGACACCCTGGCTGGAACCCGATGAGGTTGAAGGTAAGGTCCGGATCTCCTGCCAGATCAAGGTTCGGGAGGACATTAACATTGAAATTCCCCCCGAACTGTTCCTCATCAAGGAGTTCCGGACGCAGGTGGAGGGGATACGAAACCTCACCGATGATATCAAGGAGTTGCGTCTGCGGCTCATTGAGCCCGATACCATCACCTTCAAGCCGGGTCAATACATTCAGTTCCAGGTCCCCGAATACGAACAATGCCCGGAATCCGTCTACCGGGCCTATTCAATCGCCTCTGCTGTCCATGAGCCCACGGGCATTACTTTGGTGGTCACGAAGGTGCCGGAGGGACTGGCCACGACCTTCATTCATGAGGTAATTCGGGAGGGGGATGAGATCTCTCTAAATGGCCCCTATGGCGAATTCTATCTGAGGGATTCCGCAAGGGAAATCTTTTTCGTTGCGGGGGGATCGGGTCTAGCCCCCGTCATGTCGATGCTTTACCAGATGGCCGAGGAGAAGATTACCAGAAATGCTACCCTCGTCTTTGGGGCCCGCCACAAAAAGGGACTCTTCTACGTGGAAGAAATTGAGGCGCTCAAGGAACGGCTCCCCAATTTGAAGGTTATTTTCGCCCTTTCGAATCCCCAAGAAGAGGATCGGTGGGACGGGGAAAGAGGTCGGGTCACAGATGTCCTGGAGAAGATCATCAAAAACGGGGCAAACAAGGAGGCGTATCTCTGTGGGAGTCCTGGGATGGTCGAGGCCTGTGTGGAACTCCTGACGAAGAAAGGAATTTCCCAGGAATTGATTTTCTACGACAAGTTTGTTTAACTTTTTTATGAGCGAGGTGACCATGGATGATCGTCCCGTGAAACAGAGCCCTGAACTCAACAGAATCGAAGGGAATATGAGGCCCATGTGTATCTGCCAGCAGGGTTTTCTGGGATATGAGCGGCGGAAGCTCATCGAGATTCTGATTGATGATCAGGGCACGGTCAATTCCCTGGGGCTGAGCCATGAGGTAATTGCCCAACGGCTGCGGGCAATAACCGATAAGGCGAGGAAGGGGTTGGGAGACCCCGTTGTTGTTGAAGAAAAGTTTGAGGTCGAAGTGCAAGAAGCGCGGGGTAAAATTCCCTGCCCCTGGGGTCATCCCGGTCTCTATCCCAAGACACACGTCAAGCTGGAAAGGGTTGAAACAGGGGAGACCCTTGTCTGGTCAGACCTAGGGATCCATCTCATCGAGGAACACGGATTCTATCAGGGCAGAGGAAGCCCTTATCGCGTGGATCCAGCTGAGGTGAAACGGATTTTGGAGATCTAGTGGGAGTATGGGACCCGTTTCGCCACTTTGATCCCGGTAAATGGAGGAAGCCTCTGCGAAGGGGCGGGATATTTATACTGACGCTCCCATGGCATTTCGGTACATTTGAGCTGCCCTGAAGGAACTCCGGACAAAGGGACCCGAAGCCACCTCCAAGAAACCCATCCTCTCCCCCAGTGCTTTGTAACCCTCGAACTCCTCGGGATGCAGGTATCGGATCACGGGGTGGTGATCTTTTGAGGGCTGGAGATATTGTCCCAGTGTCAGAAGCCTGCAACCCACATCCAGCAGATCTTGCATTACCCCAATCACCTCGGATTCCCTTTCCCCCAAACCCAACATCAACCCCGATTTCGTGAGCATGGATGGGTTTCGTGATCGAACCCTCTGAAGCAAGTCTAGTGAACGACGGTAATCCGCCTGCGGTCGTACTCGGGGGTAGAGCCGGGGAACCGTTTCCACGTTGTGGTTGATGACATCGGGTGGGCGGGAAAGGATGCTGTCCAGAGAAGCGGGATTTTTCAGAAATTCGGGAACCAACAATTCCACCGAGGTGTTGGGCTGGCGTTCCTTAATGGTCGCAACAGTTTTTGCGAAGTGCGTTGCTCCTCCGTCTTCCAGGTCGTCCCGCGTGACCGAAGTGATAACGACATACTGTAACTCCAACTGGTGGGCCGTAGAGGCCACCTTTCGCGGTTCTTCCTCATCTAGAGGAAGAGGGTTTCCATGGGTGACGGCACAAAACCGACAATTTCGGGTACATATATTTCCCATAATCATGAAAGTCGCTGTTCGCCTCGAAAAACATTCCGGCAAATTTGGGCAGTGGGCCTCCTGACACACGGTATGCAGCCCCGCTTCCCTGACCAATGCGGAGACCTTCTGGATATTCGCCCCCAGCATTATCCGTTTTTTCAACCACGGTGGTTTTCGCAATTCTCCCATCATCTATCTTGTAGCCGTTCGCTAAGCCTCAGTTAGAGGAGTTCCACTGGTTATATCCACTAAAGCCTTTTGATCATCCCACAAGGATTTCTCATAAGCCGGACGAAGGATCTCCAGAGTCCTTCCCAGTTCTTCCATGTCCGCCCTCACTAATTCCATTTCGAAGACCCGTTGAAAATGGCGCAAGATTCCATCTCTAACGCGACGATGGTCGGGTTCTTTTCCCAGGAGCCTCCTCATGGAGGTAACCTCAATCCCCTTAAGCCCGCAGGGCGTGATGAAATCATAATGGGTCATGTTGGGCGACACGTTTAGGGAGAAGCCGTGGTAGGTTATCCATCGCCTAATAGCGACACCGATGGAGCCGATCTTGGAATCGCCCACCCAGACACCACGGTTTAGTCTATTCCTTGTCCCCTCAATCCCAAAATCCCCTAAGGCCCTGATGAGGATTTCCTCCAAGTTGAAGATGTACCGGGATACATCTCGGCGCCAATTCCTCAAGTTCAAAATTGGGTAGCCGACGATCTGGCCGGGGCCATGGTAGGTTACTTCGCCACCCCTTTCCACGTGATAGATGGGGATTCCCTCGGCATTGAGGATCTCGGGTGAGGCAACAATATGGTGGCGGTTCCCCCTCCGGCCGAGCGTGATGACGGGGTTGTGCTCCAGGAGCATCAGGATATCCGGGATGTCCGATTTGACCTTGGTGGCCACGAATTCGCGTTGGAAATCCCACGACCTCTGGTAATCGATGAGATCGATGTCGATTACATATCCCCTTCGTTTAAAGCCCGTTTTCCTCACCATGCCCACAACCCGGTTGTGTTGAAGGGTCCTCGGAGGCCTACCAGATTATACCATTCTCCTCCGATTCTCATCCATTTCCTTCGCGAAGATACCCCTCGATGATGATGTCCTCCCCCAATCTCCTCGTTTTCATTCCGAAAATCCGCACAGCGTCATCTAATTCCCGGATCTCCAGGTCCCTAATGGCCTCAATCCCCTTCCCAATGAGCTTTGGGGCCATCACGATGATAATCTTGTCCGCTAGCCTTTCCCTAAGAAATGATGTGCTGACCTGGGCACCGCCCTCAACCAAGATTGAGGTTATTCCCATCTTACCCAATTGCTTAAGGAGGTCATTCAAATCTAGCTCTCCCCTGCTATTTCTTGCCACCCAGAGGATTTCGGCCCCTAGATCTTGAACATCTCGGGCTTTCTTTTGATTCGCCCCCTCCTCCACGGCGATGATCGTTCGATCCACCATTTCGTCATTGAGAACCTTCGCGGTTAAGGGCATGCGCAATCTGCCGTCTACGATGATTCGCTGAGGGTTTCTCCCTTTAACCAGGCGCACGGTGAGACTGGGATCATCCGCGAGAGCGGTGCCAATACCCACGAGCACCCCGTCGTGAATCGAGCGCAATCTATGCGCTAATCGTAAAGTCTCCGGAGAGCTTATCCATTGGGAATTTCCCGTCTTGGTTGCAATTCTTCCGTCCAGGGATTGGGCAAATTTTAGGGTAACGAAGGGGATTCCCGTTTGAACAAACTTGAAATAGGCCTCGTTGAGCTTCCGGCATCGTTCTTCCAAGACGCCCACCTTGACTCGGATTCCCCTATCCCTGAGAATTTGAATGCCTCTTCCGCTGACTTTCGGGTTGGGATCAGGCGTCCCGATTACCACCTCGGTAATCTCTGCCTCCAGAATGGCATCGACACAGGGTGGTGTCCATCCATGGTGACAGCACGGCTCGAGGGTTACATACATAGAAGTCCCCCTCACGACCCCCTTGGCGTTCTTTAAGGCGATGAGCTCAGCGTGGTCTCCTCCATATCTTCGGTGATAGCCCTTGCCGAGGATCTTTCTTCCCCTTACCACCACGGCTCCCACCATGGGATTCGGGCTGGTTTTACCCAATCCCCGCCGAGCAAGTATCAAGGCCTTCTCCATGAAAATTTCGTCCTTCAAGTCCATATCCTCATCATCACGTTCTCAGTTCGAAAGGAAGGACAGGGAGGAAATAGTAACTCACGGCTTTTCAAATAGTAGTCGAAACAACAAGGGGATGCAATACGCGTGTTAACCGAAAGCACTCTGGAGAGAATTGAGAGGGTCTATGATTTCCAGAGTTAAGCCGCCCCAGGCATGGAGCCGTTTACCGCTCTCCACACAAGGAGTGAGCACCCAGCATGGTTTGTAAAGAACTATGAGAGCTAAAGAGGTCTCGGGAAATGTCGAAGACGTCTTTACCGTCGAAATTACGTGACTCCATAAGGATTAACCATGTTACAAAGGTAATTGCCGGAATGGGAGATTTAGAACCCTAGAGATTTCCCATTTGGAATTGGAAAATAATTACATTTTCCATAATGAGTTTGTCCGATACAGGGTCCAGCAAACGTGAAGAAAGAGCAACGGGTTCTCGCTATGGTGGCAAACTTTTTTATATGATTTAGAACGAGATTTCAATGTTGCAAATGGGTGGCAAATTCCTTTGTATTTATCGATAATTTTTTCTTTGCAAAAATACTCTATTTTGATATATTCTACTATCAAACATTATATGTAATATTAAAAGGCAGTGAAACAAAAACACCAAAGCTGGGGGGAGAGAGATGAAACGCAAATCAAAGGACATTGTCGAAATGGTTAAGGCGGGGTTCACGGATAAACAGATCATGAAGGAGTTAGGCATCCAGACTAAAGCCTCTTTAAAGAAAATGTATTTTGATGCACTGGTTGAAGCGGGAAAGATTAAAGCCATTATAACTGAGAGGGAGAAGAAGAGAAGGCAGAGGAAGCCAAAAATCCTCACTATAGGAAAGAGGGGAACCCTCGCTTTCAGTCGTCTCCTGTTGATCGACAAATTCGGGTTTAAAGAGGGCGATCAGTTCAAGGTGTCCAAGAGGGGGGACAACATTACCCTGAGAAGAACATAACCAAGGCGGGCTCACCATAATAATTCGAGCCTTATTTTCCTTTTTTCACATCCTCCTTACCGAAAGGTCGGTAGATCTCGGTAATTCGGTTCAATCTCCGCATAGTGAGATGGAATCGTTCCCCAAGCAACTACCTCCGCTTCGTTTCGGTGGGCAAGAGGACATTCTCCTCCTGTTTTTCGGTAAAGCTCTCTGAATTGGGTGAAGCGGGGAGGGGGAGGCGGCCTTGCAATATCTAAAACCCCAACTCAGGATTCATGAATTAGTTCCCCTGTTCATGCTCCCTTCAAGCCAGGGAGGGGAGGTTAAGCTGTGGGATTATAAGATGCGGATGAACCTCGTCATTCTCTTTTACCATGGGGGCGAATGTTCCTGGTGCAGAGAGGAGCTGAAGATGTTTGCCGAAAACTATGGGGAACTGGTGGAATTGGAGACGGAAATTGTAGCTATTTCCTCGGATGGTCTAGATAGGAGTAGGAGTCTGTCCGTTGAACTAGCTCTACCTTATCCGCTGCTCTCAGATCCTGAAGGAAGAGTAATAGAAAAGTACACGTATTGGCGGCAAAATAAGAAGGCGGCTGTACCATCGATTTTCGTGACAGATAGATACGGTGTACTGTATTACCAGTGTATAGTCAAGGAGATAACAGAACTACCGGAACGGGCAGAGATTTTGAGCTGGCTTAATTATATCCAGAGCCAATGCCCGGAATGTTCCATCTGAGCAACGGGCAAAGCCGATGAGGGCCGAAACTATGAGGGTCCACCTGGTCCGTTGAGCAGTAGTCTTTTCGCCAGCCTCTTTCCCGTAGTGGTCCTAAAGGTTTGTTCGATTATCTTCTTAATCTGATCCGGCACTCTATGGGGGGTCTCCTCTAAATTGACGAGAGAGTCAGCTTCCCAGAGGATTTGGAAGTTGAGCGTTTTGATATGTCCTGGGCTGTGGTGGTGTGCTATGAGGTTACACACCTCATCGGTTGTTTCCCTGTCTACCCCCAGCTTTTCCAATATATCCCGGGCGATGGGAGGACCTTCGCGCTCCTGGTAATCCCCAGCAGTACTATTGTACTTCCTCTCCGCCTCATGGATCCCAATATCATGAAGATAGGAGGCGGCTATGACCACCGCTGGATCGCCCCCTTCCCCCTTCAAAATCTCCTCGGCAAGTCGGACCACCCTATTAGCGTGGTTAATGCGTTTGGTGTCCCCTCCAAAAACCCTCCTCATCTCTACACTAATCCTCTCCGTCAAGAATTCGCGCCTTTGTTCCTTTAATTCCCCGGGCAGGTCTCCCACACATTGTTCAGCATAGTGACACCACTCGGCACATCCAAAATCGATTCTAGGGTTGCTAAATCGGGTTCCACAGGATTTGCACCTTCGCCGGACATCGTCCTTAAAGAATTCGATGTCCTTCCCACATTGAGGACAGGAGACATTGAAAATGTCCCCCGGTTTCCAATGCCTTAGATCTTGTCCCGGACACTTCATAAGGATTCCTCGCCTATTATGATCCCCTACTATTTAACACGATTTTCCACATTGATCCTTGACTTAAGTCAATATAAATTC
The DNA here is from genome assembly GCA_964346945.1 of uncultured Syntrophobacterales bacterium. GTDB lineage: Bacteria > Desulfobacterota > BSN033 > WVXP01. Next base: position 14,468 of record CAYFXL010000065.1, read on the forward strand.
GCTCGCGGGGGCTCCGTGAAATTTCTGGAGTCTCCTGAGTTTTAATGCAAATATCTTTATAAGTATTTGATTTTATTGAAAACAGAGATTTCAGTAGGTGACTCCCCTGTTTCTTCGCTTTAATGCCTCCGAAGTGAC
>CAYFXL010000066.1:0-14320 GCA_964346945.1 uncultured Syntrophobacterales bacterium
CGTTTGAATTACGCTCAGAAACAACGGAGTCCCCTAAAAAACTCCGGAAACTCCAGTAAATAATGTAAATATCTCGAACCCTGCAAGCTTCCTCCGGCAGTGCTTTTAAATATCCCTATTGGTGGCACTCTGATGGTTAAGGACTTCTTTTGTGGCGTGGCTTTATACACTGGTGAGAATAAGAATGATTCCAACAACAACTGGGACTATCGTATAGGCGATAACCCGTTTCATTTTCATGAGGACCGTCCTTTCTCGTAGGCCTGTCAATAGGATTTCGGCTGGCGACCTCGGCCCTCGGTTCGTCGCGTAAGAGGTCCAATGTGCTCATTAGTACATTTTGTGCTAAGGTACTTGTATGGTTAATTATAGGAAATCACAATAAAATCGGAAGGGTTCACATTACCTTTTTTATGAGAAGGGATGAAATTTATTCAAGTGAGGGAACAATGTTCCCCCCATTCCCGAGGCATTGATCATTATAGTGGTCGGTGGACCGAATTAAGGGGATAGTGGTTGAGGGCTGCCCCCTGGCTTCTTCAACGTGTGTCTTCGTTTAGTTATTTTGGGGGCAATCACTTCTTCGTCGAACAAACGTCATAGGTTGTGACGCAAGAGGCAAAAAAAGATCCGCCCCCCACCCGAATTCCTCAGCTTTCAGCGATTTGTCAGGAGTGAAGGCTGAACCCATACCCCCCTTTCTTATTTTAGAATCTCCTTCACTGATAATTTATTCTTCTTCCACGAAAAAACGACCAGGGGAGATTTCCTTCCGGGGAATAAGTCCATCTGGTTTTCAATACCGAAATACCGGGCGGGATTTAACGACGCCATCAGCAAGGCTTGTTCGATTGAGAATCCTGCGTGCGCAGCCACATATTCACAGTCCTGTTCTAACGTTTTCACGGCGCCGCTTAACAAGTCGGTCCCTTCGCCCTTAACCCATAATCCGCCATCTTTCAGAACAACGGTCCGGTCGTACTTGAAGTATTCACCCTCGGGCATACCGGACAGATGTGCCAGGTCTGACGTCAGAATGGATCGATTTAGTTCTCGCGCCTTTATCACGGCTCGAAGAGTATAATCAGGGATGTGGTACCCGTCGGCGATAAAGCTGGCCCACATGTCATCAATCGAAAGCTGAGACCATAGTATGTTGTGTTGTCTGTGGATCATCTTTGCGCAGCCGTTCACCAAGTGGGTGGAGAGAGAAGCACCCGCAGCATATGCCTCAAGAACCGTGTTATGATCGGCATGATGGTGAACCAGCCCGACTTTCACACCTTCACTCCGTAACTTTCGTATGAACTCTATTGCTCCCTTTCTCTCGGGTGCCAGCGAAAAGAGACCGATATGACCCCCGGATTTTTTCTGCCAACGGTCGAATTCCTCCGGGTCGGGGTCACGGATAAATCGTTCCATGTGTACGCCCCGGTAGCCCTCTTCGGAGGAGATATAGTGACCTTCCATATGGATACAGTGGATGTTCGGCGCAAGGTTTTTTCCGAAAATTTCTCTGAGAATGCCGAGGTTGCGCTCCACAATAGCGGGATCTTGAGTTGTAATCGTGGGTAACCATCGCATAATTCCGTGATTCTCAAGCGCCTCATTGATCTCGGCGACTCTATCCACGGTTAGATCCTCATCGGAAAGGTTGTAACCGAGCATTCCATTCACCTGAATGTCAAAAAGCCCGGGGGAAAGCCAGAGTTCTTCGTCGTCGCCGGGTGCCTGCGAAATGGGAGTAAGTTGCGTCAATACTCCATCCACCACGACGGCCGAAAATAGTCCGCTTCTTCCCGGAATCCGACCAATTCCTTCAAAACGCACGGCCATCCTCCTAGCCTTTAAGAGCTCCCCTTACGAGCCCTGACATCAAATAACGGGAGAAGAACAGGGTGAATACAATTGCCGGTATTACGGCGAACACTGTTGCTGCGGACAGCTGATTCCAGAGTATATGAAAGTCTCCAAAGAAATCCGTTAAGCCCGGAGAAAGGGTCTTGGCCGCCTTTGTATTGACTAACACAACGCCGTAGAGAAGTTCATTCCAGGCGAGCATAAAGGTAATTATGCCCACCGCGGTCAGAGCTGGCAGGAGGCTGGGAAGCACCACCCTAAATAAGGCGGAAACTCTGGAACAACCGTCAATCTCTGCCGCCTCGATCAATGCATCGGGAAACTGTTCAAAAAACCCTATGATGATCCAAATGTTGAGCGGGAGGGTCAGATAGACGTATCCGGCTATCAAGATAATGTGTGTGTTGATTAATCCGAGAGCCCTCCCCATTACATAGAAGGGGACAAGCAGGGAGGCGGGAGGAACGGTACGGGTCAAAAGGATCAAGAGAAGCCAGACCCCTTTTCCCCTGAAACCATATTTTGCGAACGCGTATCCCGCGAGGGTTGCAAAGCTCGTGGAGATGAAAACCGTGCAAACGGCGACAATTGACGAATTCCGGAGATAGTACGCAAAGGGTCTTTCCGTGAATATGTAATTGATACTCTCGAAGGTCAGCCTGTGGGGGAACAGCGTGGGTGGATTCAGGTAGACTTCTTCGGAGTCTTTGAGACCGGTTATGAAAATCCAGTAGATGGGACCTACTGACCAGATGGTAATGATTGCAATCAGGAGCCCGAGAACCGAACGTTGAAAGACTTTTCTGTAACGAGGAAAGCCAGTCATCTTTATCAACCTCATGTTCACCGTCCACGGCCGATGAAAGTGGTCAACAAACCCCCGTTTGTATCCTCTTGACAACCGGATTTGAACGTCATATTATCATCGTGTTCTCCCTCTGCCAAGAGGAATTTTATGGTCCTCTCCAGGGGCACGAGAAGAAAGTTTAACGCGTATCTGTTGCTGTCACCGAGCGCAGCAACGCTCGCGCTCGTTGCCGTGTTTCCCATCCTCTACGTGGTATACCTCAGCTTCAGCGGCTTCTATTACGGAAACAGAACCGGATTTGTCGGTTTCAGGAACTACGTAAATATTCTTTCCGATCCCAATTTCTACAGTTCCCTGAAGGCCACCTTCATATTTATGGTCGGGAGCGTGGCGGGACAGCTTGTCCTTGCGCTTATCTTCGCTTTGATTATCAATAACTCTCGACGACTCGAATCCGGGGTGAGGCTGGTCGCGATTCTCCCCTACATGGTCTCCATGGTCGCAGGAGGTGTCACTTTCCGTTGGCTCCTCAATACCGAATTCGGTCTGGTCAATTCCATCTTGTTATCCTTGGGGGTAACCAATCAGCCGATCAACTTCCTGGGTGAGCCTGCCTACGCCATGGCATCCATTATCGGTGCGCATCTATGGTGCTCAATTCCCCTCGCGACGCTTATTCTGCTTGCGGGAATGAAATCAATTTCGGCGGACGTTTATGAATCGGCCGAGATAGACGGTGCGGGGTTCTTCACCAAGTTTTTCAGCATTACCGTTCCCCTTATCAGGCCACAAATCCTCGTCGTGCTCTTAATACAGACGATGTTTTCCTTTCGCCATTTTCCTCTGCCATATGCCATGACCGGAGGTGGACCGGGGGTAAGCACCAAAGTTCTGGCGATGCTTCTCCAGGAGAAGATGACCTTTCTAGTATTCGGCTATAACTCTGCTCTTTCTGTGATAATGATGCTGATTACCCTTGGTATCGCATTCTTCTACCTGAAATTGATGACCGTGGAAAGGGGGTGAAATCATATCAACCACGTCAGGTAGGATTTTGGTATGACCTGCCAGGTCATACATAAGGGAAAGGAGGGAAAGTCACCATGAAAAAGCTCTTAGTGTTATTTTGCGTAATGTCCATCAGCTTATGCCTCTCTGTCTTTGGCGTGGGAGGAGTTGGGGCAGCAGAGAAGAAGCCGGACAAGCTCGTGCTCATGAATGCTGGAACTCTGTCCGGGGATCCGGGTATCGATTTCATGCGGCAGGAGTGGGGGAAAAAGCACGGCATTACCATCGAAGTTATCGAGCAGGCGGAAAGATACCTCTTCGATAAAGAGCTTGCCGCGCTCTCGTCACGGGATCCGAGCATCGATTTGATGGCAGCCAACGAAAGGTGGGTTCAGGACTGGGCGGCGGCGGGATGGTTGGAGCCACTCGATGACATTATGAAGGAAACCGTCCCCTACTACACGCCGGGCGTCGACGCCCAGCTCAAGTACAAAGGGAAGTATTACGGCGCCCATGGCGGAAACATGGTTATGGTGATGTATTATAGGACGGATTTGCTCAAGCAGTTCGGAAGGGCCGAGCCTCCAAGGACCTGGGACGAACTCATCGAGTTCGGCAAGTGGGCCACCAAAGACCTGAATAACGATGGAACGATTGATCAATGGGGGGTGGTCCATGCGGGTACACCCGTTACCCACTTCGGTGATGTGGTTTGTACCCTTATCCATCAGCTCGGTGGAAAGGTCTATGATGACAACAAGATCACGGTGAATTCCGAGGCCGGGAGAAAGGCCTTGCAGGCTATTGTAGACCTGAGAAACAAACACAAAATCTCGCCTCCCGGCGTTAATACCTATGGGTCAAGTGAATGTCTGCAGGCTCTCAAATCGGGCACCGCTGCAATGGTCTTCTCGTGGACCTGGATGGGGAAGCTTCTCAACGGGAAGGACTCGGCAATAAAGGACAAATGGAGTTGGGCTCTGCTTCCGGTGCTGCCGGGCGGCAAACCCTCTTCCCTCACGATTACCACGCCGCTGGTCCTTAACAAGGCATCGAAGTACAAATCGTACGCCAAGGATTTTATCCGTTACTACACCAACTATGAGGGACAGGTCACTGAGGTTGTAAAGGAGTTCGGGAACGTTGCTCTCATGCCCAAGGTTTATGAGGATCCACGGGTAAAGAATCCGCCGCAGGAAGAGCTGGAGAAGGTCAACGTAACCCTGGAGCAATGGACCGAGTTGCAAGGCAGGATTCTTGAGGCCGTCAAGGTCGTGCAGATAGAGAGAGCACAAAAACAGGGAGAACTGGACAGAGCGCTGTGGCCGGAGATGAATGCGGCATTAAGCGGAATCAAGAGCGTGGAAAAGGCGCTGGCTGATGCTGAAAAGCAGATGGAACGAATTAACCAGACCCTGTAATTACCAGAACGAGCGGGTCTGTCGCGAATCTCTCTGACAGACCCGCTTCCACTTTGAGCAAGAAGATTGTCATGGGAGAAGGTATGGATATCGTTATCGAATACTACGACCGTATTAAGGGAATACTGGATACCATTGTTTCCCGGGAAAGGGAGAACATTGAAAGGGCCGCGGAACTGGCAGCCCAGACCGTTATCGAAGACAAATTGTTTTACGTCTTCGGCACAGGGGCCCATTCGATTATGCCATCGATGGAGCTTTTCCAGAGAGCAGGCGGGTTGTGCAACGTTTCAGGGATCTTTCCCCCGGGGCTTACTGATTTTACCGGCTCCCCCAAAACGGAGCGCGTTATGGGCTTTTCCGCAAACATCTACGACTACTACGGTGTCCAGAAAGACGATCTGCTGATGATCTGCAACGTCAACGGAATAAACCCGATGACCATTGATGCCGCCGAAGAAGCAAAGAGGCGGGGCGTCAGAACTATCGGCGTCACCTCTGTTCAGTTTGCTGAACAGGCGGAGCCGAATATCCCCAACCGGCATCCCAGCAACAAAAACCTCCACGACCTGGTCGACCTCGTTATTGACGCCCACGTGCCGGTTGGCGACGCACTGCTTGACGTACCCGGAGTTGACGTAAAAGTCGGCCCGGGTTCAACGTATCCAATGATTTTTATCGTAAACTCAGTGGTAACGAGAGCTATTGAAATCGTTGCACAGAAGGGGCATAAACCGCCGGTTCTCCTTTCCGGTAACATAAAAGCCGGCGAAGGGTACAATAAGAAATATAAGGAGAAATACCGTTTCCGTATCAGGCACTTTCAATAGTCCAAACCGCTTATTGAAGCTCAACGCTGCCCTCCGAATTCCCGCCTGTAGGGGCTGATAGCAAATGGGCGGAAGCCCGACGACCGGCTCAAGGGATATGAAGACCTCTCTTGAAAACCTCTGCTTTTGAATCCCCTCTCCTGAGGTTCTATTCCTTCCGCAAAATGCTCTATTTCAAGGTCTGAGGCCATTTCCACAGTCGAGATGTGAGCTGAGCGGCTCACCTGGAGCGAGGTAAAGAGTGGCATCCGCACCAGTGAGTCGTTAATGGAATTACTTAATGTAATAACCGGATACCCTCCATTCCCCATCCTTCTCGCGCATCGGGGTAATAGTCTCAACCGCAATCTTCTTGTTCTCGAAAGAGGTTTCATATTGGATGATCACGTATTCACCGTCTGGCGCACCCGGCAAACTCGTGGCATACTGTCTCCACTTCACCTTTCTGGCGATACAACGACCGAGGGGCTTACGGGCGGCGTTGAGCGCTCGCTCCCATTGCTCTTTAGTCACTGCACTTCTGAAAAGCACGGCAGTGGTTTCCCAACTCTCTGAGTACTTACCGTCATCGACCAATGCTAGCCACATCTCAGCGGCTCCAACGGCCTCTTCTTCGGCCCCCTGATCTGCTACTGCATCCCAGCACAGCAGTACAGAGCACACTATGATGAGCACCGGGATCACGGTTTTACCTCCACACATTGCTTTCTCCTTTCCTCGATATCTCCGTGCTTGGAAATTCCTTAAAACCGCCTGTGATATGGACTTCTGCATATCTTATGCCAAATGGGTTTACACGTAATCTATCGATATGATGGGAAAATCGGAATAGCTTGCTGTCAATGCCGGTAAAATCCGGATAAATTTTGCGGATAGGGTGAAAAATTTCATATAGTGAGGTTCTAGGGAATTGCCGGGTAGAGTGGAGAAAATTGGAGGGGATTAGATAACATTTTTACGACAAATGTTGACGCTTCTTCAACACAGTCAACAGAGTCCCATAACTTCCCCCTGCCTTTTAAAAACGTGTCAAAAAAAGTTGATCCCTTCCGATCCACTTCACGCTTGCTGTGCTTCTGGCCACGGCAATTGCCCCCGTGCTCGCATCTCCATAGGCAACAAGCTGTGGTATATGAATGCATTCACGGGCGTTTCCACTCCTACTGCCTGCCCTAAGCGCACAACCGCTCCGTTCTGCGAATCCAGCTCCGATGGACGACCTTCCATAATATCACGCTGCATGGAAGCTGTCCCATATGGGGCCAGGCTATCGAGAAACTCCATCGTCTTGCTCGTGGTATCCTGAGGCAATGCGATATTGTGAGCTTGCCCCACGTCGAAAACTTCACGCACTGCCTGCTCCACCATCTGGCGTGTTCCCGGCTGGCTGCGAAATACGCCGATGGGAGCTCGTGTTATTGCCCCCACGCCACTCCAAACAGTGACAAACACGAACTTCTGCCACAAGGCAACCTGAATATCCGGAGGGATCTCTACCGTTAAACCCTCCGCTTTGGCAAAAGCTTCGCGCAGTTCTTCCGCGCGTTCACTCGGGCGATTATCCAACTCACCGAATCTTACGAACGGCTCTGATGCAGCGTGGCGAATATGACCCGGTTCAACGATGAAAGTCATAAGCCCACACAAACCGCCCAACACGTGGTCCCGGCCTAATACAGCCGCCAACTCTGAGGGCGCCTCAACCCCATTTTGGAGCGGTACCACAAACGTCTGTGGGCCAACCATCGGACGCATCGCCTCCGCTGCCTCTGGCACCTGCCAGGCCTTGACGCCTACCAGGATCACATCCACTATCCCTACCTTGACCGGATCATCAGTTGCGTCCACCGGCTGCACAATAAAATCACCGCTGATGCTATCGACCCGCAAGCCATGGGTGCGAAGGGCCTCCAGATGTTTCCCGCGAGCGATGAACACAACATCTTGTCCGGCTTGGGCTAGCCGTCCGCCAAAGTAACCACCTACTCCACCTGTACCAAAGATTGCTATGCGCATGGAACCCTCCTTGAAAAAGGCTGATTATCAGTCTCCAAGCAGCCTCGCCCGATTATGAGGTTCTTTTCTGAATTACTCGTTGTGTCCCTTGAGAAACTCAGCGTGCGATCTCACTTTTTCCCCGAAGTACTTCACCTTTATTCATGAGAGAATCCTCTATTTCAAGACTGTTCCGGTGGATTCTTGCTATGTATTTTCAAGAAAAATGCTCATCCTCCGTTAATAAAACTTCTTACCAATCCTCAGCTCCGGGCGGAGGCGTCCATATCTCTCCATTCAAGATAGTTCTCCTCGCTTCGACATACCAAAAAGAACACGCACTTTTTTTGCCTCTTTCGAAATGGATTTCCGTAAAGATCGCCCCTCACCTTGGGAGGTCGTGTTCCTCAAGCGCGTCAAAGAGCTCTCCAATTCGGCAGTATCTGCAATTTCGTATTCTACCTGTTTTGGGACTACCATTGTATCTGACCTCCTCAGGAGATTTCACCGGCTGACCTTTCCCGATTGCAGCAATAACCCCCGCTTATCAATCATGATACCTTTTGAGTAAAAATCAGCGAATTATGAAGAAATAGAAAACTTATTTATCTTTAAATTCTAGATAGTTAAACTCTATTTTTTGACTTCTATTCTAGTTTAATAATGAACGTCAAATAAGACCTCGTTAATAACTTCATCGGAAGTACAAACCACTATTGCAGGCTCATCCCAGCGCCTCCGTCAACCGCTTTGACCCCCACCCACAAGGGAATGAATGGAGACAAACCGCAGTCCATGGCGAAGGACCATGGCTGAGGAGGAGGCTCATTATGGTACGGATTTCTAGGAACGGTTATTTTACCGGAGTTTCCTGGATTTTTAACGTCGTATCTGTGTAACATGTTGATTATAAATGAAATTCCAGGTTTCCTGGGTGAACGGCGGTGTCCCTGAGCGAAATCTGGTGGAGAAGTGGGGTACCCATCGAGGGTGAGCAGGAAGGGGAAAGCCGGTCCTTTGGAGACCGGAAGGGGGGCATTCCCCGGGGCCCCGAAAGGGTCACTTCGGAGGCACTGAAGCGAAGGGACAGCGGTGTTCATCGCGACGAAACTCCGGAAACTCCTCTTATTTCATACTGGACCTGCTGCCACGACATAGGGTAATGTGAAAAATTCAAAAAAACAAGATGTGACGCCGTTACTTTCGTTATTAAGTATGTAAGACGGGACAACCCTGCGGTTCTCTCTATTCCCCTTTCCCCCCTCCCCTCTTCCTTGACTTGACTACTCGCCTTTCCTATATTACGCTGCGTTGTTTCATGAGAATTGATTTGGTAGGCCGCATGCACGCGGAAAAGATTACCAGTGGGTCGCCAGCATAAGATCAAGAGGTTCTTGCTGTGCAAACAAAGAAGGATCAAGGGAGGGGGGAGGTTGTCGTCCGGGCTCTTCGCCCTTATGGCACCACGATCTTCACCGAAATGACTGTTCTTGCCGATCGTTGTGGCGCGGTAAATCTGGCTCAAGGATTTCCGGATTTTGACGGGCCTGAGGAGATCAGGGCAAAGGCGGCGGAGGCCATTATGCGCGGGCCGAACCAGTACGCCCCTTCCACGGGAATCCCTGGACTCCGCCAGGCAGTGGCCCGGAAAATGGACCGTTTTTACCGGGTGGAGGTGGATGCGGACCAGGAGGTGACGGTCACCTCCGGCGCGACGGAAGGATTGTGTGCTACGCTGTTGGCCATCCTGGAACCGGGTGACGAGGTAATTTTGCTGGAGCCGTGTTACGATAGCTATCCGCCCGTGGCTGCTATGGCCCGTGCCCATATCCGGTACGTTTCCCTGCAAGGTCCCGACTTCAGGCTGCCCCGGGAAGAACTGGTTGAGGCCTTCGGCTCCAGGACCAAGGCTATCGTGATCAACAATCCTCAAAATCCCTGTGGCAGGGTGTTCAGCCGGGAAGAATTTACCTTCATCGGCTCCTTGTGCATGGAACACGATGTCTACGCCATTGCGGATGAAGTTTACGAGCACCTGGTCTACGATGGCCGCGAGCACGTGACTCTCCTCAGCGTTCCCGAATTCAGGGATCGGGGCTTTGCCATTTCCTCCACGGCCAAAACCTTTTCCATGACCGGCTGGAAGGTGGGCTACGTGGTAGCGTCTCCAGAACTTTCCCGGGCAGTGGGCATGAGCCACCAGTTCATTACCTTTTGCGGGCAGTCAGCACTGCAAGAGGCCATGGCCTTTGCTATCAATTTCCCCGATAGTTACTATGCGGAACTGCTCGCCGACTATACCCGGAGGCGGAACTGGCTCTCCGAGGCGTTGCGGGATGTTGGTTTCCAAGTCTATTCAACCGAGGGGACCTACTACGTTTTGGTTGACATCACATCGCTCGGTTTTGATGACGATCTGGCCTTTTGCCGTATGCTCCCAGAACAGGCGGGTGTTGCGGCTATTCCCTGTTCCTATTTCTGGAAGGACCGGCGGCGGGGCCGCCAGCTGGTGCGTTTCTGCTTCTGTAAGAAGGATGAAACCCTGGAGGAGGGAATTCGGCGGCTCAGAAAGTGGGTAAAATCAAGGTAGCGAGGGCCACCCGTCTCTCAGCCATTGGGGCAACCTCACCTTCGTTCCCGATCAAGAAGACCCTGGTTCCACTCAACACCGTTTGAGGGAATCGTGGCCTATTTCTCGTCTCGGTCGGAACATTCAAGACGCCTCCCCGCGCCTTCTCTAGTTGCTATTTGTGAAAGGATGGGTTTTTGGTCTAAAATAAAAGATAGTATGCAGAAGAGAACCCTTGGGAAAACAGGGTGGGGGCTTTCTGTGATTGGCTTCGGAGCCATCAAACTCCCTCTCGTCTCTCAAAAAGAATCCGAAATTCTTCTGAACAAGGCCATCGATGGGGGAATAAACTTTGTGGACACTGCCGATTGCTATGGTGATAGCGAGGAGAAGATCGGCCTTGCGTTAAAGGCAAGGCGCAAAGAATTCCGCCTTTCGACCAAAATAGATGAACGCGATGGCATTGGAGTGCGCAACAAATTGGAGCGCTCCCTTCGTCGCCTCAGGACAGACTGTATCGATCTGGTTTTCTTCCACGATGTTCGCGGCTCTGAATACAATCGGATATTTGATAGCGGCGGGTTGGAAGCTCTGGAAAGAGCCAGAACTGAGGGAAAAATTTTGGAAGTTGGAATCAGCATACACCAATCCGTACCGATGATGAGGAAGGCCGTCGAATCCGGGATGTTTTCGGCTCTCATGGTAGCTTACAGCGCCTTTGATGAAGATCGGCTGACTGGCGGCCTTCTTCCGATTGCTCAGAAAGCGGGCGTGGGCTTAATCGCCATGAAGCCTCTCGCAGGAGGGAGGCTGGGGGATCGCCCGTCGTTGCTCAAGAGCAAAAAATCCATCCGGGGAGAATCTCTCGCACAAATTTCCCTGCGCTACGTCCTCTCTAATCCGAATATCACCTGCGCCATCCCCGGAATGATGCGACCGCATGAGTTGAATGAGAACCTTCACGTCGGAAGACGGTGGAGGAGGATTAATAGGGAAGAGGTCAGAAAACTCATGGAATTCGTGGGGGAAGCAGGAAAGGGTTTTTGCAGAAATTGTGGGTATTGCCTTCCCTGCCCAGAGGAAATACCCATCCCCGACATTTTCCGTTTCGAGAGCTACCATGATCGGTATGACCTAAAAGCATGGGCGAGAGAACAATACCAATCGCTTGTGGTGAACGCCAGAGCGTGTTCCGGATGTGAGCAATGCCTGAAGCTTTGTCCCTTTGGAGTATCTATTCCGGAAAAATTAGAACGTGCTCATCGAACCCTGCAATGATCATCTCATTGATTATGAAACCAGTTTTCGTCGAAGAAGAAAGAGGCCATAGTAATGCCGGGAGACCTCTCTCCATTCTTGACATCTCCAACCTTCCCCTGCTAACTTAGTAAAGTGAAATTTCCACCCGGTACCGTTTTTTCACTGGTTGACAACCTTTAGACTTTCGACTGCATGTATAGGAATCGGCCTCACCCTCCGAACGTCCTTCAAGGAGCAGAGACGAGCCGGATTGTGGGATTAAGATACCGGAGAACTCAGTCGTTTTATTCAACCACGAGAGCGGATGGCACAGATAGAGAGCGAAGCTGAATAGGTCCGGGCCGCTTTGCTACCAGCCCATACCGAGGGAAGATGAAAAACAACTCCCCTCTTCTTCAGGTGCAAGAGCTCAAGACGTACTTCTATACCTTCGAGGGCATTGCAAAGGCCGTCGATGATGTGAGCTTTTATCTGAACAAGGGGGAGACCATCGGCCTCGTCGGTGAGTCGGGATGTGGCAAAAGCGTAACGGCCCTCTCCATCATGCGCCTCGTTCCGGAGCCGCCTGGAAGAATCGCCCACGGGAGGATCTCCTTCGACGGGATAAACCTCCTCGAGCTGCCCATGAGCGACATGCGAAGCATACGGGGCAACCGCATCTCCATGATCTTCCAGGAGCCCATGAGTTCCCTCAACCCCGTCTTTACCATCGGAGATCAAATATCCGAGATGTATGCGCTCCATCAAAAGCTGGGCAAGAGGGAAAGCTGGAAGCGGGCGGTCGAGATGCTCAGGTTGGTCCAGATCCCCTCACCGGAAAGGCGAGTCCATGAGTATCCCCACCAGCTGTCAGGGGGGATGCGCCAACGAGCCATGATTGCCATGGCCCTGTCTTGTGACCCCGAGATCTTGATCGCCGACGAACCCACCACGGCCCTGGACGTGACCATCCAGGCGCAGGTCATCGATCTCATGATGAAGCTCAAGGAGGATTTCGATGCGGCCATTATCCTCATCACCCACGACCTCGGGGTGGTCGCGGAGATCGCCCAGCGAATCGAGGTGATGTATGCGGGTAAGATCGTGGAGGAGGCCCAAACCCTTGCCATTTTCGAGGATCCAAAGCATCCCTATACACGGGGCCTTCTCAAATCGATCCCACAGCTAGGCCAGAGGGCTCAGCACGGGCGCCAGCGCCTCCAGGAAATCTCTGGCATTGTTCCGAGCCTCTACGAGTTGCCATCGGGGTGCAGCTTTTATCCCCGGTGCCCCAATGCAAAGGGGATTTGTGAGGAAAAACCACCTGAAATAATTGATCTGGGAGGCGCCCACCGGGTCCGGTGTTGGCTCTATTAAGGCGTGGTGAGGCAGTCATAGGATGGAAGAGCTTCTCTCAGTTACCGACTTGAAGGTCCACTTCCCCATCAAGAAGGGCATCTTTTCTCGCATTATCGGCTACGTCTATGCCGTGGACGGGATTTCCTTTGCCCTGAAAAAGGGGGAAACAGTTGGGCTCGTGGGCGAAAGCGGGTGCGGCAAGACGACAACGGGCATGGCTATCCTGAGGCTCATTGAGCCTACCTCGGGTAAGGTCACCTTTGATGGGATGGATGTCTCCCATATGACGAAATCTCAACTACAATCCTTGAGAAGGCAGATGCAGATTGTCTTTCAGGATCCCTACTCCTCGCTCAATCCCCGAATGACGGTGAATCAGATCATCGGTGACCCCATGGATATTCACGGCGTGTACCGGGGTCGGGAGAGGGAAGATCGCATCGCCTATCTCTTGGAAAAGGTGGGTCTCACCCATGAACAGGGCCGACGGTATCCCCACGAATTCAGCGGTGGGCAGCGGCAGCGGATAGGAATCGCCCGGGCCCTGGCCCTCAACCCCCAGCTCATTATCGGGGACGAACCGGTCTCGGCGCTCGATGTTTCCATCCAGGCCCAGATCATCAATCTCCTGATCGACCTGCAGGGCGAATTCGACCTTTCATACATTATTATTGCCCACGACCTGGCCGTCGTGGAGCACCTCTGCGATCGTATCGCCGTGATGTATCTCGGGAAGATCATTGAGATCGCCTCCTACCGGGATCTCTACAGGGACGCCAAGCACCCTTACACCCAGGCCCTTTTATCTGCCGTCCCCGTGCCTGATCCGAGAAAAGCCAGAGGCAAGCAGGTTCTCACGGGGGATGTACCGAGTCCCATCAATCCTCCTCCAGGTTGCCACTTTCACCCCCGCTGTCCCCACCGGATGGAGCCCTGTGACAGGGTCGAGCCGATCTTAAAGGACCTTGGAGGCCACCACTATGTCGCATGCTATTTGTATTGACTTGGTGGAGAAAAGGGTCTACTATGGGCCTATCGAACGATGTTTGTGGAAGGGGGGTGAAAGCACGAGAAAAACCCGTTAAGTAAGGATTGAGAGGAGGGATAAAGATGAAAAAGATGTTTGTTTCGATTTTCGTAGGAGTCCTCATCGGGGCCTTCATCGGTTTCCCAGGAGGCGCGAGCGGTGCCTCATCCATTGTGATTGGCGTTGACACGCCTCCCCGGACCA
>CAYFXL010000067.1:0-14123 GCA_964346945.1 uncultured Syntrophobacterales bacterium
TTATCGAAAGGGCGGTTATCAGTGGATTTCAAATTCCGGCGGCATATTATTCTTTTTTTGATATGAAAGCAAGTTTTTGTTAAGGTATCACTTTAGCTTGCATAGCAAGAAGGGTACCTCCGCTCTCTGAGCATCATGTTACCCGGGGAGAGGCGAGGTACCGTCAATGCCCATGGGAAGCCAGATGGAATTCCTCCCATTGAAACAAGGAGGAAGAAGGAGTCGGATATGGACACTGGTGGATATACGGGAAAAATATTGCGGGTAGACCTCTCCAAGAGTAAAACCTCTACCATGGACTTGGATCGATCCAGTATTGAGAAATGGATCGGCGGGGTAGGATTAGGTGCCAAGTTTCTCTATGAAGAGGTGTCTACTGGAACTGAGTGGTCATCCCCAGACAATCGCATTATCTGGACCTCTGGCCCTCTTGCGGGCAGCGGAGTCTATGGAGCAGGGACTTTCAACGTGAGTTCTAAAGGCCCCTTGACAAATCTCGCAGGCTGTTCCCAGGCTAACGGTTATTTTGGGGCCTATATGAAGTTTTCCGGTTTTGATGGGATTATCTTTCAGGGGAAGGCGTCAGAACTGGTCTATCTATGGATCAATGACGGGAAAGCGGAAATTCGGAGTGCCAGCCACCTCGCTGGCAAAGATGTGTGGGAAATGGAGGATGCCCTGAGAGAAGAATTGGGTGTTAGCGAGAAGGATGTGAGCATTTATGGAATCGGCCCATCTGGCGAGAACAAGGTTCTCTATGCTGCCATTGTTGGTGACAGGGGTCATCTTGCGGCTCACAATGGTTTAGGGGCTGTCATGGGATCAAAGAACCTGAAGGCTGTTGTGACTTATCGAGGAAAGAAGACCTTTGAAGTCAAGGATCCAGAGCGTTTGAGAGAGAAGAACAAGGCACTGTTCGAACACGCCAAGGGCTTCGGCACTATTTATGAGTGGGGAAGTGGTGGTGGATTTTCGGCACTCTATGGAATTGGTTGCCTCCCGATCAAGAATTACACGACCAATATATTTCCCGAACACGAGCAAATGAATGGACAATACATGCGAACCCATTTTGAAATTCGATCTAAACCGTGCTACATGTGTCGAATTGCCCATGTGAAAGAAGTCACCGTTACCGAGGGACCCTACAAGGGCTTTGTAGGCGAGGAACCTGAGTATGAGCTTTTGGCAGCTTGGGGACCCATGATCGGGAACACGGATCTCGGTGCTGTGGTGATGCTGACTCGGGAAGTTGACCGCTTAGGCATGGACTGCAACGAGGCCTCGTGGATTATCGGTTGGGTCATGGAG
Organism: uncultured Syntrophobacterales bacterium; assembly: GCA_964346945.1. Taxonomy (GTDB): domain Bacteria; phylum Desulfobacterota; class BSN033; order WVXP01. Next base: position 1,312 of record CAYFXL010000067.1, read on the forward strand.
TGCTACGATAAGGGTGTTTTCACCAAGAGGGATTTGGACGGGCTGGATATGAGATGGGGAAATGTCGAGGCAGTCAAGATCATGCTCAACAAAATTGCCAAAAGGGAAGGGATTGGTGATCTCTTGGCCGAGGGCGTCATGCGTGCCTCTCGAGAGATTGGGGGTGTAGCAGCCGACTGGGCCGTTTACACCCAAAAGGGTTGTAGTCCCCGAAGTCACGACCATCGTGGCGGAAGATGGGCAGAACTTCTTGACACCTGTGTCACTAATACGAGCACGCTAGAATCAACCTGGGCGGGTATTCATCCCCAACTGGTAGATCTTCCTGCTGTTCATGATCCGTTCTCCCACGAAGAGGTGTCGACGATAAACGCTCAATTCAACGGGATTCGCCAGTTTGACGACTGTCTGGGTACCTGCCGATTTGCATCGACAGATCCGAAACTGCAGTTGGAGTGTCTTAATGCGGTAACGGGGTGGAACTTGACTCTGGAAGATGCTTTCACCATTGGGCGTCGGGTGATCAACCAGCTTAGGGTTTTCAACTTCCGCCATGGTATGAAAAATGAGGACGAAAGGCCCTCTACACGCTATGGATCCATTCCCGTTGATGGACCTGCTGAGGGCAAAAACATCATGGAAAAGTGGGATTGGATGATCGAAAACTACTATACCCTCATGGGATGGGACCCGAAAACAGGCAAGCCCCTTCCGAAAACCCTGGAGAAGCTCGGCCTCAAAGAACTCATTGAGAATGTGTACGGCCGATGAACCGAGTGATAATTGAAATATGGTTATGGTTGGGTAAAGAGCTTGGTGGTGACTTCGCATCGCCATCGGAGATGCGTTCTATGAGGGAAGAGAGTGTGGAAGAGGGAACGACGATTAGGCAGCTCTTAGATAATTTGGCTGGCCGCTATCCACCCATTGCGCAGTATGTCTTCGAAACAAAAACGAAGACACTCCTTCCCCATATCGTAGTGAACTACAATGATCGGGTAATCAGCCCGCACATTGTCCATGATCAGGTTCTGAAGAATGGAGACAAGGTAACGATTCTTCCCATCTATGCGGGGGGTAAGGGCCCGATTGAGTAGCCTCAGAAAAGGGGCGTTCTGAACTTCAGCGTTATTAGCCTTGAATTGGCCACAATTGTCCAAAATAGAGATTGGCTGAATGGATTCGATGATCGATTCTGCCCACACCCAGATAAGGAGACGTGCTATGATTGAACCGAACACTAACGCACCCAAAATCTCAGTTTGTTACCTTTTTAGCTCCCGCTGGACAATCCATGGGTTGGGATAAGGGACATGGACTCCTTGACGAAAAAATGGTATGAGAAGTCGAAAATGGGCTCTTTTTCATGTGAGAAGATCATCAGACGGAGAAAGTTAAGGAGGGCTGAATAATGATTTCATGTGGTTATGCTGGGAAAATTCTGAGGGCAAACTTGAGCGATGGGACTTTTTCTGATGAAAATCTGGACAGTGATTTCTTGAGCAATTACATCGGGGGGACAGGATTTGGAGCCCGATACCTTTATCAAGAAAATCCCGATAATGTGGATTGGTCGGATCCCGAAAACAGAATCATTATAGCAAACGGCCCGCTGAGTGGTACAACTGTTCGCGGTTCGGGGACTATGAGTGTTACGAGCAAGGGACCGATGACTAACTTAGCGGGATGTAGCCAGGCCAATGGTTACTGGGGAGCTTTCTTGAAGTCCTGCGGATACGACGGCATCATCATTCATGGCTGTGCTGACCGCTGGTCTTACGTGATTATCAATGGCGGAAAGGCGGAGCTTCGGGATGCGTCCCATCTTCTGGGAAAAGACACGCAGGAGACCCAGGAATTAATTCGCGAGGAATTGGGCATACGAACGGGAGTGAGCATCCACTGTATCGGCCCGGCGGCGGAAAACAGGGTTCGATTCAGCGTCATTGTAGGGGATATCAGTCATACTGTATCGAAAAATGGATTGGGAGCCGTATTAGCATCCAAGCATCTCAAGGCGATCGTCATCTGCAGGGGAAAATTCAAGGCCCGAATACGGGATGCAGAACTGCTTAAGAAAATCTCCAAGGAACTTCATGAAAAAGCCATCACCTTTCGCGAAGGGTCTCGACATAAATGGGGCACTAATGGGAGTTTTTCCCGTCATCTCGCTGTTGGGTGCCTTCCAGTCAAGAACTACACCACCAATCTCTTTCCCGCGCACGAAAAGATGAACGGTCAGTATGTCCGCACGCATTTTGAGAAGGTGGGGCGGAATACCTGCTTTAATTGTGGGATCAACCATAATCTCGTAATGAGGATAACGGAAGGGCCTTATAAAGGAAATGTTGCGGAGGAGCCCGAATATGAGGCCTTTGCAGCGTTGGGCCCTCAGATTGGCCAAACCGATGCCGGGGGTGTCTTTGTTTTAGCGGATGTTGTGGACCGTCTCGGTATGGACGTTAACGAAACTGGATGGGTCATTGGTTGGGTCATGGAATGCTATGACAATGGTATCCTAACAAAAAAGGACACCGATGGGATTGAGATGAACTGGGGAAATGTCGAATCCGTAAGGAAGATGTTATATAAGATTTCAAATCGGGAGGGCATCGGTGACCTCTTGGCTGAAGGTGCAAAAAGAGCCTCTGAGGAAATTGGAGGTGCGGCAGCCGATATGGCGGTGTGTACTCGGAAGGGATCTACTCCGAGAGGGCATGACCACAGGGGTAGGTGGCCCGAATTACTCGACACCTGTTTCACGAATACGAGTACCCTGGAGGCAACCTTTGGTGGCGTGAGGCCGGAAGAACTTGATATGCCCCCTGTCCATGACCGATTTTCCCCCTGGGAGGTTTCCACAATTAACGCCACGATAAATGGATGGAATATCTTCGAGGACTGCCTTGGCGTCTGCCGTTTTAACATGCCTGCGTACAAGCTAGTTGCGGAGGCCTTCAATGCGACAACAGGTTTTAACCTGTCCCTTCCGGAAATTATTAAAACGGGAAAACGAATCGTGAATACGCTGAGGGTATTCAATATAAGGAACGGTTTAACCCGTGACATAGAGATCCCTGGTACTCGATATGGTTCGACTCCCACGGATGGGCCTGCAGAGGGAATCGGGATCATGAGACACTGGAATCTCATAAGAGAGACCTATTATCGTTTGATGGGTTGGGATTCCGATACGGGAAAACCTCTGCCGGAGACATTGAGGGATTTAGGGCTGAAGGATTTGATTCGAGACCTCGAGGACTAGCAATGTCGCCAACTTTTTTGTTGGGCAAATACGATTGTAGCAGCCCTAACGGATATGGAAAGGCAAGGGTAAAAGGTCCTTTTTTGACAACGACTGATATTTCGTGTGGAAAATTTATCTACCGGATGTGGTTAAACGAGCCTATGCGCAGATTTTGGCTCGTTTCGGAGGACTCGGACTCACTGATCGAAAAGGTGGGAGCCATGAGCAAGCACCGATTCGGACATCTAGAGATTCCGCTTCAGCGGGTCCACACAGAACTCACCAACGTCTGCGACTTTAACTGCAGGTTTTGTCTCAAGTCAGAGATGAAGAGGCCCTTTGGCTTTATGGAAACGGATCTCGCCAAGGGGGTGATTACCGAGATAAGTTCAAATCACATCTGCGAAAAGATCACCCTTCATATCATGGGAGAACCCACAATCCATCCTGATTTCTTTGAGATTTTGGACCATCCCGAGAGTGTTGGAGTAAAGGTTGGGCTTACAATGAACGGGGGGGCTTGGCGGCAGTATGGGCAGACGCCTCCTGGATTACGACCTCCATCAGATAGATGTTTCGCTGCAGCCCCCTGATAGGGACTCCTATGCCCTCAGAAATGCTGGAGGCAGGACATTTGAGGATTATGTGGGGGGTTTTCTGAATTCCTTCTCGTCTTATATGACTAGGGAGAGGGAAACGATATTCAAGTTTCGCTTCCTGAATACGAGATTCCCTGAGAAGAGTATAGAGAAGAGGATAGGTCCCATAAAGGTAATATCCTCCACTCAAGATCTGAGGAGGGTCTTTCGCAATTGGACCGAAAGAATCTACGAGATACTCCGCGTGAACGGGGAGGAAAAAAGCCGGGCATTTGGGCGCATAGGAAGCCTCGTCTCGTACAAATGGAATGTCGTGGAGGTCTACCCAAAGGTGTTTTTCGAGACGTACCTGCTCGATGACTGGGGCCACGCCTTTGAGGATGAAAGGATTCGTGATGCGTGGGCGGGCTACTGTTTCGGAATGAGGGACCACTTCGGCATACTCTATAATGGAGACGTTACCCTCTGCTCTATGGACTTCGACGGGCGTACCGCGGTTGGGAACCCACACGTTTCTTCGCTAGGAGATATCCTCTCATCGGAAGACCTCGGCGAAATCATTCGAGGGTTTAGAAGGTTTAAGCTCTTTCATCCCCACTGCAGAAGATGTCTTGGGAGTACAGGGCTTCTATCATGGTTGCTAAAACCCGTGGCTTCCGTGCTGGCCCTAACGACCCTGAAGCCGTTTTTCTACACCCGTACGAGGCTCTAAGACGAGAGGGATTTTCGCCTGGTCGGGAGTCGATAATGAGATCTCTGAAAAGGGAACATTTCGCTGCACAGAAATCTTTTTCTCGAGACAGAAAACGCTTGTCCCTTCGCTTCAGTGCTGCGTGGTCTGTCGGCCGGATTCCCCTTTGTTCACTGAAAAGAATTTTCGACCATTCTGAAGTTCGCTTCACTGCACATCGAAAACTTGCCCTTCAGGCTCAGATATTGGATTTGCGGCCGTTACGCTTCAGTGAGAATGGTTACCTAAAATTCTCTAATGTTCGCTTCAGGGAACCCGGCCGACGTCCAGTTGGAAAAATGACCTCGGGTTCGAACACTCACGTCGAAGCCCGCTCACCGTCGATGGGTCCTCATTTTTCCAGCAGATAACCCTCAGGGGCAACCGTTTTCTCCCGTAACACTAGAACTCCAGAACGAATAAAATCTTAATTCGCCCTCAGAGCTCCTTTTGTCAGTTTTCAGTGATGTGTTAGCGCCTTTTCGTTGCGCAACGACAGCGTACTCACAAATCTTTGATACATCTTGCCCTTGTGCATATCTCCCGCAGGCACTGCGCCTCCCAAGCCGACGCCACGGATACAAGGATGAGGATACAAAAAGGGTGGACCCGTTTTGATATAAGGCGATATACTACTCAAGGACATTCTCATTCACAAAAAGGGGGTGGAGTGGGAGACTCTCCTCAGAATAATCATGCGATGGAGATTCACTATGGATGGGCTCGTGTGCACAAAATGTAGCGAGACGTTTTCCCTGAATGAAAAGATTTGGAGGTGTAAATGTGGGGGATTGCTTGATGTCGATTTCAAATCAACCTTCCCGGTTGACAGAATCCAACGAAGAAAACCAACTATGTGGAGATACAGAGAGGCAATTCCCCTTTTTGATGACAAGAATATTATCTCTTTTGATGAAGGATTTACGCCATTGATTGATGTTGACTTCAATGGCAAGTCAGTTCTAATCAAACAAGATCACCTGTTTCCAACAGGCTCTTACAAGGATAGAGGAGCATCCGTTCTCATAAGTAAGGTCAGGGAGTTGGAAATAGGAAAGGTTGTTGAGGATTCATCTGGTAATGCTGGTTCTGCCATTGCTGGTTATTGTGCGAGAGCGAAAATTGATTGTGAGATTTTTGTTCCTCAAGATACTTCGCCCGGGAAATTGGCCCAAATACGACTCTACAGAGCAAAATTGAATAAGGTTGCGGGCTCTAGAGAGGATACTGCTCATGCTGTCTTGAAAAGAGCTGAAAGATATTACTATGCAAGCCATTCCTGGAACCCGTTCTTTTTTCATGGGACAAAAACGTTTGCATTCGAGGTCTGCGAGCAACTTGGATGGAGATCTCCGGATTCAGTCATTCTTCCCGTTGGAAATGGAACTCTCGTATTAGGAGCCTTCATTGGCTTCAATGAGCTTATGGAGGCCGGGATTATTGAGGGAATACCGAGAATTATCGCTGTACAATCCCAAAATTGTGCCCCTCTCTACAGAGCATTCAGAGAAAACTTAGAGGAGATTCCGGAAATCGATAAAAAAGCTACTCTTGCCGAGGGAATAGCCATAGCTAAACCGATTCGAGGAAAACAGATTATTGATGCGGTCAGGAAGAGTAACGGAGATTTTATCGCGGTGAATGATGTTGAGATTAAGAGGTCATTGAAGGATATGTGCAAAAGGGGTTTTTATATTGAACCAACATCTGCTTCAACGACCGCAGGAATAAACAAATATGTGCAAGAATCAAATCCCGATGAGACTATTGTTTCTCTCTTTAGTGGGCATGGGTTAAAAACAACTGAAAAAATGTTACGGGTATTCAATGGTTAGCACGCCCCCCTTTTTTTCAAGGACTCCGGCAAAGCTCACCGTTAAAACGAGAGGTCTTTTGTGATATATTGAACATGTTGGCATTATTGGGTTATTATGAGTAATTTAGTTTCCCGCTAAGAATGAGATAGAAGCTCAAGCCATGTCAAATGTAACGGTATATTCTCCTGTTCCATTTCTCAGAAGAATTGGGGCAGTATCCCTGTGGAGTTTGCGAAGAATTGGACGAATGGGCATCTTCCTTGCTAAAGCCCTTTTTTACGCATCAACACCTCCGCTGAAGTTTTCTCGGGTCCTCAAACAAATTAGGTTTATAGGATTTCAATCCACTCTGGTGATCTTGCTTACCGGTGCCTTTTCAGGGATGGTCCTGGGGATCCAAGGATTTTACACCCTCAACCGGTTCGGGTCGGCCGCCCTTCTGGGACCTATGGTGGCGCTAGCACTGGTCAAAGAGCTGGGACCGGTTCTCTCTGCTCTTATGGTAACCGGGAGGGCCGGTTCGGCGGTGACTGCTGAGATCGGGATTATGCGCATCAGTGAACAAATTGATGCCCTTGAGCTGATGGGACTCAATCCCTATAGATATCTCATCGTTCCAAACCTTCTGGCTGCTATCATAGCTGTTCCCCTCTTGACAGCCATTTTTGATGTGGTCGGTATTCTCGGAGGCTATCTCGTGGGCGTAAAACTCCTCGGAGTCAGTGGGGGCACCTATTTTGGAGAGATGGCAAACTACGTGGATATCAACGACATTTTGGAAGGAATCTACAAGTCCCTGAGCTTCGGCGTATTGATCACCTGGGTTTGTTGCTATAAGGGTTACTACAGCGGATTCGGAGCCGAAGGAGTGAGCAGAGCCACCACCCAGGCCGTGGTGATTTCATCGGTTTTGATCCTTATCTGGGATTACTTCATAACCTCTATCTTATTTTGAGGGGAGTAATGATCAGGGTAGAAGACCTTCATAGGTCATTCGATGGACTCGAGGTGCTCCGGGGGGTTTCTTTCCAAATCGAAAGGGGGGAGATCCTCGCTTTGATTGGGAGGAGCGGCTACGGGAAAAGTGTTCTTCTGAAACACATTGCTGGGTTAATGAGACCGGATCAAGGACGCGTCTTTATTGATGGAGAAGATATATGTTGCCTGAGGGGCAAAGCATTGGAAAGGCTGCGAAGCCGCTTTGCTTTTCTCTTCCAGAATGGTGCCCTGTTCGATTCCCTGACGGTCTTCGAGAATGTGGCCTTTCCACTGAGGGAAAAAACTAAGTTGAGCGATCGGGAGATACGGGAGAAGGTCCTTTCGGAGCTCGACCAAGTGGGCTTAGCTGGAGCAGAGCACAAATATCCAGGGGAGATCAGCGGGGGGATGATCAAAAGGGCAGCCCTTGCCCGGGCCTTGGTGAGGGAGCCGGAGGTCATGCTCTTCGATGAACCTACTACCGGCTTAGACCCCATCATTGCCCACGCCATTCTCAAGCTCATTGATTCCTGTCACAAGCGGCTGAACTTTACGGGGATCATCGTCACTCACCAGATACCGACGATATTCGATATCGTTCAAAGAGTGGCCATGTTACATGACGGGGTAATTCTGATCACGGGGTCACCGGAAGAGATATGTTCTTCAAGAGACCCGATCGTCAAACAATTCATAAACGGGGATCTGGAGGGGCCATTGGATTACCATTAGGAGCGAAGACGTTGGATAATGGGAAGATCAGGGGTGAAGAATGAAGAAAATCGATCTTGAACTTTCGGTCGGATTATTTATCATTGCAGGAATCATTTGCTTAGGTTACCTCTCCATCAAACTGGGGAAGATGGAGGTTTTAGGGAGTAAAGGATATGAGGTCTATGCCATCTTCTCCAATAGTGGTGGGCTCAAGACCGGCTCTTCGGTCGTGATTGCAGGTGTAGATGTGGGACGTGTCAAAGGCATCACCCTGGAAGATTACCAGGCCCGAGTTATCCTGAATCTCTCAGAGAATGTTGGCATCCAGGAAGACGCCATTGCTTCCATCAAGACCAGGGGGTTAATTGGTGAGAAGTACATCGAAGTCACGCCCGGGGGATCGGAAAAGCTCATTCCACCGGGTGGCCGCATTCGCGAAACCCAACCCGCCGTGGATCTGGAGGAATTGATTTCAAAATTCGTGTTTGGAAAGCTCTAGGAGGCAGGCATGAGGGTTCTTTATCTCTGGCAGGGGATTGTATCTCTCTTTTTGGCGATTGTGATCTCGTTTCAAGCCTTTGCAGGTGAGCCAACAGAACAGATCAAACAGATCACTGACAGGATTATCTCAATTCTGACTGATCCAGCTCTCAAGGAACCTGCTAGGGCCGAGGAGAGAAGGAAGTTGATTCGCAAGGCGGCTGATGAGCGGTTCGATTGGGAAGAGATGGCTCGCCGGTCCCTCGCAAGACACTGGGCGGGGAGAACGGATGAGGAGAAAAGGGAGTTCACCTCCCTCTTCAGTGATTTGTTGGAGAGGGCATACATGGATAAGGTTGAGGGCTATTCAGGGGAAAGAGTTGTCTATGAGGGAGAAACGGTCGAAGGAGATTTCGGAGTTGTGAAGGTCAAAATCCTGACTGCTAAGGAGACCGAGATTTCCGTTGAATACCGGGTCCGGAGAAAGGAAAACGGCTGGTTTATCTATGATGTGTCCATTGAGGGGGTGAGCCTGGTTAATAATTATAGAACCCAGTTCAATAGCATCATTTTGAAATCATCTTACCGAGAGCTTGTCAAAAAACTGGAGGCCAAGCTCGCCAAAAAGTGATCATTTTCATCCTCAGGAAGGATGGGTATACTTCAGTAGTAGTGAAGAATGACCGAATCATGAGACAAGATATGACTCAATCCCTAAGCTCGCACTAAAAACATCATCTCCTTGACATTTCTCCTTTCGATCATCTGGTTTGTCCCTTTCACCGGCGTCGCTCATGCTGAGCAAGTTTCGTCAGTTCCCTCCAAAGCGGGAGTCGCCTCCGTTTTGCAAAGGGATGTGCCAGTTAGGATCGTTGAGGCAGATACAGATCTTGGCATCCCCGGTCTCGAGGCCCCAGTGAAGCCCATTGCCGATCGCCTGGGACCAATCAATCGTTTCTTTTTTCATGTGAACGGCGGGTTGTTTTTCTGGGTTCTCAAACCAGTGTTCTCCGTGTACAAGGTGATAGTCCCTCAGGGGGTAAGGGAGAGCGTCCGCAATTTTTTTCCAGTGTAGCCACTCAAAATCGTATGGCCAATTGCCTCCTCCAGCCTAATTTTGAGGGGGTCGCCAATGAGACAACATGCTTTATATTGAATACGACCATTGGCCTGGCTGGTTTTTTTGATCCGGTGAAAAAGAGATTCCACATAGGTAAAAAGGAGGAGGATCTTGTGTAGTCCCTGAGATTCTATCGAATTGGACCGGTCTTCTATATCAACCTTGCCGATACACGGACCATCAAACCTGCGTGACGATGTCGGTTCTTTGGCGGACGGGTTCCTCGAATCTCGGAACTATCTGGGAACCTCAATTCCGGTCAATCTCGGCATCAAGCCGTATGATAGGGTCAACAGAACCTCCCTGACTATCGGGGAGCATGAGGACCTCAAAGTTGTACACTATTGACGTTCTCGTTTTCCTCCCTCGTCGCTTTCTTTTGTGACTCCCCGATTGAGGATGGGGGATGGGTGTTGCAATAGAACGTTTTAATGGCAACATCCCCGTAAAATGCAGTGAGTTTTGCCCTTCTTCAAAATCAATCAACAATCCCAATCAAGTTCACCCACCTAGGCATCGTCGACCTCAATAGATAAGCCCGCCTGATTCATTTCATACCAAGATCTCTCCTAGGAGCATACGGCCCTTTTGGGTAAAACCCCCAGCTCTTTTTTGAGATTTGGTCGGGTAGAGCTGTTTCGAAACGAGAGCAGCGTAGAGTATGTTGGCTACTAGAAGGAATATGTCGCATCCACATGGGTTTCTGGCCGCCAATTCAAGATAAACTTCATGAAAGGCTCTCTTTGATAATGGCTGGAAAATAAAAAGGGGGAACTTTTTGCGCATTTTTTTGTCTAAGAGAGAAAACGGTAAAGTGGAGGGTGAGCGATGAAAAAGCTAGTGATCATTTTTGGTCTCCTTATCTCCATTCTTTCCTCTATCTCTTCTCATGGAAAGGAGGGGGAAACAATTCTTTCTCCTTACTTCTTTGTCCAGAGCGATGATGCTTCCCTTGATCCATTCCCGCTTTTGGAGACGAAAGCAGAGGTGAGTATTGCAGGGGTGATTGCTGAGATAGAACTCAATCAGGTTTACAAAAATGAAGGGACGAGAACCATAGAAGCGATATATGTATTTCCCCTGGGAACAAAATCAGCTATACACGCCATGAGGATGAGAATAGGCACGAGAATCATTGAGGCAAAAATAGAAGAAAGGGCAATGGCCAAATTGATTTACGAAAGGGCAAAAGAGGAAGGTAAGGTAGCCTCCCTCTTAGAACAGCAAAGGCCCAATGTCTTCCAAATGAAGGTAGCTAACATCATGCCAGGGGATGTAATAGAGGTGACGGTTAACTATACAGAACTTTTGGTTCCCGAAGATGGGACATATGAATTTGTCTTTCCCACGGTGGTAGGACCGCGGTACTGCGAGAAAAAAGACAAAGGGGCAAGTGACCCCGATGCATGGATAAAGACTCCGTATCTGCATGAAGGTGAAGAGTCCCCTCATAAGTTTGACATCAAGGTGAATCTCAGAGCGGGAATTTCATTAGGTAAAGTATGGGTTCCTTCCCATGAGGTGAGATTGCGCCAGGATATGGATGAAGCGAAGATAAATCTATCTCCTGAGGAAGCAAATGGAGGAAATAGGGATTTTGTCCTGCGGTATACATTAAGGGGGGAAACGATACAGAGCGGTCTACTGCTGTACCCGGGGGAAGAGGAGAAATTCTTCCTCCTCATGCTCCAGCCCCCCGAGAATGTGGCGCTGGATGCGGTTCCTCCTCGGGAATATGTATTTATTGTGGATGTTTCCGGCTCCATGCACGGATTTCCGTTAGAAGTTTCTAAGGCCCTGATAAAGGAAATCATTCAGAATTTAAGGGCAGAAGACTACTTCAATATTCTCTTCTTTGCCGGTGGGTCGAAGGTTCTTTCTCCTCATCCCCTTCCGGCTAGAGAAGAGAATAAGGGGAAGGCGTTAGATATGCTAGAAGAACAGCGAGGAGGGGGGGGAACAAGGATTTTACCTGCCTTGAAAAGAGCGCTTTCCTTAGAGAAAAGGGAAGGATTTTCCCGAATCGTAGTTATCGCTACTGATGGATATGTCGCGGTGGAGAAAGAGGTGTTTGATCTGATGAGGGATCATCTTAACGAAGCAAATTTCTTCCCTTTTGGAATAGGGAAAGGAGTAAATCGGTATCTCATAGAAGGAATGGCCAGAGTGGGAAGAGGAGAGCCTTTTGTGGCAAGTGACCGAGAGGAAGCCTTGAAGGTAGCGGAAAAGTTTCTCGACTATATAGGGTCTCCTCTCCTTACCGATATTGAGGTTGAATTTCGAGGATTCGATGCTTATGATGTAGAACCCCTCTCTCCCCCTGACCTTTTCGCTCAGAGACCCCTCATTATCTTTGGGAAATACAGAAATGCCGATGGAGAAATGAGGGTTAGAGGTAAGACCGTTTGGGGTGATTATGAAAAGGGGATTGGAGTCAGTCCTTCAATGGAAAATGGGGAGAACGGAGCCCTCAAGTATCTCTGGGCTAGGGAAAGGATAGCAGGCCTTTGTGATTATGGAAGGGTCGGGGCAAGAGTAGCGGACGAGGTAAAAAATCTCGGCCTTCACTACCACCTTATGACTCAATATACCTCTTTTGTGGCCGTGGATACCATGGTGAGAGAAACGGGAGAGCTTGTTACCGTAAAGCAGCCCCTCCCTTTACCTGAAGGGGTAAGTGATTATGCGGTGGGGAATTATAGGGGTAACGTACCTGCTTCTCTATCTTACCGTTTAATGAAAGCTCTCCCGGCGAAAGAGGAGGCCAATGATCGTCCTCACGATGAGAAAAAGGAGCTCTCCCAGATTTACCTTGTGGGAGGGAAGCTTCCCCCCGGGATTACATTACAAGGAGTAGAGAACCTCTTGTTTCCCGTGAAGAGCGATTTGGAGAACGTGTTTAAGAAATGGGGTACAAAGAGATTGGGAGTAATTTTGAACATTGAAGAGGGGAAGGTAAGGAACATTCAACTTACGGGACCCCTAGGGGAAGCGGGCAAAAAAGAAGTTCTGGAGAAGATTTTACAGAAGATTATTTTTCCTCCCTCCATAAGCGGTGAAATGGAGCTGGAACTGATATATAGTTGATGATGGCTTTGTCGTCTCATCGCCCACATTCCAGGGAAAC
>CAYFXL010000068.1:0-14095 GCA_964346945.1 uncultured Syntrophobacterales bacterium
ATGGATTCCATTGACAGGGGTCCTGCACCCTGATATGGTAAGGTCTCGTCACCCTCATTGCAACGCAACACATCGAAACATAAAGGAAGAATCAGGGGAAAGATGAAAGAGACCCTTCTGATCGCCCTCGGGGGAAATGCGCTCATCAAAAAAGGACAGCGAGGATCCATAGAAGAGCAATTTGAAAACCTGAGAACCCCCATCCGACAGATCGCTCGTCTCTCAGAGAACTACGACATAGTCATTACCCACGGGAATGGCCCTCAGGTCGGGAACCTCCTCTTGCAGCAGGAAAAATGTCCTGAGATTCCTGTCATGCCCCTGGAGATTCTCGTAGCTCAGACCCAGGGACAGATCGGCTATATGATCGAATCTACCCTTGACAATGAGCTCATGAAATTGGGGGGCAATACGAGGCAACTGTTCGTTACGGTCCTCACGTATGTCGTAGTAGATATAGATGACCCGGCCTTTAAAAACCCCAGCAAGCCCATTGGCCCTTTTTTTTCGAAAGAAGAGGCCGAACGGCTTTCCTACCCCACCGTAGAAACAGCCGATGGGTACCGTCGCGTCGTTGCCTCCCCCAAACCCATGACCATTGTTGAAAAGAGGGAGATAAAAAGACTCCTCAAAGAGGGATTCCTCGTCATCGCCTGCGGGGGAGGAGGCATTCCGGTAATCAGAGAGAGGCGGAAATTCGAGGGGGTGGATGCCGTAATCGATAAGGATTTGGCCAGCGCCAAATTGGCGCAGGAAGTGGGTGTGGATATATTCCTCATTGCCACCGATACGGAGGGGGTAGCCATCAACTTCAAAAAACCCGGGCAAAGGTTTTTGAGAAAGCTCCCCTTAGAAGAGGCAAAACGCCTATTACAGGAGGGCGAATTTCCAGAAGGATCTATGGGGCCTAAAGTCAAGGCGACCATTGAGTTCTTGGAAAGTGGGGGGAGAAGGGCCCTGATTACCTCCACCGAGAATATCCAACGTTCTGTCGAGGGAAAGGCTGGGACGGAGATAATCCGATATTCCGATACACACCATCGATTCGCTCGCAATTCGCGAAAATCCTCTCCCTGAATTTCTATCCGAACAATCACTTCGAATCCCTACTAACCCAGCGGTTCCATGATAAATGACGTTTTCCATGAGAGAACATCCGTGCCACTTCGCTTCAAAGCTTTGGGGTCTTTCGACCACATTTCCTTTCGCTCACCCTCAAAGGGTACCCCACCTCTCCAGCTGATTACGATCAGGGGCAACGCTTCCTCCAGAAATTCAGGAAACTTCCGAATAACTTGTTATTGAACCGGAATCGGACGTATAATAGAGAACTGTTTCTCGGCGAACAGCTGAATAAAGGGCAAGCGGAGATCCATGCTTACCGAACCAGCCGTAGATATCAAAAACTTAACCGTGAGCGACCTTGAGGATTTTGTATCCAAATTGGGCCAGCAAAGGTACCGGGCAAGTCATCTCATCAAATGGCTCTACCAAAAGGGGGCGACTAATTTCCATGAGATGACGGACCTATCGAAAACCTTCCGGGAAACGCTATGCAGGGTTGCCTTCGTGACTACCTTAGCCGCGAATCACATTGAGACCTCCCGGGATGGAACGAAAAAATTCCTCTTTCCCCTCATGGATGGCAATTCCGTGGAGAGCGTGCTCGTGCCGGATGGGTCCCGGTTGACCCTCTGCATCTCCACTCAGGTAGGCTGCCCTTTAGGCTGCCGATTCTGCCTTTCAGGGAATATGGGGTTCGTTCGAAACTTGACCACCTCAGAGATCCTGAACCAGATTCTAGCGGCCCAACGGGAGGAGGGACCGAAAAGGAGGATAACCAATATCGTCCTCATGGGGATGGGAGAACCTTTGGCCAATTATGCTAATACCGTTAAGGCCATCGAAATGATGCAATATGACCCGGGCCTCGGTTTCTCCGGGAGACGGATTACTCTCTCCACATCCGGCCTCGTTCCGGAGATGGAGAGATTAATGGCGACGGGAATCCGCTTTCAATTGGCCGTTTCCCTCAATGCAACAGATGACGAAACCCGAAGTTTTCTCATGCCTGTCAACAAATTCTATCCACTGAATGAGGTCCTTGAGAGCTGCCGAAGGTTTCGCCTCCGTCCGAGGGAGAGGATTATCTTCGAATATGTCCTCATCGATGGCATCAACGATTCATCTCAAGATGCCCTTCGTCTTGCACACCTGTTGAACGGTATTCCCTGCAAGGTCAACCTCATCCCCTTCAACGAGTCGTCGGAGTTGGAATTCACCAGGCCAGATGAGAAAAGAGTCCACAGATTTCAGATGATCCTCCTGGACCGATCCATGACCTGTATCGTCAGAAAGAGCCGTGGTGGAGATATTTGGGCGGCTTGCGGACAGTTAAAGGGTTCACTCCGAGGGTGTCTGAACTCACCATGAAAGCCTTCACCCGCCACTGAACCCCTAGGGTAGAAAGACTTCTCCTTGGGATCCCACTCAAGGAAAACCGGGTATCCAGGAAATCCACAAACTCCCGTCAGTGCTTCATTGACATTTCTCTTGACGGATGATATAGAACCGAGATGTATTTTACATCATGGAGGGGATCACCCGCATCGCCACACAAGAAGGGGTCTCCCGCCAGGTGTCTCAACGGACTTCTCGTCACTTCCGGATGAATCTGACCTTTTGTGGTTTCCCTTGAAGGGGGTAAGGGCATGAAACGTACGATCCTTTTTGCGTCGTGTCTGATGCTGAGCGCGGGCTTGCTAATCGCCCTTCCGGCCCATGCGAAGGTCGTGAAGATGAAGCTCGCTACTGTGACACCTCCTCATCACGCCTATAATGAGGGAGCACGGGAATTTGCCAGGCGTATTATGGATGCTACCGGAGGAGCCATAGACATTCGGGTCTACCCGGGAGGCCAGCTGGGCAAGGGGGAACGGGTACTTCTCGAAGGAATGCAGATGGGGGCGATTGATCTGGCCGTAACCGCAACGGGCCCCGTCTCGGGCTTCAGCCAAAGCATGATGGTTTTGGATTTACCTTTCCTTTTTCGGGACTACCACCACGTCGACGCAGTACTTGATGGGCCTGTTGGTCGAAAACTCCTGGATGATTTGGAAAAGGCGCGGTTAAAAGGCCTCTCTTTCTTTGAGAACGGGTTCCGCAATTTCACCAATTCGGCTCGCCCCCTGCTGAAACCCGAGGATTTCAGAGGTCTCAAGTTTCGGACCATGGAAAATCCCGTTCACCTTGCGTCGGTTCGCGAACTCGGTGCCCAGGCAGTGCCAATGAGTTGGGGGGAGGTCTACACCTCACTTCAGACTAAGGTCATTGACGGCCAGGAGAACCCGGTGGCCATTATTCACGGCTATAAACTAAACGAGGTGCAGAAATACTTGAGCCTCAGTGGACACTTCTACTCCCCCGCACCCCTGACCATGAGTCTGCATCGATTTAAGAGCCTCAAGCCCGAATGGCAGAAGCTTTTCACCAAAACGGCGGTGGAGGTGGCCACGTATGAACGGAAGATCATTCGCGATAACGAACAGAGGCAAATTCAGGATTTAAAGGCCTGGGGAATGGACGTCAGGACCGTGGACAAGGCCATTTTCCTCAAGGCCATGGAACCGGTATACGCCAAGTTCATCAAAGAGTACTTGGATTGGGAAGCGATCATCCAAAAGATCAGGGACACGAAGTGAGAAGTAAGGTGGACGGGAGAGACAATGGACTCTCGCGAATCTGCCTCTTTTAAGGCACCATGGAACGAGCCAGCGATTTGATCAACCGGCTCACCGAGATGGCGATCTTTGCCATCATCTCTCTGATGGCCGTCGACGTCTTCATCGAGGTGATATTTCGGTATGTCCTGCTCCTTCCGCTCTTTTGGACAGAGGAGTTTGCCAGGTATTGCCTCGTATGGTCGTCTCTGCTCGGCGCTGGCATAGCCCTGAAGAGGGGCCAGCACATCGCCGTGACCTTTGTGGCCGAGAGGTTTCCGGAACGAATCCGCACCGCGACCGCCCTCGGAGGAGACATTTTCGTCGCCGCCATGGTCGCCATTGTCTTCTGGGGGGGAACCTATCTGGTCATACTGACACGCCATCAACTCAGTCCCGCCATGCGCCTCCCCATGTCATTGCCTTACATGGCCATTCCCACGGGTGCTGCTATCATGTTATTTCACGTGCTCACGTCCATTTACCGTCGGTCTAGAGAGATGTTTGGCGCCACGAGACGCTGAGATCGCGGCAAGGAGCAGGGTATTCACCGTGTTAGTCCTCATCTTACCCATCTCATTCGTCCTTTTCCTCGTTATCGGTGTTCCCATCGCCTTTGTCCTGGGCCTCACCCCTCTTGTGGCGTTGCTGTATGAGGGGGAAACTCCCCTCACCCTTGCGGCTCAGCAGATTTTCACCGCTATCGATAACCCCGTGCTCATGGCAATTCCCTTCTTTATCCTTGCGGGGAACATTATGAGCGCGGGTGGCTTGACCCAGAGGCTGGTAACCTTCTGCAAGGTCGTGGTGGGACCGGTGCGGGGAGGGCTGGCATATATCAATGTAGTTATCAGCATGATCTTCGCTGGGATCACCGGAGCTGCCGTTGCCGATACCAGTGCCATTGGGTCAATCCTCATCCCGGCCATGGCAAGGGATGGCTACGACGTCGACTTCTCCTCGGCGGTGACGGCCACATCCTCCACCATTGGCCCCGTCATCCCGCCCTCTATACCCTTTATCATCTACGGCGTTCTGGGAGAGGTCTCCATCGCATCCCTCTTTCTCGCCGGTTTTGTTCCGGGTGTTCTGCTCGGTCTTTTCCAAATGGGAGTGGTCGCTTACTATGCCCGCAAAAGGAATTACCCCAAAGGGTCCCTTCCCTCCGCCAGGGAGGCCTTGAGGGCGATCCTTGACGCAGCTCTCGTTCTGCTGATGCCCATCATTATCCTTGGGGGAATCCTATCGGGGATTTTCACGCCCACTGAAAGCGCGTGTATCGCCGTGTTTTATGCCTTCACCATCAGCTTCTTTGTGTACCGCGGCATCAAACTGAGTGATCTACCGAGAATTATCATCGACACCGGCGCAACCAGTGCCCTGGTTATGCTCGTGATCGGGACAGCAAGCATCTTCTCATGGTTCCTTGCCAGCCAGGAAATCCCCCAGTCCGTGAGCGTGGTGATCCTCAAGGTTACCCAGAGCCGCATCCTCATTCTCCTGTTCGTGAATATCGTCCTGCTCGCTGTGGGAACATTCATGGAGACAACGGCTTCCCTGATTATCTTCACACCGGTCTTGCTTCCGTTGATGATCCAAATAGGGGTAGACCCGCTGCATTTTGGCGTCATTCTCGTGCTCAATTTGGTTATCGGGCTTACCACTCCACCCGTTGGAGTATGCCTATTCATCGCTTGTGCGGTAGGGAAGATCAGCCTCGAACGGGTTTCCCGGGCCATCCTTCCCTTTCTCCTGGTTTCCATTGCGGTCCTCGTTATCGCCACTTACTGGGAGTCACTTATCATGTTCGTGCCGAAATTCTTCGGCTATGTTCCATTGGTGCATTAAACCAACGAGCAGAAAGGCGATGCGGATATGAAGACGGTGATAGTCGGTGCAGGGGCTATGAGGAGCGCGCTGCAGCCATCAACCGCAACGGTCTCTGGCTAGAAGGCGTGAGCGGAGACCGCTCAATCCCCGTGAGGGCGTTTACCCAGGCGGAGGAAATGGGCCCCGCGGATCTCATCATCATCTTCGGGAAGGCACCGCTCACACGAAACGCGCCCGAAGGGATGGGACCCCTGATGAGGGATGAATCCCTTGTTCTCACCCTCCAAAACGGCTTGGGAAATCAGGAGACCATTGAGGAGGTCCTGTGAAAGGGAGGGGATCCTCATCGGGATTACTTCGGGTGGGGCACACTGGTCACACTTCCTGCTGTTTCCTCTCCCAATATTGTGTCCGTAACTCCCGTTTCAATATTCTCCCCTCATTCTCCTGGGGCAATTCATCCACGAAATCGACCGATTTTGGTTTTTATAGCTCGCAATGTTATCCTCGAAAGGGGAAATCAATACTTCCTCTGTTCCAGGTTGGCCCGTTACCAGTGCCACAACGGCCTTGACGGTCTCACTCCATCGAGGATCTGGAACGTCGATAACTGCAACCTCCTCGATTTCACGAGGGCAGATGTTCTCCCATCCCTCCCTCCGATTGCACCCCGCTATGATTTCATCTGCGCGTGTATAGCGCGCTGGGAAGCTGGTGGCATAAATCCCGGGATTTCCGGTCAGCCTATTGGCTTCTTCGGTGACTTTAGCAAACCATGTAAACTATGAATTGCGTGATCATTGGTTACTTTGATTACGATTAGCTCTACCCCAGCGAGTTAAGACGGTCTGAACGCCAAGAAGGTTTTTTTGTTTTCCCCTTCGCCCCGATGCAGGAATTTCGCTGTTAGGCGCATTCCCACTTTGATGTCTTCGGGCTTGTCTGTATCTATTTCTTCAATACGAGCAACAACCCTTGGCCCTTCCTCCAGCTCTACGACTCCTGAGCAATACGGATGCTTCCTATCATAACCCTCCCCCATCATAGAGGGAGGAACTACGGCTATGCAGGTGAACGCCCGCAGTTTCCCCTTCCCCTCCATCTCGACCCACTCCATCTCTGAGCCGTGGCATTTGATGCAGATGGGGCGCGGAGGTGCAAAGAGAGCACCGCATCCCTTGCACCTTGAGCCCATAAGTTTCCCTTCATTGAGAAATTGCTCATAAGCGATATCGCTGAAGGGCCTTTCCTCCATTGCCCTACCTCCTTTCGAGAATAGTGAACGTGCTCGTGCCGCCTGTACCTCCCAAATTATGGGCTGCTCCTATTCGCAAATCCCCCATGGGAACTTGTCTTTCCCCGGCCTCATTTCTCAGCTGTTCCCAAATTTCGCACAGTTGAGCTGTACCGGTTGCACCCACAGGATGCCCCTTGCACTTGAGTCCCCCTGAAGTGTTAATTGGCTTCGGACCATCCAATTTCGTTAAACCTTCTTCTACGGCTTTGTATCCCTCTCCGGGTTTGAAAAAACCCAGATCCTCCATGTGAATGAGCTCTGCGACAGAGAAGCAATCATGCACCTCGGCAATGTGAATTTCTTCTGGCTTAAGCCCCGACATTTCGTACGCTTCCTTAGCCGCTTGTCTCGTGGCTTCGAAATATGTGAGGTCATCACTGGCATGTAAGCCTCTGCCGCTCCCCTGCCCTATTCCGATGACATACAGAGGATCGTCGGTGAAGTTTTTTGCTATTTCCTCTGCTACTAACAACATGCAACTTGCCCCGTCGCTAATGGGACAGCAGTCATAGAGGTGCATCGGCCAGGCGACTACGGGGTTAGCCACAGGATCACGGAGAAACTCTCTTTCATCCTCCCAATCTGGCAGGGGCTTTCCCCTTTTCCTCGCACTTTCAATTTTGGCATCCATAATATCGCGAATAGAGACGTTAAACTGCGCCTTGGGATTCAACCGAGCATTATTATGGCTTTTTATCGCGACATTCATCAGATGCTCGCGTGTGGCTCCATATTTCTCAAAGTAAGCGGTAGCCAAAGCACCAAAAACCCCCGGGAAGGTAAATCCAACCTTTCTCTCATAGGGAACAGATGCCAGGGTTAAACCCTCTGCAACTTCCTCAGTGGAGCGTTTTGACATCTCCTCCACTCCACCAACGAGCACCATATCATAAAATCCAGAAGCTATAGCAAAAACACCTTCCCGAAAAGCGAGCCCGCTTGAGGCACATGCACCCTCCGTTCTTGTTGCTGGCTTTGGGACGAGCCCAATCAAATCAGAAATTATTGGGCCCCAATGCCCTTGGTGCATAAAAAAATCATTTGAGAAATTTCCCAAATAAAGCGCATCGATATCATGAGGGGCTATTCCCTTATCCACCGAGGAGATCATCTCATGGAAAGCCTCAACAAATAAATCCTTTGAGTCTTTGTCCTTGAACATGCCGAACTTCGACATTCCGGCACCCACCACAGCTACCCCCCTTCCGAGCTTTCTCCGTTTTCGCATTGCGGACTCCTCCAGTTTCGTATAAAAAATTACCCAAGGTTTTGGAAACAGGGAAGAAATGATCTGAAGAGTTGTCACCAATTGCGGAAACTCACAGAGGCAAAACTCCTCGCATGGCATAATATCGCTATCTCTGCAAAAAAGCCAGCACAAGGTGAGCTTACATGGCGAAACAAATACTTGGGCTCCTGAGAAGACAGTCGACGATAGACCTCTTGGGGGAAGCCGCTACTAATTGTATTGAACCGTACTTTCATGCACCTTGTTTGACAGGAAGCATTTTTTAATGGTATTTTACTTCGCGCAACAAACGCAACGGAGGACGATGAGAATCGTCTGAGAAAAAAACAACAATTCATATGGAAGGACTCCAAATGAAGCGTATCAGATCGAAGGAGATTAAGGCCATTGCGAGAGAGGAGGGAGTGGATTCGGTCGGTGTCGCCTCAGCGGATTGTGTGGAGACCACCCCGATTCGCCGTGGCCCCCGGAGCGTACTCCCTGAAGCCCACTCCGTGGTTGTCTTTGCCAAAAGAATGCTCACGGGATCCATAGAGAGTCCGAGTAACGAGGTCGTGACCTCCCAAAGTTTGGCGCTTTATGAGGAATTGGATCGGATCAGCTATGTATTAGGCTGTTTCTTCGAGCAAAGGGGCTACCGGGCCGCAACGGTCCCCTCATACAATCCGGTGGAGATGACCGGAGAAACCAAGGGATTGGTGGGCGCGGTTTCCCTTCGCCATGTTGGCCAAGCTGCGGGGCTCGGGGTCCTGGGGAAAAATAACCTCCTCCTCACCGCCCACCTAGGGCCTCGGATAAGGCTGGGAGCCATTGTGACCACAGCCCACCTTGATCCAGACAAGCCGTTGACCGATGATCTCTGCGGGGACTGCGGGGCATGTATGGCTGCCTGCCCCGTTGATGCCCTATCGGAACCCGGAAGGACTCATACCGGGCGCTGTGTCCGTAAGGTCCTCCCACACGGTTTGACCGGACTGATCAAGTACCTTACCAAAAATCTGGACCAGCCAATGGATGAGATTAAGCAATCTTTTCTCGATCCCAACTTCTGGAATCTCTACCATTTCCTCCAAGTTGGATTGCAGTATGGTTGCCATGCCTGTATCAATGCCTGCCCCGCAGGCGCCGCAAAACCAGGATAGAAGGCGAATAATAATCGAGAGTATATCGGGTTCGATTATGGAATCGGGACTGAGCCATGTCTTCCCTACAGAATGATTTTCTCTTGGTATGAACAAGGAGGGCACGTGTATGGATACCGCTGGACTGCTCGAGGAATACAGAGCCGTTCGGTTGCTCCTATTAAAGCACAACCAACGCGATAAAGAAGAGGTACGGGAGAAAGAGGAAAGGATAGGGAAATTCATCGCTCACCTCGAGAAGTATCTTCTCAGGCACGAGTGGCATGTAAGGGAAAAGGGAGAAAAATCGAGGACCTATGTGAACAAAGGGATCCCGAGGATATATCTCGAACTGAGATACACCATAACGTATCCCGACACAAGGACCTTTTTTCAGGTTGAATTGAGATTGAAGAGAAGACGATTTCTCTTTAATAAGGTCCTGGCGGAAGGGGAAATGGTTTTTTCGCGGATTTAGGCATCGAGCTCCCCCTATCTTGACAGCTCCACCCATCCCATCGCGCAGCGCCGTTATGTAAGTACGGTACCATCTGCTGATCGAAAAACCTCAGGGTGATTATTGAGGACCATTGACACAAGAGACGCGGATTGTACATTAGGAATTAACCCTATATTGGAAAGGCGGGGGTTGCTTGTGCATAGATTGCTCTTTTTCTTCATCATTAGCTTCTTATTATTTCGGTGCACAACAGGAGAGATGCCTGTCGGAGAAAAAGAAGGGGGAAACTCCCACCCACAAAGGGGCTCTTTTCAGAAATTGGATGATGCCGGGCATCGAGGGAAAATTACCAAATCCCGATTCGCTCCCGGAGAGATTCTGGTAAAATTCAAGGCTGGCGTGAAAACGGAGACGATCGAGGGGATACGAGAAGCATACGGCTTATCCCTCATCAAACGACTCGAGAGCATAGGGGTTTATCGGTTCAAAATACCCTCCGGCTCCACAGTGGAGGATATGGTGGATGCGTTGAATGAGGATCCTCATGTGGAATACGCGGAACCAAACTACACCGTTGGTATCACGGGTAAATAGGAGAGGAAGAAAGTATACAAAGAGAAGTCAAGGGGTGACAGAAATTGTTAAAATTCGCAAGGCTCGTCAATAGCCCCCCGTCCGTCCGGACCGGAAATTTTGCCTATCATTTCACCCCCTTGCAAACTTACATCGTACAAAGCTGCATCTTTACACATTGGTATGTTTTTTGCTTGTTATTATGGTCCAATCGCCTAACGAGAAAAAACCGTTAAAAATCTACCCGTTCTCGGAGTGGAGGAAATGAGCTTGCTCTGGATATTTGTCCTCTTTATTTCTTCGGTTCAGGAAATGAAAGCTAGCTCGAAAAATTTATAACTCTTTAAAATCATGAGAAAAATCGGTAACGCATGGCCATTTAAGAGGACTGAGATGGTCTCAAGAGAAAACGTGGGGAATACCCTTTTCATCACCTTTAACGTTCATGGAAAAAGACCGCTATTTAGGAACCCAAGGGCCTGTAGCTTTTTCCTCCATACATTGCGGTACTACAAACCCCAATTGGGTTTTCAACTTCTCGGATACGTGGTACTGGAAGACCACATTCATCTCCTGATAAGAACACCTCTCGATGCAAGTGTCTCCGCGATCATCCAGAAGATCAAAGGTGCCTTTGGACGGAAGTGGAAAATGATGAGCAACTGGAAAGGACCCGTGTGGCAGAAGAGTTACTTCAATTCAATTCTCCATGATGGGGCCTCTTTGAGAGAGTGCCTGAATCAGATGCATAATCATCCCGTTGTAAAAGGGCTTTCTCCTTCGAAAACGGGATATACCTATTCAAGCGCTGGGGTGTATGAAGAGGAAATTGAGGATTTCCTCACCGACATGGTTTCGATTTAACCTCCACTTGGAAGTGAGGGCAACAGAGTGCTCATCGACTCCCATGCCCATCTCGGGATGCCACAGTTCGATAGGGACCGGGATGAGGTCATCCGAAGAGCCGCCGAAGCGGGGGTTGACCTCATATTCACCGTGGGTACGGACCCGAAAGATTGCCCGAAGGCTCTTGAGATTACCCGTAGGAGTGATCAGGTATTCGCCATCATCGGAATTCACCCGCACCATGCAACGGAGGTTACTGAGAAGACCTATTCGGATCTGAGGACTCTGTCTCAGAATGAAAAGGTGAGGGCAATTGGCGAAATCGGCCTCGATTTCTATAGGAATCTATCGCCGAGGGATGTCCAAGTGGCAACATTTCGAGAACAGATCCATCTCGCTCGCGAACTGAATCTTCCCATCGTAGTACATGCCCGCGATGCCCACGTCCAAGTACTGACGGTCCTCAAAGAAGAGCGGGTTGGAGAGATCGGTGGCGTATTTCACTGCTTTTCCGGGGACTATGGTATGGCCAAGGCTTGTTTGGACTTGGGATTCTTCATCTCGATCCCGGGAACCATTACCTTCAAAACCAACGCCAACCTCAGGGAGGTTATCACGAAGATTCCCCTTGATCGAATTCTGGTTGAGACGGATTGCCCCTTCTTAACGCCAATGCCCTTTCGAGGGAAGAGGAATGAGCCGGCCTATGTGAAGTTCACCGCTTTGAAGCTGGCCGAAGTGAAAGGGCTTCCTTTCGATGAAGTGGCTCGAATCACCTCAAAAAACGCGAGAAGGGCCTTTCGATTGGATGAGGAGCTCAAATGAACCCCGCTATCATCGTAGTCGATATGCTGAGGGACAACTTCAAGAGGGAGGCCAATCTCCCCATAACATCCGAAGCCTTGCGGATTATCCCCAACATCAAAAAACTCCTGAATCAGGGAAGAAGGATGGCTTGGCCCATCATCTTTGCCTGTGACAGTTTTCTGGAAGAGGATTTCATCTTTGGAGGAAGAATGAAACCGCACTCCATTAGGGGGACGAAAGGAGCGGAGGTCATTCAGGATTTAACCCCCCTGGCCAGGGACATGGTTTTGGAAAAACGGCGCTTTAGCGCCTTCTTCAAGACCGATCTTGACCAGACTCTAAGGACGTTAACAGTGGATACCGTTGTCTTGAGCGGGCTATCAACCCATGTCTGCGTCCTCATGACGGCCATGGATGCATTGAGCCACGATTTTCATTCCATTATCATCGAGGACTGCTGCGCCGCCCATAAACGAGAAGTACATCAGGCTGCCTTGGACCTTTATCGAAATTTTGGGCTCTATCCCCTATTTCGGATACTGAGCCTCGAGGACTTCCTGAGGGAATGCTGAAGGGACACGCCCTTCAGTGGTCACCAAATGATATTGACATAATTACCCATTTCTGATAGTTTTGGCTTAAGTATAAGAAATTTCAACTTTTTTGGGGAATAGCGTGTTGATGTTAAAGCGATATTTTTGGGTTCTCTACCTCATATTCACCGGGGCTTTCGCCTTCGTCGGAGCCGATATCTTCAACGGGATTATCACTGAAAGGCTTCGCCCCCCGCCTGAGGTTTCCGAAAGAAAACCTTATCGGATATCCAAAAACCAGAAGGAGAGAGATCCCTCATCCTATGTGGTCATTCATAAGCGGGATTTGTTCCATTCGGCCAAGGAGGAGGCAAAGGCCAAAAAGGCCACCACCAGACCCAAAAGGGTAGTGATCAAGGAAGACGCCCTGGAAAAGACACCCCTCCAGGTGAGACTACGAGGAACCGTATACCGTGAAGCTGGCAGTTCCTTCGCCATTATCGAGGACATTAAAACGAGGAAACAAGACCTCTACCATGTGGGAGATGTCATCCTAGGAGAGGCCAGGTTGATCGCGGTAGCGAGGAATAAGGTATATTTGGAGAGGAACGGTAAACAAGAGGTCCTGGAGGTTTATGAGGGACCTGAGGCGAAAACGGGTGAAAGAGCAGGGGCCGGGCGTTTGCAGAAGGGATCAATTCCGACAGGTGCGGGGATTAAAAGGCTATCAGCGGATCGATACCGAATTCCCCCGGAAGACCTGAAGAATGCCTTCCAAAATATGAACCATCTCCTCACCCAAGTCCGAATGGTGCCTAACTTTAAAGATGGCCAACCGGATGGCTTTAAACTGCTCTCCATAAAGCGTGGAAGCCTCATTCAGCGATCTGGGTTCCGTGACGGGGACATCATAAAACGGGTTAACGGAATCGAGCTCGACTCACCCGAAAAGGCCTTCGAAGTCTACGAACAGGTGAAGAATGAGCCGACCGTAACCGTAGAGATCGTACGGGGCGGAAAAACACAGACCTTCACGTATGAGGTAAAGTAGCGGATTTATGGTTTACAGTCATGGTTCAAAACCAACCCTCTTGAAAAAGGAGCGGGGATCCATGAATAAGGATTGGCTAAGATCGAGATTATGGGGGCTCATAGCCCTTTTTCTCCTGGTTTCCCTTATCGTCATCCCATCTCCATGGGCCCAAAGAGGAGCGGAACGGATCTCCATCGATTTCCATGAAGCCGACATACGCGTCGTCATCAAATTCATCAGCGAATTGACGGGCAAGAATTTCGTAGTGGACAGCAAGGTCAAGGGGACCGTTACGGTAATCTCTCCCACGAAGATTACCATCGAAGAGGCTTACAGGATGTTTGAATCCATCCTAGAGGTCGAGGGGTACACCACCGTTCCCGCAGGTAAGGCGATTAAGATCATCCCCTCCAGGGAGGCCAAGGAAAAGGGGATCGAGGCCATCTCTCCGGGGCGAAGGTCCTTTCTGGGGGAAGACCGGATCATCACACGGATCATTCATCTTAAATTCATCGATGCCGATAGCCTGCTCAATGTGATCAAGCCCTTGGTTTCAAAGGAGAGCAGCCTCGTAACCTATCCTTACACCAATGATATCATCCTCACCGACGTGGCCTCAAACATCAA
>CAYFXL010000069.1:0-246 GCA_964346945.1 uncultured Syntrophobacterales bacterium
ATGAAACCCGGCACACCTTTGCGACGCTTATGCTCGCCTCGGGCGAAAACCCCCACTGGATAGCCCGCATGATGGGCCATTCTTCGACCGACATGCTCTTCAAGCGGTACAGCCGCTGGATACCCAATTTGACACACCGGGATGGATCGGCTTTCCTCGGCCAGTGGGAAAAAATCGATCCTCATGGACACCCTATGGACACCAAAGCCCCCCAAAACGAAAAAAAGGGATCACGCGAATCGCGTA
>CAYFXL010000069.1:263-14085 GCA_964346945.1 uncultured Syntrophobacterales bacterium
TGAGCCCGACGAGCTACCAGACTGCTCCACCCCGCGTCATCTCAAATATTAAACTAACCCAAATTCTTTGTCAACCCCTCCATCAACACCCACCCCTCGTTCCCCTTATCGAGCGAAAGTCCCTTCCTTTAGCCGAATTTTCTTCCAAAGGGATATTTCCTTGACAAAGAAGGACGCGCCTCTTTACAATGCTAAATCAATCACTTGCCTTAAGGCTCGGTAGCTTCAGAGAGCTCTCAAAATGAAAATCCTTCAGAGATATATCTGCTCCGAATTCCTCAAAATATTGTTTCTCAGCATGAGTGCCTTCATTCTTACCTACTTCGTTGTCGATTTTTTCTCTCGTATGGACACCTTCCTCGAACACAGGGCTCCCCCAACTCTCGTATTCCTCTATTACCTGTATCAAGTTCCGGCCACTGGATTGCAAATCCTCCCCCTCGGCCTCCTGATGGCAACCCTTCTTGGCCTGGGGATTCTCGCCAGGAATAACGAGATCACGGCCATGCAGGCTAACGGAATAAGCCTTTATCGTATCGCCTTCCCCTTGCTCATTTTGGGTATTTTGGCAAGCGGTCTCTGCTTCATCGCAAACGAGCTCATCGTCCCTTTTTCGAAGCGTCAAGCGGATAACATCCTCTTAACGGAAATCCGCAAGAAAACACGGAAGACCTTCATTCGAAACTATAAGGTATGGTATCGAAGCCGGAATGCCATTTACAATTTCCAGGTCTTCAACCCCGAAAACGATACCCTGCAGGGAATCACACTGTTTGAGTTCGATGATCATTTCAAGCTCAAGCGGAGAATTGATGCCAAAAGGGCCCTCTGGAGAGACGATGCTTGGCACTTCTATGACGTAACCATCAGGGATTTTCCTGAAAGGGAAACCATCCAAACCACCCGATTTGAGGAGACAGTAATCCCCATTCCCGAAACGCCCGATGTCTTCAAGGAAGAAAAAAGAGATACCGAGGAGATGGGTTACTACGATCTTCGGCGTTACATCCGGAAGATTAAGATGGGTGGGTATGACGCTACCAGATATACCGTTGACCTCTACGCAAAATTGTCCTACCCTCTCGCCTGCGTGATCATGGTCTTGATCGGGATCCCCTTCTCCATGAAAACACCCCGGAGTGGAGGAGTGGCGCTGTCCATCGCCATGAGCATCGTCATCGGGTTCCTCTATTGGATCACCCTCAATCTCAGCCTCTCGCTCGGTCACTCAGGCGTGTTTCCCCCTCAACTTTCAGCCTTTGCTCCCCATGCCATCTTCGGATTGGCCGGAATATACGCAATGATCAGCATCAGGTAATAACACCGCAAACCCCGATAGATGCCCGAACCCCCCCGTCGAGCCTAAAACGAGAGATTCGCGACTTTTACGCTTCGGGACCTGGTACTCCCTTAGCAGGACAAGGCTGAAAGGCGGAAGGTTGAGGGATAAGCCTGGAGGGGGCTTCCCCCTCGTGATCACCCGGTATCAGTACCCTACTTCTCCAGCAGGTTACCCTTAGGGATAACTGAGTTACCAAAAACGAGGGAGACACCAGAGCCTAAAAGATTGACATCTGCCATGTTCAGTGATAGATTTCGAACTTTGTATAAAATACCATCAGGAGGTATCGAGATGGCCGTCATGGAGATCAGTGTTGTCCCCGTGGGAACGGACAATCCCAGCATTAGCCACTATGTGGCCGAATGTGTCTCCATCGTCAAAGGAAAGGGCCTTCCCTATGAGTTGACATCGATGGGGACCAATGTCGAGGGGGAGATAAGGGACCTCCTCGAGGTAGCTGAAAAGATGCACCAACTTCCCTTTGAACGCGGTGCCCAAAGGGTGCTCACCTCTATTAAGATAGACGATCGAAGGGACAAACGGCTGAGTATCCAGGGCAAAAAGGAGGCCATTACGAAAAAGTTGTAGTCTCAATTTTTCGGCCAAGCCCGGACAGAATCAGCCCTATTTTGGCAAGAAATAGACACGGAGGGACATGAAGGTGGCCAAAGTTTACGATATCGCTGTCATTCCCGGCGATGGTACCGGCCCAGAGGTGGCCGCAGAGGGTCTCAAGGTCCTTAAGGCGACCGCTGAGAAAGTAGGGTTCAGCTATCGCCTCTCCCACCACGATTACGGCGCCGAACATTACCTGAAGACCGGAGAAATCCTGCCTTCATCGGCCATTGAGGAATTCCGCCACATGGATGCCATCTACCTGGGGGCAATCGGCCACCCGGACGTGAAACCGGGAATATTGGAGAAAGGAATTCTGCTGAACTTGCGGTTCACCCTCGATCAGTATATCAACCTGAGGCCCGTCAAGCTTTACCCAGGGGTGGATACCCCCCTTAAGCACAAAGGGCCCAATGACATAGACTTCGTGGTGGTGAGGGAGAATACCGAGGGGCTTTATTGCGGTACCGGGGGATTTTTCAAGAAGGGAACCAGCGATGAGGTGGCAATTCAGGAGTCTATCAATACACGCAGTGGGGTGGAACGGTGTATCCGGTACGCCATGGAATACTGTAGGAAGCGAAATAGAGCGAAAAAAGTCACCCTTTGCGGCAAAACCAATGTCCTTACCTACGCCTTCGACCTGTGGGAGAGGGTCTTTCATGAGGTGGCACGCGAATATCCCGATATCACACTGGACTATGCCCATGTGGATGCCGTCTGCATGTGGATGGTGAAGAATCCCGAATGGTTTGACGTAATCGTAACCGACAACATGTTCGGGGATATCATCACGGATCTGGGGGCGATGATTCAAGGTGGACTGGGCATAGCTGCTGGGGCAAATATCAACCCGCAGGGGACCTCCATGTTTGAGCCCATGGGCGGCTCAGCACCAAAGTATGCCGGCAAGGGAGTAATCAACCCCCTTGCCGCCATCATGGCTTGCCAAATGATGCTGGATTTTCTCGGCGAAGACGAAGGGGCCAATCTGGTTGAAAGGGCAATCATCCAAGCGTTGACCAAAAACCTCAAAAGCCTCGATGCCGGAAAGATGGGCTACAGCACGTCGGAGATTGGGGACCTCGTGGCGCAATATGTTCATACCCTCTAAAATGCGGTTCGGAGTAGTGCAGTGAAGGAGAATACCCCATGGCCATGACGATTACCGAGAAGATCTTATCAGACCACTGCGGGTTTACGGAAGTACGTCCAGGACAGTTAATCAACGCTCAAGTCGACATCGTGCTGGGAAACGACATTACAGCTCCCATCGCCATCGAAGAGTTCAGGAAGGCGGGAGCAAAGACGGTCTTCGACCGGGACCGCGTTGTCCTTATCCCCGACCACTTCACGCCCAATAAGGATATCCCCTCCGCAGAACAGTGCAAGATCCTTCGGGAATTCGCCCGTGCACAAGAGATCACCCACTACTATGAACTGGGGGAGGTGGGGATTGAACACGCTCTTCTGCCGGAAAAGGGGATCGTCCTTCCGGGGGATCTGGTTATCGGCGCAGATAGCCACACCTGCACCTATGGGGCGCTGGGGAGCTTCGCTACAGGGGTAGGAAGCACCGACCTCGCTGCAGCGATGATCACAGGAGAACTCTGGTTCAAGGTTCCCGAGACCATGAAGTTCATCTACTACGGGAAGATGAGGCCTTGGGTAGGGGGAAAGGATCTCATCCTCTATACCATCGGGGATATCGGTGTGGATGGGGCCCTGTACAAAGCCATGGAATTCTGCGGTGAAACCATCGAGCAACTGCCCATGTCGGGACGACTCACCATGGCCAATATGGCCGTTGAAGCCGGCGGGAAGAATGGAATCATCGCACCAGATGAGATCACGCGTCAATACGTGGATGGACGGGCCAAAAGACCGTATCGATTCTTCGGGAGCGACCCCGATGCGCATTACGCCGAAGTGAGGGAGTACGACGTCTCCACTATCCAACCCCAAGTTGCGTTTCCCCCGGATCCAGGAAACACCAAGGGGATAAGCGAAATCGGGGAGGTTCAGATCGACCAGGCCGTGATCGGCTCCTGCACGAATGGGAGGTTCGAGGATCTGGTGGAGGCCGCCCAGGTCTTAAAGGGACGTAAAGCGGCACCTTGGGTGAGGCTCATCATCATCCCGGCCACCCCTTCCATTTATAGGGAGGCAATGAAGGAAGGGCTTTTCCAAATCTTCCTCGAAGCCAACGCCGTCATTGGTCCGCCAACCTGTGGCCCGTGCCTGGGAGGACACATGGGAGTGCTGGCCAGAGGGGAGCGGGCCATCGCTACCACCAACCGAAATTTTATTGGAAGGATGGGCCATCCCGAGAGCGAGATCTATCTCTCCAATCCTTCAGTAGCGGCAGCATCTGCAGTACGGGGGAGAATTTGCAGCCCCGAAGAGTTGGACTAATCACTTTGCCTCCCCCCTGAACGGTCGGAACGGCATTGAGAAGTGGAGGGGGACGAGGGAAATAGATGATGAAGCGGAGGGAAAAAGGTTTAAGGGGTCTCCAGGGAGGACGATGATGAAATGTGTGGGAAAGGCGTGGAAGTTTGGCCCTAACATCAATACCGATGTCATCATTCCCGCTCGTTACCTGAATGTCTCAGATCCGAAGGAATTGGCCAAACACTGCATGGAAGACCAAGATCCTCAGTTCGTCAGGAAGATCAAAAGAGGTGATATCATTGTCGCCGATACGAACTTCGGGTGTGGTTCCTCTCGGGAACACGCCCCCATTGCCATAAAGGCAGCTGGTATATCGTGTGTTGTGGCCAAAAGCTTCGCGCGAATTTTTTACCGAAATGCCTTCAACATGGGGCTGCCGATTCTGGAATCCACTGAAGCTGCGGATGGAATCGAGGAAGGGGATCGAATCCAGGTCGATATGGCCACCGGGAAGATCCAAAATCTTACAACTGGGATGGAGTTTCAGGCCAATCCCATGCCCAAGTTCATGATTGAGCTCCTCAATGACGGTGGGTTGATGAAACATGTGATGAAGAAGATCCGATCACCCCGCCCAACGTCTTAGACGACCCCGGTCTTTTCCGGTTTCTCATCCCCTTGACTTTTGCAAACCGCTGGCTATACTTCAAACAGGCTTATGCAATCTCCCAGGAGGGTGGAGAGTTTACCGAAAAAGGGAGGACGCCATGAAGGTAAAATACTATGGCCATGCAGCATTTCTCATCACGTCCGACAAGGGAACGAGGATCATCACCGATCCATATAAACCGGGTGCCTTTGGTGCCATGAGCTATGGAAAGATTCCCGATGAAGCCGATGTGGTCGTAGTAAGCCACGATCATGATGATCACAATAGTTCAGGGGAGTTGCCGGGAAACCCCGAGGTCGTGCGAACCCCCGGGAAGCGATCCGTTCACGGCATCGAGTTCAATGGTATTCCCACCTTTCACGACGCGTCCTCTGGGAAGGAGAGGGGGGAAAATATCATCTTCAGCTTCACCGTGGATGGGATAACCATCTGCCATCTCGGTGATCTCGGACACGCCCTGAGCCGGGATGAGGTGGAGGCCATCGGAGCCGTTGATCTCCTGATAATTCCTGTAGGGGGGTTTTATACCATAGACTCGAAGGTGGCATCCGAAGTCGCTCGTCAGATTAATCCCTCGATCATCATACCGATGCACTTCAAAACGGGGAAATGCGAGTTTCCCATCACCCCCGTTGAGGAATTTACCCAGGGAAAGGCCAAGGTTAACGTGATGAACTCCAGCGAAATATCCCTCCATAAAGGCGATCTTCCGAAGGAGATGGAGATCATCGTTCTGCAACATGCCCTCTGATGGGAGGCCAAACCACCAAGAGGGACGATGGACGGCCGCCCTCAAAGGAATGTCGCGTATTTCTGAAATGGAAAAATACGAGCTCAGGCCGCTTTTGAGCCAGGATAAAATCCGCCGGAGGGTTGAAGAGCTAGCCGAACAGATCTCCCGGGATTATCGAGGGAAGGAGATCCTCTTTATCTGCATCCTCAAGGGGGCCTTTGTGTTTCTATCCGACCTTATGCGCAACATCGATGTACCCGTCCAAGTTGACTTCGTCGGGTTGGCAAGCTATGGCTCTGAAACGGTCTCATCGGGCCAGATTCGGGTCACCCACCAGGGCTCCATCCCCGTCGAGGACAAGGATGTAATCATCGTTGAGGATATCATTGACAGCGGCAGGACATTGAAGTTTTTGGCCGATGAACTCCGGTCCAGAAAACCTCGATCTCTCAGGATTTGTTGCCTATTGGATAAGAAATCCCGCCGGCAAGTGGAATTCCACGCGGACTACGTAGGCTTCGATATCGAGGATCTCTTCGTTGTGGGCTATGGACTTGATGTCAACGAACAATTTCGGAACTTACCGAGCATCCACTATGTGGGTGAGTAGGGGCCTTCTTATCTTCCTCATCCCCTTTATCGCCCTCTCTTGCGCTCCCAAGGCGAAAATACCTCCAAAACCTCCCATTTCGGAGAAACTACCAACACCCGTGGAAGAGGAAAAACTGAAAGAGGAAGCTCCAGATGCTTTCCTCTTCCACATGGGAGAGCTCCTCTTTTCCCAGGAGGACTTTGCCAATGCGGGCCTCAAATTTCGAGATCTCATCGAGCGCTATCCAAGCAGCCCATTGGCGAATGAAGCGAAGTTCAAGCTCGGCATCTGCTATTCGAAGACAGGGCGATATGAAGACTCCCTCAGGCTCCTCAGGGAAGTCCTTCCCCTCTCCTTATCGCCTTTAAGAAGGTCGACGATTCACTCCATCATGGCTGAGAATTACTCTGGGATGGCGGACTATTTCGAAGCCTTGAGATGGTATATCAAGGCCATGGAGGACGCCGAAGAGGAGGCACAAAAAGGGGAAATCTGGCAAGAGATCAAGGAAATCCTCGATAATCGCCTCTCCCCCAGTCAACTCCAAGAGGTCCAATTCATGTATGAGGGGACCCCTACTGCGGGCTATGCCGCCTTTAAGATAGCTCAGATCTATTTCGAACAAGGAGATGTAGTACGGGGCAAGAAGTTAATCTACCGGGTCATGGAGGAATTTAAGGACCAACCCTATTACCCCCAAGTTGAGGCCTTCTTCGACAGCATGAAGGAG
Source organism: uncultured Syntrophobacterales bacterium (assembly GCA_964346945.1). GTDB lineage: Bacteria > Desulfobacterota > BSN033 > WVXP01. The sequence continues at coordinate 7,340 of CAYFXL010000069.1, forward strand.
ACGTTGCTACCCGAAAGGAATGTTATTGGTGCCATCCTCCCCTTGAGCGGCGAAAATCGCGTCTATGGAATTCGATCCCTCCACGGGATGGAGCTGGCCATCCATGCCTTCGAACCGAACTACGGAGGAATGCCTATTAAACTGGTGATCAAAGACTCTAAATCCAGCCCGCGCGAGGCAGAAAACGCGGTAGAGGAATTGGTCGATCAGGAAAAGGTTATGGCCATCATTGGCCCGCTCTTAAGCGTCACCTCCGAAGCGGCTGCCAAAAAGGCCCAGGAACTGGAAGTACCCATCATTACCCTCACCCAAAGGGAGGACGTAGCCGAAATCGGCGACTTTGTCTTCCAGAATTGCCTCACCAATTCCCAGCAGATAAAGGCCCTCACCTCCTATGCCATTGGTGAGCTTGGGCTGAGCAGGTTCGCCATCCTATACCCCCGGGACCTCTACGGAATTAAACTGACCCACCTCTTCATCGATGAGGTATTGAGGAGGGGGGGCGAGATTATGGGAGTTCAATCCTATGATAATGAACAGATGGATTTCGGGGGAGAAATCAAACGATTGGTGGGAATTCGAGAGCAGGAAATCCGGACGGAGCAGAAAAGGGATTTCGAGCCCATCATTGAATTCGACGGTCTCTTTATTCCGGACTATTTCGACCGCGTCGGGCTCATTGCCCCCCAACTGGCCTACTATAATGTAATCGGGGTAACGCTCTTTGGAACCAGTGCCTGGAATTCGCCGGAATTGATCTCCGGGGGAGGGAAATACGTTGATGGATCCGTATTCGTTGATGGTTTCTTCAAGGATAGCCCCAATCCCCGTATAAAGCAGTTTTCCCAGAAATTTAGGGATACCTTTGATTTAGACCCCACTACCCTGGAGGCCCAAGCTTTTGATGCTGTTGACCTCTGCGTTCAGCTCGTGACGGATCGGGAGATTTACTCCCATCGCCAAATGAGAGATGGCCTCATGGGGGTGATGGGATTCGATGGTATATCAGGATTGACTTCCTTTGACCTCGATGGAAAACCCAATAAAATCCCCTTCATCCTGACGGTAAGAAAGAGGGAGATCCAGCAAATCGAATAGATCCAAGGGCCAACGGCCCCGAGGGATTTAACCCCCTATCTCGAAGAGCTTATGATTGTTCGATCGCTTCATCCTTGGGATGTCAGCTACCGCGAGGCCATCCACATCCAGGAGAGATTGAGGTCCAACGTTTCCCTGATCAACTCCACCCGGGAAGTCAACTCCATCGCTGGGGCCGATGTCGCCTATTCGAAGAGAGGCCAAGAGGGAATCGCCGCCATGGTTGTACTCAGTTACCCCAGCCTCGATCTCTTGGATGAGGCCTCTGTCAAGGGAAGCGTTCCTTTTCCCTATATCCCGGGGTTGCTCAGCTTTCGGGAAGCCCCTTTGCTAATTGAAGTTTTCCAGAGACTCCAGCGCCTTCCCGACGTGGTCCTGTTCGACGGGCAAGGAATAGCTCATCCCCGATCCTTCGGATTGGCTTCTCACATGGGCTTGCTCCTGGACTTGCCTTCGATCGGGTGTGCTAAGGAGAAATTGGTGGGGGACTTTGGGGATGTGGGGTCTCAACCGGGAAGTACTACCCCTTTAATGCTAGGGGGCAAAATCATCGGTGCCGTAATCCGGACGAGAAAAGGTGTTAAACCGGTCTTCGTGTCTCCAGGCCATCGCATCGACCTAGAAACCAGCACGGAACTGGTTTTGAAAACGTGCATTGGGTTCAGGCTCCCTGAACCCCTCCGCCGGGCTCATCTTATGGTAAAGAGAATCCGATCCCAGGGAGGGATTTCACCCACGGGGAAATGAGATAGGCAGGCGGGAATAAGCGGAAAGATTACGGGAATAATTCGGCATTGGACCGAACACCATAAATCCCACGATGAGGAATATCGAAGATGACCGGATATCGCCCGGACAGGAGGTTTGAAACGCGTAGAAACCCTCATCCTCGAAGCGATGCGGCACATTCAATCCGATAGGAGAAGTTGAAGGATGCAGTGAGGAACTCTGATATCCCTTCAACCTCACTTTCCCCTCCCTTTGAGATAGGCCTCCAGGCGATCCATCCCCTCTGCGATATTTTCCATGGACCGGGCATAGGAGAAACGGAGAAATCCCTCGGCGTTTGTGCCGAAATCGATCCCAGGTGCTACCCCCACCTTGGCCTCCTCAAGGATATCGAAGGCGAGATGATAGGAATCCCCGGAAAATCGTTTTGCGTTAGCCAGGATATAAAAGGCCCCGGTAGGTTCTACCATGATACCAAAGCCTAACTCCCTCAGTCGCCTGATCATGAACTTTCTCCGCTCATCATAGGTCTCTCGCATTTGCCTGACGTCGACCTCAGCCTCTCGGAGGGCTGTGATGGCCGCTAATTGAACGAAGGAATTGGGCGAGATGAACAGATTCTGCTGAATCCTCTGCATGGGGCGAATACATTCCTTTGGTGCGATGACATAGCCCAACCTCCAGCCCGTCATGGCGTACAATTTCGAAAATCCGTTGATGACAAAGGCATTCTCCGTATATTCGAGGATGGAATGGGCTTCCCCCTCGTAGACCAACCCATGGTATATTTCATCGGAAATGATCGTGGGGGAGAAACGTGCTATCTCGTCCATTCGCTCGCCGGAGAGTATATTTCCCGTCGGGTTGGAGGGGGAATTGATAAGGATGCCTTTCGTCCTCGGACCAATCTTGGGGGAGATCATTTCGGGAATGTACTGAAAGCCTTCCTCTTCCAACACATCCACGAAAACGGGCACCCCACCGACGTACTTGATGATGTTGGGATAACAGGGGTAATAGGGATTAGGCAATATGAGCTCGTCTCCTTCTTCCAACAGCGTGGAGAAAAGCAAGAGCATTGCCGTGGAGGTTCCCGATGCGATGAGAATCTGGTCTGGTGTAACTGGCACACCGTACGTTTCCTCGTAATCCGCGGAAATGGCCTCCCTCAACTCGAGTAAACCCAAGCTGTGGGTGTAATGTGTTTCTCCATCGCAGAGGGCCTTAACACAGGCTTCCTTAATGCACTGAGGGGTATTGAAATCGGGTTCCCCTATCTCAAGGTGGATCACATGGTTGCCCTGCTGTTCCAATTCCAGAGCTCTCTCCATGACATCCATGACGATAAAAGGGCGCATCTCCAAGGCTTTATTGGAAATCATCATATTCATCAGCCCCCTGGAATGCTACTCTTCCTTCGAGGTCTCGTAGGTCGATACGAGAAAAGTCGCATCCAGGTATTGGGGGTTATCATTCCTCTTTTTCAAATGGAGCCTCTTAATTCGGAGAAAAGCATTGCTATTTTCGATGCGAACCAGATAATCCACGAGCTGTTTGGTGGTGATGTTCTCCAGCTTTACCGCCACCGAGGACTCCTTGTAATATTCACCAATGGGCGCGCTTTGGGGTTTCATAGAGGCGATGTTGCCCCTGATACGGGTTTTGGTAGCCAAACTCTCCAAATGCGAAAAGAGGGGAAAGCTCTTTCCCCTCTCCACCCCCCTCTCCCTCAGTTCCTCCATTCTCCTCTTTATCTCCAGATATTCTTGACTTAGGACAGAAATCTCCTGCAGTTCAGCGGTCTTTTGGGCAATCTTCCTGTCCAATACCCTCATCTTCTCCATATAGGGACTTATGATGAGGGTATAGGCGAGAAGCATCCCTCCTAGGAGGGCTCCTGCACCCACGATTAATTTTTCCCTGAAGGCCAGCTTCATCTCGGCTTCCCCTCCCCCATGGAGATTGAGAATTTGAATTCTACCTTATCCCCTTTTACCCCGACCTTGGCATGGGTAAGGGCAATCCGTTTGAATTCCGTGAATCTCTGAAGCCCCGCCTTGATCTTGTCAACGGATTCAAAGGAATCGGTCTCCCCCGTTATTGCAACTCTACCCTCATTGATGGCGAGGTCCTTGATATCCACCCGCACATCCTCTGGAATTTGAAGGGTAATCTCCCGCATAAGCTCCAGTACGGACATCTCCTCCAACCCCGCCTCCAAGGAGAGAAGGGGTTCTTTTTTGAGCTCCTCAATCTTGGCCCTCATCTGTTGAACTTCGTTCACGACTCGCTCGATCTCGGGAAGGGAACTGGTGAAAACCCTCCTAATCTGGCCATTCAAGTCCTCATAATGCTTCTGTTTCGCGTTAAGTTTGAGGTAGAAATCGAAAGACACCAACAAAAGGAGTACCAACATCCATATTCCTGCATAGAGGAATTTCCCCTTGATCTCCTTGACCTCACTTCGAAATGCAAACTCGTCCCTTCGAAAATTTACCTGGGAAAAGCTCCCATTTCCCACGCCCCTCAAGCCCAAACCCAACCCGTGTGGAATGAGGTCCATTGGGACACCCTTCATGGTCAATTTCTTGAAGGGAGCCTCCAAAATATTCAATGGGCTAGCCTCAATTTCCAGTTCACGCGAAAGGTATGGTACCAAGTTGCCTAGAGAGCTGGTTCCCCCGCAAAGATAAATACGACGGACCTTCTGATGTTGGTCCGCCTCGTAGGAATGAAAGGTCTGCTTCATCTCCCTGACCAGGGGGGATACGGCTGATTCGATACATTTAGAAAACCGTATCTCCTCTTCGGAATTCCCCTTTTTCTCCAACAGAATCCCATGGCCCATTTTGCCTTGCTCCGCCTCCTCATAGGAAACATCAAACTCCTTCTGTATAGCCCCGGTGATTGCATCCCCCCCAATGGGAAGGCTCCTAATCATGGATAAATGGCCACCGGAAACAATACATATTGAAGTTTTTGAGGCCCCCATATCCGCGAGGGAAAAAGGACCTCCTATGCCTTGGAGTATGAGGCTGGAGATGCTATACAGGGAAAGGACATCCAGATCCACGATCTTCGGTGAAATCTTTGCCTGTTCAAGGGTTTCAAGGTGATCTCTCAGTACATCCTTCTTAACCAGCAGGGCGAGGACTTGAGCCCCTCCTTCTTCGACCTTGACGATATGGTATGATACGACCATCTCCTCGATGTTAAAGGGGGTATGTCCCTCTACCTCGAAGGGGATTACCTTGTCCATCTTCTTCCGATCGGCGAAGGGGAGCTTGATCATGCGGGCAGATACTTGATGACCCGGAATGGAAGTTACCACGGTATCTCCTCCGATACGCCCCTTTGCGAAAAGCTCGGTGAGGGCTTGAACAACCGCATCTGATGGAGCAATCTCCCCTCCCCGCGGAATTTCCTTCTCCTGGAAACCGATGAGTTCGAACGCTCGGAAGGTCCTCCGAAGCTGGACGGCTTTGATGGAATGACTTCCGATATCCAATCCGATGATCTTCTGGGGCATTTGGTTACCTTCCCGTTCTTAAGCAATCCCTCAAGGTGAAAAAAGCTTGACCCTTTCTCCCTTGGCTGCCTTCAACGCCTCTTTGGCACTATCGCCCCTGAGGGAAATTTCCAATAGGTCGAAGCTATCGAAGATGGCCATCAACTCTCCCTTTTCCGCCTCGGCATAGGCAGTCTTGAGGCCCGATATTCGTCTGCCCATGATGTGGATTTGAACGGGCCCCTGGTCAGCCAAGGGTTCGAGAAGGCGACGGGGTAGATTGGTAATCAAGTTACCGAACCGATCGATGTGGATTACCTCGCCCATTAACCCTTTGTCCGTAATCCTCGGCTCCGGAATATCTATCTCAGACCACCGGTCCAGTCTCACCCCGAATTCCTCGGGCTCTCGTCCCAGCGAAAGGTGGGCAGCGATGGGGGCGAAGATATCCCGACCATGAAAGGTTTGGCTTGTGGGTTTCCGGAAAAAATCGCTGTTGCGGATACCCACGACCTGCTTAACCTCTTCCTCGCGGTAGATCCAGGTGAAGAGGCCATTATCTGGGCCGACGAAATAGTATCCCTCTGTCTCCACTAGGAGGGCCTCCCTCTGAGCTCCCACCTCGGGGTCAACGACGGCCAGATGAATAGCTCCCACCGGGAAAGAGCGATAGGTATTTCCCAAAATGAAAGCTCCTTCAAATACTCCTTGGGGCGGGATTTCATGGGTAATATCCACTAAGGTACATCGGGGATTGATCTTCAATATCACCCCTTTCATCGCCCCGACATAACCATCCTCCGTGCCGAAGTCGGTTGTCAAGGTAATGATTCCTTCCAAGGTGGCCCCCGAGTCAGGAAAATAGTTTCTTCAGGCTGGTCGCGAAGGGCTGTTCTGCAACTCCCCGTTCGGTGATCACAGCCGTAACGTATTCATGGGGCGTCACATCGAAGGCCGGATTCAATACCCTCACCCCCTCCGGCGCAATCTGCCTGTCGAAGGGATGGGTTACCTCCCTACTGTCGCGCTGCTCAATGGGAATCTCATCGCCTCTTTCGAGGGAGAGGTCAAATGTGGAAAGGGGAGCTGCCACGTAGAAGGGAATTCCATGGACTTTGGCTAGGAGGGCAATGGAATAGGTTCCTATTTTATTGGCCACGTCGCCGTTAGCGGATATGCGGTCCGCTCCCACAATCACCAGATGGATTATCCCCTTGCTCATCAGGTATCCCGACATACCATCGGTTATAAGGGTTACGGGAATCCCCTCCTTGTCCAGTTCCCACGCCGTCAACCTGGCCCCCTGAAGTTGAGGTCGGGTTTCGCAGACAAATACCTCCAGATCCTTTCCCTCGTCATGGGCTGCCCTTATAACCCCCAAGGCGGTCCCATAACCAGCCGTAGCCAAGGC
>CAYFXL010000070.1:0-14065 GCA_964346945.1 uncultured Syntrophobacterales bacterium
CAATTACCTGGAATTCTTCCAAGACGCGTATTACCTTAAAACCTTTGGAAATACCCTGCTCCTGAGTGCGCTGGTTCTCATGACAACTACCTTGTTCGGGGTGCCCCTGGCGTATATTCTGGCGAGGTATAGGCACTGGGGGAAGACAGTTTTCACAGCCCTCATTCTTTTGCCGATCGTCTTGCCCGCTTTCGCCGGCGTATTTGCATTCATCATCTTTTTCGGTAAGTATGGAACTCTGAATCTGCTCCTTATGGACTCGGGGTTGACCAAGACACCCATAAATTTCATCTACGGGCTACACGGGCTGGTATTCATTCAGTCCCTGCACATGCTCCCTTTTATCGTCCTTGGTCTTTCCGCGGGTTTCACCAACATAGACCCCTCCTTTGAAGAAGCCGCCGAAGTCGAGGGGGCGGGCGGCTTCTGGAGATTCCTCACGGTCACGTTGCCTCTGTGCACTCCAACTTATCTGGCGGGGGCCGCCATCGTATTCCTGTGGCCCTTTACGGACTGGCTCACGCCATTGATTTTGGGGCAGGTGGACTTTCTCCCCTCGATTGCGTACATCAACATCGCCTATCACTTTACCGATGTACATCGGAAGTACATGGGAATCGTGGCGGTGATGGTTTCTTCCATCGTCTGCATTACCCTCTTTCTTCTCGCCAGGTGGTGGGTCGAGAGGAAAAAGTACACTGGTCTCTCCAAAGGTACCACGTTGGAAGGGAGAGTCATCGAGCCAAGCGCGTTGGTGAAAATGGGCGCGTATTTGTACATGTTTTTTATAGCCGTGCTCGTCCTGCTCATTCCGATTGTGCTTGGGATGGCCGCTTTTTCCAGGAGATGGGTCCTCGAGCCATTTCCAACATATTGGACCTTAGAGAATTTCAGGCTCATCCTTCTGGAAAGCCCACGCTTGATACAAAACTCCTTCGTGTTCAGCGGCGTAGCTCTGCTTTTCGGGATCGCCTTCGGGCTTCCGGCCGCCTATCTCATCGTCCGGACCCGTGTCCCGGGGAAAGATGCGCTCGACTTTGTGATCACACTGATGCTGGCATTTCCAGGTATCGCGGTCGGGGTGAGTTACCTCCTGGCATTTTGGAAAGACATACCCTTAGCCACGTATTGGATCATCATGCCGCTGGCCCTGTTTGCACGGCGGCTTCCGTACTTTTTGCGGATGGCTCACTCATCTTACCTGCAGTTGGATATTTCGCTTGAGGAGGTCTCCGAAGTATCGGGCGCGGGTAAACTCAGGACTTTTCTCCATATATCTTTGCCTTTGCTGGTTAAAGGGGTGCTCGTTGGCGTGGTGATGTTTTTCATCATGGCGTTCCAGGAGATCACTACCGCCATATTCCTCTATCGAGGAGGATGGGAAACCCTGCCCATAGGAATCTTTTTGAACTGGCACCGCGGCATGGAGTTCGGAATCGCCGCCGCCATGGCATTTCTGCTGATTGTGATCACCTTTATCCTTCTGCTGATCATATCAAGAGTCGCCGGAGGCATCCTCAAAGCAGCCTGGGGGCCCGGCGGAGGCACGTAAAAAAATGACGGCATTGCGACGTACCTCGAGGAAGCGTCGCGCATTGGTCGACCACAGAGGGAGACGGATTTAATGGCATTGATAGAGATACGAAACCTGTTGAAGCGCTTTAAAAACGTGGTGGCAGTTAATCACATAGACCTTGATGTGAACGAGGGGGAGATCTTGACACTTCTCGGACCCAGCGGATGCGGCAAGACAACCACCTTACGCTGTATCGCCGGATTGGAGAAACCAGAGGAGGGGGACGTCGTCATTGACGGCAAACAGATGTTTTCGGACGGATTCGTCCCGCCGTCGAAAAGGGGAATCGGCATGGTTTTCCAAAACTATGCCGTATGGCCGCATATGAAGGTTTTCAGTAATATCGTTTACGGTTTGAAACTTCAGGGAATACCCAGGCAGAACATTCAAGAGCGGGCGCAACAGGTATTGGAATTAGTGGGTTTGACTGGCTTGGAAGAGAGATACCCGGCGCAATTGAGCGGCGGGCAGCAGCAAAGGGTGGCCCTTGCGCGGGCTCTGGTGAGAAATCCCAAAGTGCTGCTGTTGGACGAACCGCTCAGCAACCTGGATGCCAAGCTCAGGGAGAAAATGAGATTTGAAATCAAGGGCCTGGTAAGACGTATGGGGATCACCTCGGTCTACGTCACCCACGACCAGGCGGAGGCGATGGTCATCTCTGATCGAATCGCCATCATGGACTCGGGGAACGTGGTGCAAATTGGTACTCCGAATGAGATATACGAAACGCCCGCCAATAGATTTGTGGCCGATTTCATCGGCACCATGAACTTCATGTCCGGGGAGGTCGTCCAGGTCCTCCAAGACAGGGATGCGGTTTATGTACGCACCGAATTCAGCGAGAAGATGCTGTGTAGGACGGCCGATGTCACGGCAACAACACCAGGAAAAAAAGTGTATGCATCTATCCGTCCTGAGGATGTGGAAATATTTACCGAACCCCCTCAAACCGGTGAGAACCTGGTCAAGGGGAGCATTGTCCATAAGGCGTACTTGGGTAACTTTCTGTACTTTTTCGTAGACGTGGGCGGCACCATGATCAGGGTGCAGGTTCCGTATCACCTACCCCAGGAAGAAGGACAAGAACTGAACCTGTTCCTCAATCCGCAAAAATGTATGATCTTGTTCTGACTAAAAGGCGGAGTTACAAGCGAAAAGGCTGCTTTTTCCCATCCTCATTCAATTCTCTTCCTAGATCTTTTCCGTGGCCGCAGGGTAGATCCTAATCCAAGCTCTTTGCCGATTTTCATCTGCCACGTCGGTGCTCCATAGGGAGATAGACGATTAACGCTCTCCGAATTTTTTGGAAACCGAGTTAATATGGGTGATGTGATTTAACCTGTGGGGGGCCGGAATCATTCTCATTCTCACAGTGGGAGAGCATCAGTTAACGGCAATGCTGGCCTCCACACGAAGGCTTCCCTTCATCAGCTAATTGAGCTCTCCGTCGACATGAACAACATGCACCTTTTCTAAAGGAAACGGGAGAGGTGATAACATAGTCGCTGTCGTCTCCCGTCGGGAGGTTCTTCCGGATGGGAAACATGTATGGTGATCGTGATATGAATTGACGCGCAGTTGAATGACGCTTCAGTGTACGACAACAGGTTCTCTATTAAAGCGCCGACTTTATGATATTCATTCAAACCTCTGGGTTTCTTCTAATTGAAACAAAAAGAGGGACTCCACCGTCAAACCCTTGAACATGGTCTCGTGAATCTCATATCGCCTCTCCTTCATATGCCTTTCTTACATACCTGTGCTCCGCATTGGTGAACTCGATCAACCTCTCCAATGTGTTCAAGGCCTTCCCAGAATCGATGGATTGATTGGCCAACTCGACACCTTCGTTGAAATCCTTGCCCCTTCCGGCTATCACAAAGGCGGCCGCCGCGTTCAAAACGGTGATATCGCGTTTTGGGCCTCTCTTCCCTTTCAGGATCTCCAGGATGATCTCGGCATTCTGCTCCCTCGTCCCCCCCTTAATCTCGGCAAGCTTTCCCCTTTTCATCCCAAAATCCTCGGGCTTGATGAAGGAGCTCTTCATCCCACCGTCTTTAAACTCCGTGATCTTGGTCTCTCCAGTGATGCTAATCTCATCCAAGGTGTGTTTCCCGTGGACAACAAAGGCCCTCTTGATTCCCAGGTTCTTCAAAACCCTTGCCATCGTCTCCGTCAAACTCGACTCATAAACGCCTAATACCTGCCTACTTGCCCCCGCGGGGTTGATCAGGGGATCTAAGAGATTGAATATCGTCCTGATTCCGATTTTCTTCCGTATGGCGATGATGTGTTCCATGCCTTTTTGGACCAGGGGTTCATAGAGAAAACAGATGCCAACTTCATTGATGCATCTTTCCAGTTGAGTAGCTGTCATATCCAGGTTGATCCCCAAAGCCTCGATTACATCCGCGCATCCACAAAGAGGAGAAGCAGACTTTCTCCCGTATTTGGCCACCTTGAGCCCGCCTCCCGCCACAACCAGGGCCGTTGCCGTGGAGATATTAAATATCGTTGTTCCCGCAGTTACCCCCTTGGTGGTACTAAGGATCGTCTCCCTTTCCACCGTGATTTCTTCACGATCCAGGCACACGAGGTCATCGCCCACATTGATCGTTGAGGCCTTATCCTTGATTACCTTCGCCGCTGCCGTTATCTCTTCAGGCGTTTCTCCTTTCATCCTCAATGCCGTGACGAATGACGCGATTTCTGAAGGAGATACAGTTTTCATCGTTATCTCCTTCATCACCTCCCCCATTTCCCCTTCAGTTAAATCCACCTTTAAAACCACTTTACCAATAGCTTCGTTGATCATCATCTTTCCCCTTTCATATGGATTTACACTTTCCACGAAATAAAAAGCCGTAAGCGTCTCCATTCAGCTCACGGCTCTTTCGGTGCTAAATAAAAGGCCGTGAGCAAGGGATTTGCCCACGGCCTCAATCACCATTTAGTCTATCGTTCATTCGCCATCGTCGGGCAAACCCCTCCTTTTCTTTCCCACCACCACCAGAAGAATCCTTTACCATCTATTGTCGCCATGTTCCAAAACCCCTCGGTGTTTAGAATCTCATATCAAAATAATACCCCTTATGTCAACAAAAATCGTCATCCCCTTCACTCATCGTGCTCGGTGTTGAAGTATGGTTTCAACGATTTCAGCAAAGCCTTCCCCTCCCTCACGGTTTGCGATAAACGACGGCAGAAACTTCATGCGATCGGCGAAATTCAGGACGTTCTTCACCCCCGCTGTGTTCGGGAAGTATTGAAACATGGGTTCGTCGTTAGGGGAATCACCGCAGAACAGCAACCGTTCCCTGTTGGCATCCAAATCGAACCCCCAGCGCTCCTGCACAAAGGTTTTCGTCATCACCAGCTTGTCATAGTCTCCGAACCATCCGTTCACATGGATGGAGGAGACCTTATACCTCGCACCATGCTTCTTGAGGATCTCACAAATCCGGTCGACTGCCTTCCGGTCCAGGGGTGTCACATCCTCGCAATAGTCGATGGCGAGGTCAGTTTCGCGGTATAGCTGATCGCTGGCGACGGCCGAGCCTGGAACTGAGGTCAGGATTTCTTCCTTGATGCCCATCAGGCGCTGTCGTTTCTTAATCCGCACTCCTTCAGGGTCGAGGAACCGCTTCTTGAGTTTCCGTTCCTTTTCATCAAACCAGAAATAGAGGGCTCCGTTCTCCCCGACGACTCCATCTACTGGCCACATGCGGGCAATGTGGTCGCACCACCCTGCGGGCCGGCCCGTAATGGGAACCACCCAGAGGCCAGCCTCCTTCAATTCCCACAGGGACCGGTAAGCAATGGCACGAATCCTCCCACGACTCGTAAAGGTGTCGTCAATATCAAAAAAAACGCCGGAAAGATTCCTCGCTGTCTCGAGATGGAGTGTCTGGATTGAGGGTATCATGTTGAGATCCTCCGTCAAGATCCCTGGAAAACAAGCTCTGAACGTGTACTTATCACGAAGCTCAAATTATACATGACGACATAAATATTTGCGGATAGGAGAGAATACAAATAAATTCCAAGTCCTCATTTCTAAACTCCAAACAAATTCAAAGCACTAATGATCAAATGACCAAAACGTTTAGGATTTAGATATTCGTATTTAGGGTTTGAAGCGAAGCGACTTTAGGATTTCGTGCTTCGGCCCGCACCGAGGAGTTTGGCTGATGCTTCGTTCGGGTCCGAGCTTCCGACTGAGCTCACGCTCAAGTCCTCATGGTCGAAGACAATCGAAGCCCTCAGCCGAGTCGATTTAGGATTTAATCCTTGTTTCAGCTATTTGCAACTATTTATCGCGCTCTATAGAGAATCTGTAGCACTGAAACAGCGCAGCACTTTTCATTTTTCCAGGTACGCATCCCGCAGAATCTGAATGGGATGGATGACCTTGATACCCGTGAGGTGTTTTATTTGCAAACGACACCCTTCGCAGTCCGTTACCACGGCATCCGGGTTCAAATTTACCAGGTGCTTGGCCAGATCCTTTCCTATCTCCATGGAGATATCGTATTTCTCCTTCTTGTAGCCGTAAAGTCCTCCCAACCCGCAACAGCCCTCGTCAACGAGCTCGATGTGAATTCCGGGGATCAACCTCAACAGCTCCAGGGCAGGCAGCCCCATCCCAACAGCCCTCACATGACAGGGGGAGAAATAGACCAATCTCCGCCGCATCTCAGAGGGCGCTTTCAGCGATCCCCTTTCATGGCGGGCCATGAGGTATTCGAAGATGTCGTAGGTCTTCTCAGACACCTCCTCGGCACCTGGAATCCCAAGCACGTTGGCATATTCATGGCGAATCATATAACCACAGCTGCTCGAGCTAAAGACGATATCGAGCCCGGAATCGATTGCGGCCTTCAAAGAGGTAAGGTTTTTCCGGGCAATGGCTCGAGCGGATTTCAGATCTCCACTCCCCAACATGGGTATGCCACAGCAATCCTGCTCCGGAACAACTACCTGGATCCCATTTTCCTCCAAAACCCCGATGACGGCTTTCCCCACGCCTACTTCACTGATGTTAGTGAAACACCCGTAGAAATAACCAACTCTCCCGTTAGCTGAAGATTCAGGAGTTTGCCGAAGTTCTTTGGGACGGCTCCTGAGCCACTGCCTGAAGGTGGGAACCTCGAAATCTGGAAGGGGCCTTCTCTTATCCAGGCCCAAAACTCGATCCAAAATCCATCTCATAAAGGGAGATCGAGATATCCGGTTCATGAAGGGCACTGCCCAGGGCAACCGGCCCACCCAGCGGCTAAAATGGGCCAAAAATCTGTCCCTCAGGGGTATTCCATGTTCGTCGTAGTACTTGGCCTTCGCCATTAAATTGAGGCGATAAATGTCTACCCCGGAGGTGCATACCAGCTCGCATATGGTGCAGCCAATACAGAGATCTATGCAGCGATCCACGGGGGGCACATCTCGGCCTCTAAACCTCTGCCCACCGGGGCCTGCCTGCTTGGGTCCTGGAAACCGATCCGTAACCCGGAGAACTGGGCAGTACTCCATGCAGGTGGCACAGCGAATGCAGAAGTCTATTGTTTCCTCGATTTTGGGTTGTCCTCCCGTCAATGTATCCCTCCCCCTACGGATCTGTATCCCGTGGAAAGGGCTACGCCGCCCCCGGACTTCTCTCGCAGCGCATCGCAGTGGGAGAGGATGGATCCGGCTCCATGGAGATTGCTTACCACAACCCTCCCCTTTTCATCGATGGGATTGAGCCGTTCATCGACCATGATCCCGAAGCTCTCAATGGGATGCGATTCATCGCAGAAGAATCGATCCCTGAACCAATGCTCCTTGGAAACAGGCTGGTACACCGGAAGGCCGAATAAGGGCTCCACAACTCTGTCTCCCTTCGCTTCTAATCCACCGCCGAAGAAGCTTCCCGTGGCCAAAACATAAACCTCCGCGGAGTAGCTTCTTTCAATGGGTGCGGTGGTAACCGTCATCTGAACGCACCTGCCGTCCCGAACGAGGGCTGCCGCCGCCGAAAATCCCATGATTATGGTAACGCCTTTTTTCCGTAAATCCCTTTTGAACGCATGAAAAAGCCGGAATCCCGGAACTGATGGAGGAAGGGTGGGGATTTCAAATACCGTCGTCCCCAACCTCGCCTCCATTTCTCTCCTCACCTCCTGTGGCCTCTCTATACCGAGCACCGCAGGGAACGCTACCCGCTCATCCCCCTTTCGCTTGGGATGGATCACCTTGGCGATTTTATCCTGAAATTCTTCCTCCTCAAAAAATCGCGCAAGGACTGAGGATGGGGCTGTTTTCCGACGGGAGAGTTCGGACAATGGCAGCGATATCGACCTCGCCCCAAAGGAAAGACGCCGCTGCTTCCCCAGGCAGTTTATGTTGTGGGCAATATGGTCGCTATAAAAGTCCTTGAAACCATCAAATCCCACGATCAAGACATCCCTTTCATCCTCAATGCCTCCCCACTCCATGGTCGATGGGAAAAGGTAGGTTGCCCTTATGGACCCCATAGGGGTGAGCGTGATCGCGTTCTTCTCACCTCGGGAGAGATAGGCATAATCCCCTTCGGCGAAGAGGCCCAGGAATGATGTAAGGGCCTTCCGTATGTCCGACACTCCCACACGAGCATAAGGATGATTTGGTATCTCCTCAATCAACCGACTGAGGGATTGCAAGGGGTTTTCCACTGGAACGGAGGACCCCTTTGGGTAGTACCCCAACACATCGATACATCCGGTATACGTGTGGGCTGTCCCTATCCCCTTCCCGATAAGCAGGACGTTCTTCCCCCCTTCCGCTGCCGTCTTGGCCGCCATCAACCCGGCCAACCCCATGCCAATCACGATGACGTCGTAGTGCTTCATTTCTCCTTATCCAGATTGAGGACGCCCATGTACATCTCCTCTATGAATTGATGTTCACGAAGCTGGTCCCCCCAAAGGACGGGCCGGATGCCCTTCCACCTCTCCTCCAAAAACCCCTTGAGTTGGGCATTGGAATTTTTCGCCTCCACCTTACCCGCAGCGTGGAGAACTCCCAAGAGGCGATAACTGCAAAAGGCCCCTTGACAAGTCCCCTTGGCTAACCGAGTGCGATGCAGGGTTTCCCTTAAGCCGACTGTGGGAAGCCCTCTCAATGCCTCCTCCAATTCGCCTCGGCTGATGAGCTCACAATCGCAAATAATCTCGGAATCTCCCTCGTCGGCCTCTTGGCCAAGTTTTTTCAGGGACTCCCCCCTGCCACGCACGGCTCCTTTGACCTCCGCCAAGGGTTTCAGATGGGTCTTGCAGGGAATATCTAACCCCATCTTTTGGCAAATGAGATCCCCCGTTTTTTCGGCCATAAGCCGATACGTGACTAATTTACCACCTGTAATGGTGATGAAGTTCTCCACTCCATCCTGTAGCTCATGATCCAGCAGTACGAAACCCCTGCTGACCTCCCGTGAATCTTGGCCAGAACTGACTTTGAACAACGGACGAATCCCCGCATAGGCCCGAATATATCGGGCCCCTTTTAAACAGGGGAGCATTTTGGACGTCTCATCGATGAGCAAGGAGACCTCCCGGGGCTCAACAAAAGGGTTGTCCATATCGCCGATCTTCACGGAGGTAGTCCCCAGGATGGAAACCGTGTGATTGGGAACAACGATATCACCGTCCGAAGGTAACCTACACCTGTGGACCACCCGTTGGCTCACCCTCCGGTTGCTAATCAACATGCTCCCCTTGGACAATTCCATTGGGACCGAGAGACCGGCAAGGCGAGCTACTTGATCCGCCCACACCCCACTGGCATTGACGAAGAAGTCAGCATGGAAGGTGAGAGGTTCACCGGTTTCTGCGTTCTGGGCTTCCACTTCTCTTATGCGGTCCCGAGTGCGAATGAGACGGGTAACCTCGGTGCGGACCAAGATCTCCTTCCCATAATCCCCGGCATCCTCGGCGTTTCCGAAGACCAAGAGGAAGGGGTCGATGGCTGCATCGGGAACATGGATGGCACCAGTGATGTCCTTCGAGAGGTTAGGCTCCAATGTCAACGCCTCAGATGGATTCAGGCATCTCGTAGGGATTCCAATCTCCTCACAGGACCTCAGAAATTGATCCCTGAAGGTATTGCTATCCTCGGGAAGCGAGACGAAAAGCCCACCCGTATCCTCGATACACCATGAGGCAATTCTCTTGAGGATTTGATTTTCCTGTATGCATTCCATGGCCGTATGGGGATCATTTACCACGTACCGAGCCCCACTGTGGAGATATCCATGATTTCTCCCAGAGGCCCCGTTAGCCAAATCCCCCTTCTCGATGAGGATAAACTCTATGCCCCTCTGGGCCAAATCCCGGGCGATGCCAACACCCGTGATCCCTCCGCCAATGATCACAACCTGAGTCTTCAGCTCCATACCTCGAAAATCTCCCCAAACTTCTTATCCCTGAAGGAAAATCGCCTTGACGCCCTTCTTTTCTTTCTGCTAACGTATTATGCAAAAAAATTCAATTGTTTGAATGTTACATCACCAGTATAGATGGTATTTACTATTATAGTAAATTTTGTTCGCCTTTACAGGGAAATTCCCACCACCCTTATGCCGGTAATAATGGAAAACAAAAATGAAAGTGTCATCCGAACCTATCTTGATTGATGCAGAAGTTCTTCGAGCTTTTACTGAAAAGGTGTTCGAACGACTGGGAGTTCCCACCGAAGATGCAAGAATTGCGGCTGATGTTTTGATTGAAGCGGACCTCAGGGGGTTCGATTGTCACGGCGTAGCGCGGCTCTTTCCCTGTTTCAGCCGTATCAGAAATGGGGTCATCGAAACGCGCCCAACCATTAAGATCAAGTGGCTAAGTCATACCACGGGTCATTGCGATGGCGGAAATGGACTTGGAATGGTAGTGGGTTGGCGCGCCATGAAAGCCTGCCTATCGAGAGCCGAAGAATTCGGGTCAGCCTTTCTTGCCGTCAAGAGAAGCGAACACTTCGGAATTGCCGGTTACTATTCATCGATGGCTCTCGATTCGGGGATGATCGGCATCGCCATGAGCAACGGCTCACCTCGTGTCGTACCGACAGGAGGGACAACGGGAATCCTCGGAACAAATCCGATTAGTGTCGCTGTTCCACGAAAACACGAATCCGCATTCATTTTGGACATGTCCACGAGCGCTGTTTCGAGCGGTAAGATTGACGTTTTAGTCCGCAAGGGACAGGAGGTCCCCAATGGATGGGTCTATCCTTCGGTCAAGCCTTTTCTTGATTCCCACGGGGTAGTCCCGATGTCTGTGCTGCAATATCCCTTGGGCGGTAAGAAAATAACCGGTGGCTATAAGGGCTACGGACTAGGGTTGATGGTAGACATCCTTGCAGGGGTATTATCGGGCGCAAACTTCGGAAGCAGACTTGCTGCCTCAAAAAAACCGGATACTCATGCGAACATCGGGCATTTTTTTGGGGCCATGAAAATCTCAGGATTCCGCAGGATAGACGAATTCAATAAAGATTTCAATTCGTTGGTCCAGGACATTAAATCCTCACCCCTTGAGCCTGACGCAGAACGTATTTTCATTCCCGGTGAGCCCGAAATAATCGCTCGCAAGGAAAATCAAACGGAAGGTGTTTCTGTTCTCCCCTCCGTCTTGGGAAAACTAAAGCAAATTGCCTCAGAACTAGGCCTCAAAATTCCCCAGTAATGTGCTTCAATGAATTGTAAGCCGCACAATTAAAAGGGGAAAAGGTGCTTCCAAACAACATAAGTTCTCTCTATTGATCAATGAAACGCGATTGGTGGCTCTTCGGGATCTGTTCCTCAAGATTCTTTACGTATTTCGTGTTCATGACCTATGCGGCCGCCCTTCCTGTCCTCCAGAGGGAATGGGGGATGTCTGCTGCGGCCGCGGGATCTATTTCCAGTGGATTTCAAATTGGGCTCGCTGTCTCCCTGATTATCCTTTCGGAGTTGGCCGACCGAATCGGGCCCAAAGGCGTCTTCCTCTGGGCTCATGCTTCCACCGCTTTTGTCTCACTGGCCTTTGCCACCTTTGCCCGGGGATATTACTCCGGCCTCTTCCTCTATACCCTTATTGGGCTCTCATTGGGAGGAACCTATACACCCGGAATCATGATGATTGCGGATCGGTATCCCAGCAAAACCCGGGGGAGGGCCACTGGGTTCTTCATCGCGAGCACTTCCTTGAGTTATACCGTATCGCTGGGAATCAGTGGGGTCGCGTTACCGTATGGAGGGTATCAGCTTTCTTTCCTCCTGACCTGCCTGGGGCCATTGGTGGGGTCGATTTTAGCATGGATAGCCCTGGTTTCAACGCCGAGGTCAATATCTCCGAGACGAGAAGAGCAGAAGTTTTCGGCAGAGGTCGTGCACAATAAACCCGCCATACTGCTTATCATGGCATATGTTTGGCATAACTGGGAGCTTATAGGCATGTGGGCATGGACCCCAGCATTTCTGTCCGCCTGCCTTGCGGTCAGCGGATCCGAGGCGTTGAGGGTAGCTGGTATTGGCGCTCACATCGTCGCGCTCTTTCACCTTATGGGTTTTTTTGCGTCACTGTCCATGGGTTTCCTTTCAGATAGGCTTGGACGCGCATTCATGATCCTGCTTCTCGGGAGTATCAGTACAGCCTGCTCTTTTGCTATGGGATGGCTCATTGGTCTTCCCCTTTTTTTGGTTATCGTGATTGGGATGATTTATGGGTTTTCTGCGTTAGGGGACTCCCCGATCCTCTCAGCAGGATTAACCGAGAGGGTCGAAACCTCGTATAGGGGGGCTGCCTTTGCCCTGCGGTCGTTTCTGGGGTTCAGCGCCGGTGCTATCTCACCCTTGACATTTGGTGCCATTTTGGATTGGGTTAACCCAATGTCTTCGCAAACCACTCCCTACCTGACGTGGGGTTGGTCTTACAGTGTGCTTGGTCTTGGTGGCCTGGGGGTTGTGTGGATAGCCTTTATCCTCTACAGGATGTCCCCGCGTCCATGAGACTCCTTGGTACGGAGGAAAGCAGATCTTATAACTGTATACGCAATCTGTGGCGGGCTGGAGGATAAAGAATTTACGGTTTATTCCTGAGAAATGACCAATTATACAATTGATAGGAGATAAGCTAGGTTACCTGAAATCCATTCTCACCATGGCGTCAATGACTTCACGATAATCGTCAGGTTTTTTCCCTTGAAAGAAGTCCTTTAGACCGGATTGAGAGGATGTCAGTAATCGATCTCGAACCGCTTTAGCCATAATCGGTTTCACATTTAGCTCATTCAAGGTTTCGATCACGTGCTCCATTTCCGCAGTTCGCCGTTCTGCGTGAACAACATTGGTCGTGATCCATGTATTCGCGATCTCTTGAAATGAGCTTCCATCCATATGCTCGACAATAGCGTCCATGAGCGGTTGCACAAGATCACAACGCTTAGCCCCGACCAACATTTCAAGAAGAAGGGCTTCAACGCCTTTAGCAAAGACGCTTCTGAGCATTTTTAAGGAGGATGCCTTTCCGATCTCTGTGGAGACGAATTTCACATTAAACCCCATCTTCGCGAACACATTGACGAAGTGATCTGCCCTTTTTCCGCAAACTAACATTGGGCTCTTAAAACCGTACGAGGCTATCGCACCCAAGATTGCCACTTCAATAAAAGATCCTCCTTTTTGTTCAATCAATTCGCCCATAAGGATTTTCTTTCTCGGCGAAACAGTACTCATATCCACGTACACCTTTCCCTCATTTATGAACGGTAAGGAATCCCTGACCACTTGCGTCGCTACTTCCCCAGTCACTAGGCTCAAGATCATGTCGTTGTTCGCGATCAAAGACCCCATATCATCTTCAACGATTACCCCGTGTTCCTGAGCTCTAAGTCTCAGCGATTCCCTCAATTCCTCCTCATTGAACTTAATATCAAAAACACTGATAGAACTCCCTCTGCTTGAACACAATCCCTGGGCGATGGCCTGCCCAGCCTCTCCATAACCGACAATTCCAATTCTCTCCGTATCCATAGGTTAAGTTCCCCTCTTCGACTTTACTCTCTTTATCCCTTTAAATAATTACAGAGCGCGGGATCTATATACACCCAAACCTCAGAGTCAACATTGAGATCTTTATGGGATGACGTTTGCACTCTCAAAACTTCTTTTTCCACGTTGATTCTGTAATCATAAAAACTGCCCAGAAATGTTTTTTGGACAACCCTTCCCCTATACACATTGTCAGTCTTCGCTATCTTAGAGGGTTCGATTTCAATGGACTCGGGCCGAACTGAAATGAGAACATCGGAATCGATATCGGGAAATGCACTTTCCTCTCCCTTTTTGACTCTCAATACCATTCCCTTTTCCGTCCTCACTTCAACGAGAAGTTCATCTTTTTTCTGAAGCGTTCCCTTTAATAAATTGGTTGTTCCCACAAAGGAAGCAACGAATTTCGACTTCGAGCTATGATAGATATCTTCGGCACTCCCTATTTG
>CAYFXL010000071.1:0-14001 GCA_964346945.1 uncultured Syntrophobacterales bacterium
TCGATGGGGTTGAAGTGGAGGCACTAGGCACGAGGCCCCTGATCGGGATCGTCGGGGAGATTTACGTCCGTTCCAACCCCTTCGCCAACGAGGATGTGATCCGAAAGATCGAACAGTTCGGCGGGGAGGCTTGGCTTTCACCGGTGTCGGAATGGGTTCTCTACATCAACGCCATGGGGAAGAGACACAGTCTGAGGCACAAGAGGTTCTCCAACCTCTTGAAAATCTTCCTCACGGATTACTACCAGAAAAAGGATGAACACCGCCTGACGAAGATCTTCAGGGGACATCTCAGAAACCTCCATGAACCAACGGTACAATCGATCTTGAAACAGGCGAGGCCTTACCTTCACGATTCCTTCGAGGGGGAGGCGGTCTTGAGCGTCGGACGAACCGCCGATTTCGCCCATTCGGGGTGCAGTGGGGTGGTCAATGTCATGCCCTTCACCTGTATGCCGGGGACAGTAGTCAGTGCAATCCTGAAGCGGTATCGGGAGGAAAATAATAACCTCCCCGTCCTCAATATGGCGTACGATGGCCAGGAGCAGACCAATACCCTAACCCGCCTTGAGGCCTTCATGTACCAGGCTAAGCAGTATCGGGAGAAGCATCTGTTGAACAGCCGGAGTTAATCCAACTGGCCTGGGTTAAATTGGGGCCAAAACTCAGAGGATTCATACTGGTTTCGGGACAGGGGGAAGGAAGAATGGTCTTACCACTTTCCTACATCCAGGATAAGAGGACCATTCCTAGGAGAAGTATGATGATCCCCCAAAATCGATACGTCCTATCCTGTGCCGATTTGAACCACCAGTCGAAAAGGGCCTTTATTTGACCGCGCGGGCCCAATAAAAGATAAACTCCCTTTCCAATGGCCAGAAGGCCCAGGATAAGGATAAACCAAAAGGCACCGCTTACCCTTGCGGCGAGAATGAGAAGAATGCCAACCACCATGGGAATGAAAGCCAGGAATTTCGGGTTCACTTTGCCCATGGAATTTCCCAGAAAACGGCGGCTCTCCTCCGTGTAAAGGATGAATAAGGTGCCTGCGGCAATCCAGAAAAAGGCTATTCCATACAAAAACCAGATCATGAATTTCCCCCTTGTCTAGGAATGTAATGGGCGGATAGATGTCTGATAATTGGCATTAGACGTTCGTCCTGCTTGTTCATTTGTATACCATGATTTTATCCTGAGGGAAAGCAGATTGAAAGGCAAATAGTTCATTTTACTGATATATCAGGAGAGAAGCGGTCGAATTTAAGGTGAACCATGTCAATCCCTTGCGATAAGATAAGGCCGTGAACGATTTTCCCCTATGACAAAGGGGTGCATGCAGTGGAGGGCATATGTCTGGGAACAGTGCAGTGCGCATCGAGGATCATCCCGAAAAGTGGGTAGCGGAGCGGATAAGGGATTTTATCGCCAGGAGCGAGGGTAACCGGCTGACTTTGGATGGGCAAGTGATCTTCGATGAGCCCTTGGTGGGTTTTGCCCGGGGGGATGACCACCTCTTCAGGAGGTATAAAAGGGTTATCGGAAAATTCCACTACACCCCCTTGGAATGGATGAAACTAGTCCTGGGCGAGAATGCACATCGGAACCTTCGGGCAAGGGATTTGAGGGTGATCGCTTGGGTGCTTCCCATTACCGAAAAGACCAGAACGGAGAACCGGATGGAAGCAAAGGTCACCTCTCGACGATGGGCCCATACCCGGCTTTATGGAGAAGAGTGTAATCGATCCCTCAGAAATCATGTGGTCTCCATACTGACGGAGAAGGGTCATCTTGCCATGGCCCCTTCTCAGAGCACCTTCTTTACCACGCTCAGGGATAGCCGGGTTGGGTTTACATCCAACTGGTCCGAACGCCATGCCTCCTATGCCGCCGGACTCGGTACCTTCGGTCTCTCGGATGGACTGATTTCGCCCAGGGGGAAGGCAATGCGTTGTGGCAGCGTGGTCACAAATCTTCCGGTGAAGCCAACCCCGCGGCCTTATGGAGGAAGAGGAAATTATTGCCTCTTCTATCAGGGGGGAACATGCATGGAATGTGCTCGCCGCTGTCCTGTGCGGGCCATCACGGAGAAGGGGCATGATAAATATGCCTGCAGGAGCTTTGTTTACGATAGGATGGGGTCCTATGTGAGAAGAACCTACGACATCGACATCTATGCCTGTGGACTCTGCCAAACAGGGGTCCCTTGTGAATTCGAAATCCCATCGCGACAGGGTTTTGTTCCCAGCCAATTTTCGGCGGCAACTCTTAAAAGAGTTTCTGCCAAAGGAATTCGGGCAGGAAGGTGAGGGGGATGCAAGGGTTTTTCGCTAAGCCCCCTATTTGGTGAAGGGTAGCTTCAGAAGCCGAAGTGAGGGCGGGGTGGCTTCTTTACAGACGAATTATATCGCAAGGGTTATGGATGACGAAATTTCACTCGAGACAACGAGAGGAGGCGTGAAATGGGGGATCAAAGGGACGATCCAACGAGGTCACTTTATGAGTGGTCCCAGATCAAAAAGGTTGACCGAACCAGGAAAGCTCTTGAGAGGAACGGGTTTAAATCCCAATTCGTGCCAGATGCTCGATCCGCGGTAAAGGCCATCATGGAGATGATCCCAGATAGGGCTACGGTGGGCGTTGGTGGTTCGATGACCTTGAATCAAATCGGCTTCTTCGAGGCAGCCAAGGGGCGCCGAATGAATCTATTAAACCCTTTTGCCCAAGCTATTACTCCAGAAGAGGGAGCTGAATTGCGCAGAAAGATCTTCTCCTGTGATTACTTTCTGTCCAGTACGAATGCCATCACCGAGGGAGGTCAGTTATATAATCTCGATTCCAGCGGCAACAGAGTCGGGGCCATGTTCTTCGGCCCCCAAAAGGCCATCGTAGTTTGCGGGATCAATAAGATTGTGAAGGATATGGAGGAAGCCCGAACGCGGGTTTGGAACTTGGCCGCACCTATGAACGCGAAACGGCTTGCTCGCAAAACGCCCTGCGCTGAGACAGGAGTCTGTTCGGACTGCAATTCACCGGAAAGGATTTGCAATATATCTGTGGAAATAGTGAAGAAACCCCCCCGGTCCGATATCTTCATTCTCATCGTTGGGGAACCGTTGGGGTTTTAAAAACAATCCCCGATATCACGAGCATTCTGCTTGCCAGGATGGAAGAAGATCAACCCGACTCCATCTCTATCGGATGAATTCGATCACTGCAGAAACTGGGTTTCGTCCTTAAACCTCAATCCCTGAAAATCGTCCCCATTTGAAGCTCAGGTCGCCAGATCACCGGCTTTTCTCAGTAAGTCTTCCGAAATCCGATCTATTTTCCGGATGGAACGTTTGCCTTTGATGATTTCCTCAAGTTCTTCAATCTTAATCGCGTTCTTCCCTTCCTCAGAAAAGAAATTACTTGAGAAGCCAAAATGCCGCTGTATTCTTATGGTATTATGTTCCCTTTCACGGCGAGCCCGGAAATTCCCCTGGAGTTTCCCAACCTTCACACGAAGTATTTCTTGTCAAAAACTGATTCTTATTGCACAATGGATTTTTACAACAATTTTCATCATTCGTTGTGCTCACCACGCACACAAGGTGCTACCTCTCGAAGGATTCAAGCCAAGGGAGAAGAGAATACTCTGACAGGAGATGAATGCCTTGACAGAAAGGGGTGAGTTAATCTACCATCGGTTTGCATGAGAGATACGGGGTAACTTTTTGAATTGGGTCTGAAAGTAGGTGGAAGGAAGGGGGTGATCAAGGGAAGAGGTCTGAGGTCGATTAGGCACGTAACTAGAAAACGGAGGTGAAACAAGAATGAGACGAATAATCATCGTGAGAAATCTTGTGTTTATGACGGCGCTCTTTGCTGTTCTGGTTACCATGCTTCCCACCCAATCTCGGGCACGGCCCATTAAGGTGGGGATAATAGATTGCTACAGTGGGCCACCGGCGGTATTTGGAAAGGACGCGCTCAACGGTTTCAAACTGGCCCTTGCTGAGATCAACAAGGAAGGGGTTCTGGGATCGAAAATCGAGTTCACCACCCGCGATACCAAGTTCAAGGTGGATATCGGCCTCAGCATGGCCAAAGAGTTGATAATGAGGGAGAACGTAGACGTTCTCGTTGGCACCATCAGCAGCGGTGTTGCCCTGGCCGTGTCCGATTATGTGAGGAGAGAGAAGGTGCCATTTATCGTGTGGATTTCGAAGAGCGAGACGATAACCGGAGAGAAAGGGCATCGTTACGTTTTTTCCACGGGTGAAAATACCGCTATGGCCGGAAAGGCCGGAGGTGTTGCGCTGGCCAAGAAGCCCTATGTCAAATACTGGATTGCGGGAGACGACTACTCATACGGGCATGACATAGCCAATGCTGCCTGGCGCAACCTGGAGAAGCTGAAACCCGGGGTAAAGAAAATGGGGGAGTCGTGGTGGAAGGTAGGTGAGCCAGACCTCATACCCTATCTTACCGCCATTCAAGCGGCCAAACCCGATGCGGTTATTTTTGCCACCGGCGGTCGCAGCATGGCCAATGTCCTGAAGGCGGCCAAAACGACCGGCATGGCCGGGAAGATTCCCATTTGGATTCACACCGCCACGGATCACGCCGTGCTCAAGCCGCTCGGGCCGGAAGCCCCTGAGGGGGTGATGGGCACCATGGACTACCATTTCTACTATCCTGACACGCCGGCCAATAAGGCATTTGTCAAGGCGTTTCGGGATGCCTATGGGGAGCCGCCAGGTTTTCCCGCTTTTCACGGTTATATGACCGCCCATTTCATCGCTCGGGCATTTGAAAAAGCGGGGAAAGTGGACAAGGAGAAGTTCATCGATGCCCTGGAGGGGCTGAAGATAGATGCACCTGTGGGCGAGGTGGAGATGCGAGCCTGTGACCACCAAGCGGCGTTGCCGATATTTCTGGGCGTGACCAAAAAGGTTCCCCAATACGATTTTGTCATCTCCAGCGATATCCTGACGTTATCCGGAAAGGAAGTACTGCCCACGTGCGAGGAAATCAGAAAAGCGCGGGGAAAATAGTAATTTTCGAATAGGAGCGGGGGGCCGGTTTCTGGCCCCCACTCCTGGTTATGAAGGAAAGAAGGCATCATGGAGTTGGGAGAAAGTCTTAATCTTGCATCCTTAGGCAGTCAGTTATTGGTCGGGTTGAGCCGGGCGATGATTCTATTTATTGTCTGTGCCGGGCTCAGCTTCGTCCTGGGGGTGCTCAGGGTTCCCAACATAGCCCACGGCTCGCTCTACATGATAGGGGCATTCGCGGCCTACAGCATCTTCAGGTTCTTCGGCCAAAGCTCAGTCGGGTTTTGGCTGGCCCTCATCTTGGCCCCCTTCGTGGTAGCCCTCGTAAGCCTGATTGCTGAGAGGACGCTCTTCTGCAATCTCTACCAGAGGGAGCACCTGATGCTGCTCCTGTTCACCTTCGCCCTCATGCTTATTCTCGGTGACCTGGTAAAGCTCACGTGGGGGGCAAAATATTATTCGGTATTGGCACCGAGCGTGTTAAGGGGCTCGATTTCGGTATTTGGCTCATCGCTCCCCCGGTACAATCTGTTCCTTCTCATCGTAGGCCCTCTTGTGGCCATTGGCCTGTGGTTTTTTACGAACAAGACGAAGATAGGGAAGATCTCCCGTGCAGCAGCGGTTGACAGGGAGATGGTGGGCGTAATAGGCATCAATGTGAGCTGGGTATTCGCCGTGTCCTTCGTTATGGGGTGTTTTCTTGCCGGCCTCGGTGGTGCCCTGGTCGTCCCGACGGTGAGCATCAGCCTGGGAATGGATCACGACATCATTATCGAGGCGTTCCTCATCGTTACCATCGGGGGATTGGGGAATATATGGGGAGCCCTCGTTGGCTCTCTCATTTTTGGGGTAACCCACGCCTTCGGCGTATTGCTGTGGCCGCAATTTGCCATTGTATTTCCCTACGCCGCGGTGGTCATCGTGCTCGTCTTGCGCCCGAGGGGCCTGCTGAAATCGGTCTGGTAACAGGGGGGGACGCTGTTGAGAGGGACTATCGATCCAAAAGTGCTGTGGTTTATAGGTACTATTCTTATCGCCCTGCTGGTTCTGCCGCTGATACTTCCACGATTTTACACCTATATTGTTGCGGTGATTTTCGTCACCTCTCTGCTGGCCATGAGCCTTAACCTCGTCCTCGGCCACGGCATGATTTTTCAATTTCACCATGGTGTTTTTTACGGGATGGGGGCCTATACCGCTGCACTGGTGTTGACCAAGACTTCACTGCCCATGTGGATTGGCTTTATTGCCGGGCCCATCGTAGCAGCGGTTGCAGGCCTGCTCATCGGCTGGTTTTGCGTCAGGCTGACAAGGCTCTACTTCGGGATGCTCCAGATTTCCCTGGGTTCACTGATATGGGCTATCGCCTTCCGTTGGTATGGGTTCACGGGCGGCGATGACGGCATCCATGGTATCCCCATACCCACACTCATATCTTCATTGAATAGTGCGTACTACTTTATCCTGATTATCCTCGTCACCTGCCTGGTCGTCCTGTACCTGATTTTGAAATCGCCCTTTGGAAGCACGTTGGAGGCCATCCGCGATAATCCCCAGCGGTGTGAAGCAGTGGGCGTCAACGTCAGGCGCCATCAGCTCATGGCCATCGTGATCGCCACCTTCTTCGCGGGGATCGCCGGTGTTCTCTTCGTGGTGCTTGAGGGTTCCGTTTTTCCCGACTTGCTGTTCTGGGTTTTGTCCCTGGAGGTATTCATCATGTGCCTCTTGGGGGGATGGTTCACCTTTGCCGGGCCAATCCTCGGGGCGGCAATAATGGTGTCTCTCCGCACTTTTGTGGGCATCTATACCGAGTACTGGACGTTGATTCTGGGGATTATCCTGATCCTACTCATCTTCTTCCTGCCGGAGGGTGTCATGGGGTATTTCCTGGAGAAATTCAGGCCTCGTGTGAGAGAAGTAGCAGAAAGGAGGAGCGAATTGGATGTTGCAGGTGCAGGCCGTTGACAAATCCTTTGGCGACTTCATGGCGGTGTGCCAGGCGAACCTCAGTGTCGGGAAAGGGGAACTGGTAGCCGTGATCGGGCCGAACGGCGCGGGAAAGACCACCCTTTTCAATCTCATTACGGGACAGCTATGGCCGGACAGGGGCAAGATAATCTTCAGGGGGGAGGATATCAGCGGATTGCCCGCCTACGAGATCTGTAAGAGGGGGATTGCCCGATCGTTTCAAATAGTCAATATCTTCCCCAGGCTCAGCGTCTTCGGGAATGTTCAGGTAGGCGTACTTTCGCAGCAGAGAAAGAGCTACAACCTTTTCTCTCCAGCGCAGAATCTGGCTATTGAGGAGACGAAGTCCATTTTGGAAAGCGTGGGCCTTACGGATAAGGCAACAAGCGTTGCGGGCTCGTTATCCCATGGTGACCAGAAGATCCTGGAGATAGCGATAGCCTTGGGCAATGAGCCGGAGCTGTTGATTCTGGATGAGCCTACCGCTGGGATGTCACCCGAGGAAACGGCGGCGACGTTGGAGCTCATCAAGAACCTGGCCAGTAGCCGGGGTTTGACAATCCTGTTCTGCGAACATGACATGGATGTGGTGTTCTCCATTGCCCGGAGCATCATGGTTATGCACCAGGGCCGGACCCTTATCCAGGGGGAGCCGGAAGAGGTGAGGGAGAACAGGGAGGTGCAGGAAGCTTACCTGGGGGGAGAATGATGCTCGCGGTGGAGGGAATCCATACGTTTTACGGTTTGAGCCACATCCTCTTCGGGGTTTCCCTCAGGGTTGAGCCGGGGGAGGTGGTTTGTCTTCTTGGCCGAAACGGGGCGGGTAAGACCACTACCATGAAGAGCATAATAGGCCTCACACCGCCGAAGAGGGGGAGCATCAGGTTCAAGGATGAAGAGATCACCGGGAGGCAACCCTATTTGCTCGCTCGAAAAGGCATAGCTTACGTCCCCGATGATAGAAGGATCTTTGCCGACCTCACGGTGAGGGAAAATCTGGAGATAGCCGAGCGGAAGGCTAGGGAAACGGAGGGATGGAATATGGAAAGGGTTTATGAGCTTTTCCCGACCTTGAAGGGTATACAGTCCCGGAAGGGTGGCTTCCTCAGCGGGGGCGAGCAGAAGATGCTGGCTATTGCCAGGGCGCTGATGGGCAATCCGGAGCTGCTGCTGTTGGACGAGCCCACCGAGGGTCTTGCACCTGTGCTGGTGCTCGCCCTGGAGGAGCAGGTGAGAAGCTTGAAAGAAGTTGGATTAACCGTTTTTCTGGCCGAACAGAACGTGAGATCCGCGCTGAGGCTCAGTGACCGTGGGTATATCATCGATAACGGTCAGATCCGTTACGGGGGAAGCGTTGATGAGCTGAGGGAGAACGAGGAGGTTCGGAGGAAATATTTGCTGGTATAGTCTTGGTCATATACACAGCGATGGCTTCCGGTCCTCCTTTCGATGGAATTTCCTGATCTTTGCAGAAAAGGTTTTTGCAATTTCTATTCGCATCGGTTCTTTCTCCAAAGAATAGTCCATCGCCACGTGAGAGTGAAAGACGAACCTTCGTGGTAAAGATATGGTCTGAAAAAGGAAGGGGAGGGCAGTGGGTGTTCGTTCGATCAAAGTGCCTCGGCTTTTATGGTCTGAAAACTCCGGCTTGCAGTCGACATGTCCTCAGCCTTAACAGGCTGTCTCCTCTTGATGCAACAATTAAACACATCCCCTGATGGTCAAAGAAAGATCAGTAGCCTTCTAAAATAGGCCAGAAGGACGCAAAAGAAGGCAAATGCCGATGAGACAAGGGTAAATACGTTACCGTAGCGAGTATAGAAGGTTTTTTCGATCCTCGGGCCGATTTGACCGATGAGGGTCTCCTGGGTGAAGAGGCCGCTCATTTTGCGAATCTCCCCCTTGGCATCGATGAAGGCGCTTATCCCGGTATTGGCCGCCCTGGCAATGGAAACCCGATTCTCAATGGCCCTGAAGGTGGCCATGGATAGGTGCTGATGAGGAGCGGAGGTCCGTCCAAACCACGCATCGTTGGTAATGGTGACCAAGAAGTCGGCTCCTTCCTTTACGAATTTTCGGCAGAGATTGGGGAAGATGATTTCGTAACAGATAAGGACGCCGAAATCCCCTCGTGGAAAACGGAGATTCCGGACGAGCTTACCTGGAGACAGGTTTCCCACCGCGCTGAGGCTTCCCAGAAAGAAGAGAAATTTGGAGAGCGGGACATATTCGCCGAAGGGGACGAGGTGAATCTTGTCATATCTTCCAATGATCTCCTTTTCCGGTGAAAGGAGATAGGCGCTATTGTAGTACTCCACCTTCCCATTAACCCGATCGTAAGAGGGGCTCCCGAAAAGCAGATAGGCGCCGGACTTTTCGGGAACCTCCATCACCCGGGGTTGAAATCTCTCTTCTGACTGGAAGAAGAAGGGGGTTGCCGTCTCAGGCCAGATGATGAGGGATGGTTTCTCCTTTGCTAGGATGGAACTGAGGTTTTCGTATATCTGAAGAGTTTTCTCCTGGTAAGCGGTATTCCACTTGATGCTCTGATCGATGTTTCCCTGGGCAAGACCGATTCTCATTTTTCGCTGACGGGAGGAGATGTTTTCAACCCTTTTGATCTGGGCGATACCGTATCCGAAGACCACAACGAGAATGGCCAGGACGACGACGCCTTGTCGGAGAGGTGGAGGTCGTTTCGCGTGCCCTATGATGGAAATAAAATCATAAATTACCGCATTGACCAGAAGGATAAGGAATGAAATACCATAGACACCTGTCATGTCGGCTACTTGGATGATGGGAAGGTTCAAGTATTGGGAATACCCGAGGACTGCCCAGGGAAACCCCGTAAGGAAAAAGGAGCGGATATATTCAAGGGAAACCCACAGAAAAGGGGCCACTACCACCATATCCCATTGAATACGACCCCTTATGTAGGTCAGCAGGAAGGCGAATACCGCCACATACAGGCTTAAGTAGGCAACGAGGAGCACAAGGATAAGGCCGCTGGGGATAATATGGATCCCTCCATAGGTGTGGACGGCTACGATGACCCAATAGAGAATGCCGAGAAAAGAGACGAAGCCCGTGGTGAAACCCAAATAGAAACTGGTCAGGAGATTCTCCCTTTGGATAGCAAAGAGCAATGGAACGAGGGAAACCCACGCAAGAATTTGCATATCGAATTTCGGAAAGATAATGCAGAGGAGTAAACCGGAAAGACACGCCAGAAGAAATTTTTTCGTTTTTGTCGATTTCATGATATGTGTGGAGGAAAACTGATAGACTATCCTAATTGAAACGGCGAGATTTTTCAAGAAGGGAAGGATCATTGTCCGTCGCTGCGAATTGGCAATTCATAGCGCGGATTGGGATTAGGCCATACGCTATCATTGGAGGAGCCCTCCATGATATGAAAGCTCGGGGAATTCACCCATGATTATGTCAAACGCCCTGGATAAAGGTGAGGAAGGAAAAGGTGGAAAATAGCACCTTTTTTCACAGTCCTAACATTTTCTCATAGGGTCTTTGCTTCCCTGATATAAAGGGATTTCAGGGCCCTAATCCATTACATAGTCTTGCCAGTCGTTCTCTCTGATTAGTTGGCATAAATTTTGCTTTTGATTTAAGTGACCGAGTTTGAAAGGGAAGGTCTATGCACACCCTCCTGCTCTTCCAACTATTATTGGCCACCTTCGGTATCTACGGCGCATTGAAGTATTCGGACATGGCCAAACTATTTGTCCCTCTGGGATGTCTTGTGGCTATGTTTTTCGTCGGGAAACTGGAAGGAAGGCTCAAGAGAAAGGACTCAGGGGAGGAGTCCACTCACAAGGAACACGACGAATCTGGGGAAAAAAGAGATGAATTAGATACGGTAAAATATATTCTTTGGGGTAAGAACGAGCTGATGTTGGTTGATGCAGTTCACTCGGTCCTCAGGGACTTGGGCCTCCAGGTGACCAAGACGTCCGAATATCCTACCATCGACCGAATCGTTAAGATTCCCGGAACCCGTATGACCTTCGGGATGCAGGTTATTGCATCGGAAAGGGAGGTGAAGGGGGATAATAGTAAATTCAATCAGGCCCTGGAATTTGAGCGGGAAAGGAAGAGGGCTGAAAAGACCGTCATCATCGCAAATGCCCACCATGCTATTTCCCTGACCGAGAGGGCTAAGCGCCAAGATTTCTCGCAGGAGGCCATTATGAGGCTGGAACCCACCAATGTAGTGGGCCTCAACACCTTCACCCTCTATAAGGTCTGGGCCCTATGCAAATACAAGGGGAAGGATGTGAAGGAAATCCTGAAACTCCTATTCAATCATCCCGGCGGTATGTTTAGGGTCGAGGATTATAATATGCAACTATGACACGAGTACCAACTCCATCGAGCCATTCCCTTTAATTCCAACTCATCCCCTTCCTCAAGGTAACGAAATGCCTTCGCCAGGGAGCACGCACGGCTCGCTGTTGTTTTCCATAGATCGGGGAATGGGCTATGGGTTACATTCCCTCAAATTGCCTCATGATAATAACGCTATTTACCCCGCCAAATCCGGCCGAGATGGACATGGCGTTTCTAACTTCAACCTTCCGCGGTTCGTTAGGGACATAGTCCAGATCGCATTCAGGATCTGGAAACTCGTAATTGATGGTTGGATGGATCATTCCCGTCTGGATAGTCAGCGCTGTTGCTATTGCTTCTATCCCACCTGCGGCCCCTAATGCATGACCGGCAATGGATTTGGTTGAGCTGATGGGAATATGGTAAGCCCATTTCCCCATCGCCTTCTTTATCGCTAGCGTCTCCACGGCATCGTTTAGCCGGGTCGACGTCCCATGGGGATTGATATAATTTATCTCCTTCGGGGTGATGCCAGCGCCTTCCAACGCGAGCTTTATGGCCTTTATAACGGCCTCGCCTTTGGGATCGGGCTCGGTAATGTGATATGCATCCGCCGTCATCCCGTATCCGATGAGTTCGGCATAGATCGTGGCGTCCCTCGCAAGGGCGTGTTCCAATTCTTCCAAAACGAGTATTCCCGCTCCCTCTGCCATGACAAATCCATCCCGTTGAGCATCGAAGGGGCGACTCGCCTTTGCGGGCTCGTCATTGTAAGTGGACATGGCCCTGAGGGCGACGAATCCTCCGAAGACATACGGGGTGATACAGGCATCTACCCCTCCCGTGACCATAACGTGTTCAGCTCCGGCCTGGATCTGGCGATAGGCATTGATAATGGCGTGGGTACCTGAGGCACATGCCGTCGAAACGGTATAGGAAGCCCCACGTAGGCCAAATCGATCCGCGACGTTAGAGGTGATGGAGCTTACGTAGACGTGGGGTAGTCCAAAGGGGGATAGCCGCTTCGGCCCCCGATGTTCGAGGAAATTTTCGTGAAACATTTCCAGTAAATCCATGCTTTCAGCCCCGATGCCCAAGATGACCCCAACCTTGAAGGAATCCGAGTTACCTACGCAATACTGTCCCTCTTTGAGCCTCTCCTGATTCAATTCAACTCGTAAATCAGCATCCTTGAGGGCCAACATGGTACCGGCGATGGCGAATCGGGAAGTCCTGCTCAAATATTTCGACTTTTTCGTCTCGGTCACATACTCGAAGAGGTTAAAATCCTCTATTGGGGCGGCGATTTTGGTCCTATACTGATCCATATCGAAACCGGGAAAGTCGATGCGTTTAACCCCGGACCTTCCCTTCAAGAGGGATTCCCAGTAGGGTTCCTTTCCTATACCTATTGGGGAAACTGGTCCAATTCCGGTAATGACAACCCGCTTGAATCCATCCTTTGACCGTACATTCCTCATTTGGCCACCTCTCACCGTAATCGATCGAATGGAGGTTTCTATTTAATAGGAAAAGAGGAAAATAATCAAATTTTTTTCCAGAAAGACTAATAATAGTCACCATTCCCTTGATTTTTTCATGCTTCGGTCTATTATAGCTTACTGCTCAACACATTTCCATTCGGGAAAGGATCACCGGTTTTGATCAAAGCCATTGGCCTGCTATCGGGCGGATTGGACAGCATACTGGCAACACGTCTGTTACAGGATCAAGGGATTGAAATCCTGGCCATCTGTTTTAAGACTCCCTTTTTCGGCTTCCAGAAGGCCCAAAGGGCCGCAGCCCAGTTGAAGGTTTCTCTGCGGATCATCGATATTGCCGAGGAGCACCTCCAACTGGTTCGCAATCCGAAATACGGATATGGAAGGAACATGAACCCTTGTATCGACTGTCACATCTTGATGCTTGGGCAAGCCGGATATCTCCTCGAAAAGGAAAACTTCGATTTCATATTTACCGGCGAGGTGTTGGGACAACGCCCAATGTCCCAGAATAGACGCGTCCTTCAGCTCGTCTCGAGGGACTCGGGGTACGAGGGGCTCATTCTCCGCCCCCTTAGTGCCAAGCTTTTGCCTGAAACGCATCCGGAAAAGGAGGGGAAGGTTGACCGGGGGAGGCTCTTGGATATTCGCGGGCGTTCCCGCAAGGAACAGTTTGAATTGGCAAGACGGTATGGGATAGACGACTTTCCCGAGCCCGCCGGGGGATGTCTGCTCACTGACCCCGCTTTTTCCAAGCGCTTGAGGGACCTCCTTGCCCATCGTGAGGAGCCTCAAATCCAGGACATCGAACTCCTCCAGGTGGGGCGCCATTTTCGACTGGATGAATCGACAAAGGTTGTTATCGGGAGACGCAAAGAGGAGAATGAACGACTCCTGGAGCTGGCGCGTGAGGGAGACGTGATCATCAAAGTGGCGGATTATCCGGGGCCCATTGCTTTGATTCCTGGGGGCGCCCCCAAGTCGTCCATCGAGGCTGCCACATCCCTCTGTGTCCGTTACAGCGACGCCCCTGAGGATATTCCCATTTTGGTACTCCTGGAAAAGGATGGAGAGGAGGAAGAGCTGGAATCATCAGCCTGTTCCCAGTCGACCTGTAAGGAACTGATCATATGAGAAAATCC
>CAYFXL010000072.1:0-13965 GCA_964346945.1 uncultured Syntrophobacterales bacterium
GAATCAAGTCCACCAACTCCACCCTGGTGAGCTGAAGCAATTTGATGGCCTGTTGCAGTTGGGGGGTAATCACCAACTGCTGAACCAATTTGGGACTCTGTTTGATTTCAAGCGCCATAATCCAACTCCGTCCCCGCCCCCCTATTGCATAAGACGAAAACTCTCACCCAAATAGATCTGCCGCGCCCTTTTGCTTTGGGCAATCTGTTCGGGTGTCCCCTTCTCCAAAATTCTCCCTTCATTGATGATATATGCCCTATCGCAGACACCGAGTGTTTCCCGTACATTATGATCCGTAATGATAATTCCAATCCCCTTGGATTGCAACTGAAAAATGATGTTTTGGATATCGACAACAGCGATGGGGTCAATCCCCGAGAAGGGTTCATCCAAAAGGATGAATGACGGCTGGAGGACCAGAGCCCTAGTGATCTCCACCCGCCTCTGTTCTCCTCCCGAGAGGGCGTATGCCCTCCTCTTCGCGATCGATGACATACCTAATTCCCCCAGTAGTTCTTCTAGCCTATTTCGCCTTTCCTTTCCAGGCATGTCGAGGGTCTCCAGAATAGCCAGGATATTCTCTTCGACCGTCAGCTTTCTGAAAACCGATGGCTCCTGGGGTAAATACCCTATCCCCTTTCTCGCCCTCATATACATGGGACAAGCGGTCACATCCTCTCCATTGAGATACACCCTTCCTCTGGTCGGCTTGAGAAGCCCCGTGATCAAATAGAAGGCCGTGGTCTTTCCCGCTCCGTTTGGGCCTAAGAGGCCCACTACTTCACCCCCTGCTACTTCGAGGCTGACATCATCGACCGCCCTCTTTTCACCAAAGGATTTCGTCAATCCCTCCACGGATAAGGTCGTCATGGCTATGAACCCCGTTTGTAGGATGGGGGCCTGCTCCTCTCCTTTATTTCCTCAGGAGAAATGGTTACATCCGCCCTTTCCACCTCAACCCAATCCCGATCGATGAGAATGGTGATCTTCTCCCCAATCACCACGTTCTTCCCCTGCCGGACGACCGGCCTCCCCGTGAGAACGATCTTCTTCTCGGCGTTATGGAAAACCGCCTTCTCTCCCGTTGCCCTCCTGTCCAACTGAACAATCCTGACCGCCCCCTCAGCGACGATCTGGATCACTTCGTTGGTGGTCTCATCGTAATACGCGACCATCCGATCCGAATAGAGGGTTACATCCTCTTGATTGGCAATTACATTTCCCTTAAAGGTGACTACATGCCCCTTGTAATCCCACTCCAGCCCGTCCGACTTGATTCGAATGGGCTGAGAACTCTCCCTGAGGTCAAACCCAAGCCCTTTCTTGGCCTCTTCTTCAGCAGCCGGTGGGCGTGGAGATCCGACCAACACCGAGAGGATGATAGCAATGGAAATCCCTGGAAACCAGCTGCTCACAGATCTTCCCCTGGCAACATGTCCTCCCGACGCCCGAGGGCCTCGGAAAGGACCGTATCCACTCTCCCCCGCATGGTGAGTTTCCCCGTAACCAGGTCGATGCGCATATCCTTCCCGGTTATCTCCAAACCATTTCCCGCGATATCGACCCGCCTGGGAGATCTGATCTCTTTGGTCTTGTTCACGTAATGGAGGCCATCGGTCGTCAACTGATAACCATCCGTGGTGAAGATGACGATATTCCCCTGGAGCTCGATATCCCTGGTTCCGTGCAGGATACTGCCGCGGTCCCCCCTCAATCGGATCACCCCTCCTTCTTCAATATAGAAGGCCGCCTCAATGTCTTCGAGCATGGTCATCTTTTCCTCTTGGAAATGTCGGGCCTCCTTGGCCTCCAATTCCCACTCCTTCAACCCTGATTTGTCCCCCACGAAGTGGATATTCTTCAAGGTCAAGTCGGCTTCCGTCTCCACCGGAGGGGGATTTTCCCCTTCTCCCCAGTGGCTAAACCGAATGGTATAGGTGGCCGCTCCCGCCACCAAAACGATCAGCGATAGGATAAGAATCCTCAATCCGGTCATTATCTCAAGTATCTCTCCATCAGCGCGGACCACTTTCCCTGGGCCTTCAAGATCAGCTCGGAAATTTCCCTCACCGCACCCCTGCCCCCGTTGTGGCGAGCGACATAATCCGCATATGGCTTCAGCTCTTCAATACTATCAGCAACGACGGCGGAAAATCCCACCCTTTTCAGCAGCGGCAGGTCGACGAGGTCATCTCCCACAAACCCTACCTCTTCGTCCTTCAACCCTCTCTCTTCCACTATGTTACGATAGACCTCCAGTTTGTCGTGGATATTTTGGTAAACGGAATCGATCCCCAATTCCCGAGCCCGGTGAGACACGACTTCAGACTTCCTCCCCGTGATGATGACGACCTCGATGTTGGCGCGTCTCAGCAATTTGATTCCATGGCCATCCCTCACGTCAAAACATTTGGTCTCTACCCCTCGGTCATCGATGACAATCCGTCCATCGGTCAACACCCCATCCACGTCCAGGATCAAGACCTTGATATTTTTCGCCTTTTCAAGGCTCTCTGAGCCCATCAGACAACCCCCGCCTTCAGCAGATCATGGAGATGAATTATGCCGACGAGGGTTCTATCCTCCCTGCTTTGAAAGACGAAAAGGGAGGTAATGGAATATTCCTCCATCTTCTGGACGGCTCTGGCGGCGAGGGAATCCTTCTCAATCCATTTGGGATTCCGGGTCATGACCTCTGATGCCTTTCGACTGAGGAGATCCCCGTATTTCTCCAAGGCCCGTCGGAGATCCCCGTCGGTGATAACCCCTACGAGATTCCCGTCGGCGTCGGCAACGCCCGTTACCCCCAGCCTCTTGGAGGTTATCTCAAAGATCGCGTCCCTCATCGAGGTAGTCTCTCTTACCATGGGAAAGGCCTCCCCGGTATGCATGAGCTCTTCGACCTTCAACCAGCGTTTCCCCAAGTATCCTCCCGGATGGAGGGCGGCATAATCCTCGCCACTAAATCCCCTCCTTTCCAGGATGGCGATGGCCAAAGCATCTCCGAGCGCCATGGCCGCTGTCGTGCTTGCCGTCGGGACTAAACCAAAGGGACAGGCCTCCTCTCTAACGCACGCATCCAAAACCACATCCCCTGCCTTTGCCAGATTGGAATCCATATTTCCAGTGAGGGCGATAAGCCGGTTGCCCAACCGGTTGAGCAGGGGCAATATCCTGGAGATTTCGTCCGTTTCGCCGCTATTTGAGAGGATCATGACGATGTCCTCCTTGGCCAGCATCCCCAGATCGCCGTGCATTCCCTCAACGGGATGGAGGAAGAAGGCAGGCGTCCCGGTACTGGCCAGAGTGGAGGCGATCTTCTTTCCGATGATACCGGACTTCCCGACTCCCATCACCACAACCTTTCCCTTGCAATCGTGAATGAGCTCTACGGCCCTCTCGAAATTCTCATCAATCTTGTCCATCAAACAGTGTATGGCCTCAGCCTCGATCTCCAAGACTCTTTTCGCCCTCTCCATGCTCATGGGCCACCATCCTTTACAATCCGATCGATCTGCTTAATCTGAGCTAAAAGGGATCTCATTCCATCCAGGCATATGCTGTTCGGACCGTCGCACAGGGCCCGGGAGGGATCCTCGTGCACCTCTATGAACAGGGCGTCAATTCCCGTTGCCGTTGCCGCCCTGGCCAATTGGGGAACCAACTCGCGCTGACCGCCCGAATGGTCCCCACCTGCGCCGGGCAGCTGCACGCTGTGGGTAGCATCATATACGACGGGATAGCCGAAAGATCTCAGGATGGCCAACGATCTCATGTCACTGACCAGGTTATTATATCCAAAGCTTGTCCCCCGCTCCGTCAGGACCAGGTTATCATTTCCCGTGGACGTAACCTTTTCGATGACATTACGCATATCCCACGGGGCCAGGAAGGGACCCTTTTTGATGTTAATCGGCTTTCCCGTCCTCGCTACCTCCAGGATGAGATCCGTCTGCCGACAGAGGAAAGCGGGGATCTGAATCACGTCCAAGAGCTCCGAGGCCCTCCCAATCTCCTCAAAACGGTGGACATCGGAGAGGACAGGAATAGCAAGCTCCTCCTTCACCCGGCGCAAAATCCTCAACCCCGCGTCCAAACCAGGACCCCTGTACGAGTGGATGGAAGAGCGGTTGGCTTTATCATATGAGCTTTTGAAGATGAGATCCATCCCGACCACTGAGGCGATCTCCTTTATCCTCTTCGCGATCCTCAGGGTAACCTCCTCGCCTTCTATCACACAAGGACCCGCAACGAGAACCAAGGATCTACCTCCTCCAATGGTGACGGAATTGACATGGACTTCTCTGGTGGCCATTTAATTCCCCTGCCGGGAGACAGTCCTCCCTCCCTTCCGCTCCCCCGGGCTGTCTCCCCTCTGGTTTCCCAACGATGCCTTGATAAAATCGCGAAAGAGGGGATGGGGATCCATGGGATGAGATTTGAACTCCGGATGAAACTGACATCCCAGAAACCACCGATGGTCATCCAACTCGATGATCTCGACCAACTCCCCGTCAGGTGATACGCCGCTTATCTTCAATCCTGACTTGGTTAACACGTCCCTGTATCCATTGTTGAATTCATAGCGATGTCGATGCCTCTCCCAGATCATCTTCCTGTTATAGGCCCGGAGGGCCAAGCTCCCCTTTTCCAGCCTGCATGGGTAAGCGCCGAGCCTCATCGTCCCCCCTTTGTCCGAGTGGATATCTCGCTTCTGGACCACCTTGTTTTGGTCGACCCATTCCTCCATAAGATAGATGACCGGGGCCGTGGTATTAGTGTCGAATTCCGAGCTATTGGCCCTCTTGAGCCCGGCCATGTTTCTCGCGAATTCAATAACCGCGGCCTGCATCCCAAGGCAAATCCCCAAAAAGGGGATCTCGTTCTCCCGTGAATATTGGACTGCCTTGATCTTTCCCTCAATCCCCCTCTGTCCAAAACCCCCAGGTACCAGAATACCATGAGCACCCTTCAGCAGTTCTGCCGCTTTCTCCTTTTCCAGTCGCTCGGAATCGACATAGTTCAGGTCGACCCGACAATCGTTGGCAACCCCCCCATGGATCAGAGCCTCGTGCAAGCTCTTATAAGAATCCTTCAGGTCGACGTACTTCCCAACCACGGCAATGGAGGTTGACCGCTTCGGATTTTTGACCTTCTTTACCAACCTATCCCAACGTCGCAAATTGGGTCGCCCCGTCCAGATGTTGAGCAATTCTACCAACCTATTGTCCAATCCCTCATGGTGGAAGACAATGGGGACTTCGTAGATGGACTCCACGTCCTTGGCCGTAATGACCGCATCCTTTTCGACATTGCAGAACAGGGCGATTTTCTCCTTGACCTGAGGCGTGAGAAAACGGCTCGTTCGGCACAGGAGAATATCGGGCTGAATGCCGATTTCCCGAAGTGCCTTCACGCTATGTTGAGTGGGTTTGGTCTTGAGTTCCCCGGCCGTCTCAATATACGGAACTAAGGTCAGGTGGATATAAGCGGTATTCTCCTTCCCCAGATCACTCCGTAATTGACGGATAGCCTCCAAGAAGGGAAGGCTCTCGATATCCCCCACCGTCCCACCTACTTCCACAATCACCACGTCGACGTTATCGGCCAAATCAAGGACCTTGGCCTTTATCTCATCGGTAACATGGGGGATGACCTGAACGGTCCCGCCGAGGTATTCACCCCTCCGCTCCTTGGCGATGACGGCATCGTAGATCTGCCCGGTGGTGAAATTGTTCTTCCTTCCCATCTTTGCATGGGTGTAACGTTCGTAGTGTCCAAGATCCAAGTCCGTCTCGGCTGCGTCATCGGTGACGAAAACCTCTCCATGCTGGAAGGGGTTCATGGTACCCGGATCGACATTGATATAGGGGTCAAATTTCAACAACGTGATGGTCAATCCCCGACTCTCCATGAGGGCTCCAATCGATGCTGAGGCAAGTCCTTTTCCCAGGGATGAGACAACTCCTCCCGTGATGAAGATAAACTTCGACCTCAAGGCCTACTCACCCCTCATGAAAACATCCATGATTTGGTAACCATTTTCTATAGAAAAACCGCTGCGTTTGACCGATTCCTCATCAAAGTTCATCCCCTCCGGCCAACTCCTCCTGCGACGGGAATCGTATATGGCAAAGGGCACTGGATCCGGAACATGGGTCCGTACGGCGATAGGCGTGGGGTGATCCGGGAGAACCATCACGCGATAGTCCCCCAAGTCTCGTATCCCCTCAAGTACCGTCCCCGCTACCTCTCTGTCGAAGGCCTCGATGGCCTCTACCTTTTTGAGAATATCCCCGCTGTGGCCCGCCTCATCCGGTGCTTCCACGTGGATAATTACCAAATCCTTCTCCTCGAGCTTCTTAAGCCCATACTCCGCCTTCCCTCGGTAGTTGGTGTCAAAATACCCGGTTGCCCCCGGGACATCAACCACCTCCAGCCCCGCATACAGCCCAATCCCTTTGAGCAGGTCAACGGCTGAGATCATCGATCCCTCCACTCCGAATTTCTGAGTCAGGGTGGGCATCTGGGGTCTTCTCCCTTGGCCCCAGAGCCAGATGGAGTTGGCCGGTTTCAGTCGCTTTTCCTTCCTGGCCACGTTCACGGGATGCTCCTTCAGCAGGATCTGAGATCTGGTGATGAGCTCGATGACCCCGTCCCCACCTCCCACCCTGGGGAGGTAATCGAAGATTCCTTTTCCCACGATGTCATGAGGAGGCACGAGTTCAAGGCTTCCCAAGCCCTCTCTATTTCCCCCTCCTTTCCATACCATGAGGTGACGGTAGCTTACGCCGGGATAGAATCGAATTGTCTCAGTTCCCATCTCCCCGTC
This sequence comes from uncultured Syntrophobacterales bacterium, assembly GCA_964346945.1. Classification (GTDB taxonomy): domain Bacteria; phylum Desulfobacterota; class BSN033; order WVXP01. Next base: position 6,833 of record CAYFXL010000072.1, read on the forward strand.
GATATCCTGGATAATCCGCCGGGCCTCTTCCGAGGATATGTGGTCGGCGGTAAAGTCTTCCATAGTAACCTGAGACCCCAGAATCCCGAGGGTTACCAGGTTGCAACGAAAAGCCAGATCATCCGCCTCAAGGGAAACCTTCATGCTGGCCGCCTCAAGGGGCCCCCTCCCCGTAAAATATCGGGCGGGGTCGTATCCGAAGAGAGACATATTGGCGATCTCGGTTCCGCTGGGGAATCCTTGGGGGATGGTCTTGACCAATCCAACCCTCCCATTTCTGGCAATCCAATCCATATTGGGGGTAATTGCCGCCATCAATGGGGTCTTACCCCCCAACTCCTCCAGTGGATAATCGGCCATGCCATCGCCGACCAATACTGCGTATTTCATTGGTCACCTTGAAAGGGCGCACCGCAGTAAGACTATAACAACTATAACAAAAGATGATTGAAAGTCAAACGAAAAGCCGGGATTTGAAGCAAAAGATATGCCAACTCCACCCAGTGTTGGAACTTTTATGTCCGGTTTGCTGCGGGAAGGCCTTGGTCGAGATCTTACGAGGAGATTTCTTAAAGAGTCGCTCTTCGCTGCTCAAAATATTTTTTCGACCATTCCAAAGCTCGCTTCATTGCAAAGGGCGCCTGAGGAGCTGCTCTGGCCGGCAACTTATTTATGACCACATGGATATTTGCGCAGGGGACAGAGTACCAGCAAATCCGAAACCCTCATTTCTAAACCCGAAATAAATACAAATCACCAATGATCAGATGATCAAAATGCTTAGGATTTAGATATTGTTTGACTCCAGCACCGCAGCACTGCAACACTCTATAATTTCGCGCTCAGAGCTCCTGTTTCCAGTCTTTCAAAGATTTCGGTTTTTTTTATGTAATTTACCACCCTCTCGGCCTCTATCCTGGCCTCTTGCCGTTTCCCTTCCGGGATGGATAAAGGGGGATCCCTCAAAGTATTCCCCCGAAACCCCAACCGCCGACCTGTCCTCTCAAAGCTATGGGGAAGATCGTCATTCAGATCAACCTCGTTCATAATTGCCCAGGCCAAGGTCCACGCTCGTGCCACATTGGCGACCTCATATCCACCCCCTCCCAGGGCCACCCACGGAATGGAGAGGGCCTTCAACTTCTCGATCACCCTGCTATATCCGTTCGTCGTCAAACAGAGATGCGCGAGGGGATCGGTATGAAAGCTGTCGACCCCGAGTTGGGTCACTATCACTTCTGGCTTGAATCCCCCGATCAGCGGGGGGACAACCTCCTCAAAAGCCCAGAGGTATGTCTCGTCGTCGGTGAAGGGATGGAGAGGAACGTTGACGGAAAATCCCACCCCCTCGCCTTCTCCCATTTCATGTTCAAATCCCGACCCGGGAAACAGAAATCTTCCGCTTTCGTGGAGGGAGATGGTCATCACCTGGTTCGTTTCGTAGAACGCCCCTTGCACGCCGTCTCCATGGTGGGCATCGATATCGATATAGGCCACGCGTTTGCCTCGACCCATAAGCCAGAGGATGACGATGACGGGATCGTTCACATAACAAAACCCCGACGCACGATCTTCGAGGGCATGATGAAGCCCCCCGGCGATGTTGAAGGCAATATCGACCTGCTCCTCGGCGACCAACTGAGCGCTTTGGATACTGGCCCCGGTAGCCAAGAGGGACCACTCCCAAAGTCCCTCAAAGAGGGGATTATCCCCGGGTCCCAGTCCATACATAAACGAATCCCCGACGGGGGAGCCCTGGCTGCCCCGTTTCAAGATATCCAAATAGTCCCGACTGTGAAAAAGGGAGAGCTCTTCCTCCGTCGCCTCACGCGTCTCAACCAGTCTCATCGACGGAAGGGAGAGGAGCCCGTAAGCCCTGATGAGCTCATAGGTCAACTTGAGCCGAAGGATCTTCAGTGGGTGGGCAGGGCCATAATCGTAGTCGGCATATCGGTCGGTGTAGACGAAGGCGGTCCGCATGCTGGCGTGTCCGAGAGTCGTGTTTCGTGTCCGTGTATCTCGTGTCGGTGAATCGTGTTTCGTTTCCGTAGACCGTATCCGAAGCGATTGCATCCTCCTCCGGATGTATTAGAATCCCATCGCCTCCAGGACCGCGTCCAATTGAGCGGGAATTGAGGGGGGCTCTGAGGAAATCCCGAGGGCATTGTCGGGATCCTTGAGCCCGTGACCCGTAATGGTGCATACCACCATATCCCCGGTTTTTACAATCCCCCTCTCGGCCATCTTAATTAAGCCTGCCACTGAGGCCGCTGATGCTGGCTCTCCGAATACTCCTTCCAGCTGGGCCAAACAACGATATGCCTCCAGAATCTCCTCATCGCTGACCATGTCGATGACACCGCCCGATTCGTCACGAGCCCTCTCGGCCCGCTCCCAGCTGGCTGGATTTCCGATTCTGATGGCCGTGGCGATGGTCTCGGGTTTGGCGATGATGTGTCCCCTGACGATGGGGGCAGCCCCCTCCGCCTGAAAACCCATCATCTTGGGCAGGGAGTCGATCCTCCCCCTGTCCCGGTATTCCTTATATCCCTTCCAATAGGAGGTGATATTGCCTGCATTTCCAACGGGGAGGAAATGGTGGGTGGGAACCTCCCCCAATTGGTCGCATACCTCGAAGGCAGCCGTTTTCTGCCCTTCAATTCGATGGGGATTGAGCGAATTCACCAGCGTGACGGGATAATCCTCCCAGATCTCCCTCACGATGCTCAAGGCCTCGTCGAAATTTCCCCTGATTTGGATCACCTCGGCTCCATGGAGCATCGCCTGGGAGAGTTTGCCCAGCGCGATCTTCCCCTCCGGAATGATGACATAGGCCTTCATGCCCGCCCTAGCGGCATAGGCGGCCGCTGACGCGGAGGTATTGCCCGTTGATGCGCAGATGACTGCCTTGGATCCCTCCTCAAGGGCCTTGCTCACGGCCACCGTCATTCCCCGGTCCTTGAAAGACCCCGTTGGATTCAGCCCCTCAAACTTCAGGTAAACATCGATATCAGTGGGGAGGACTTCCCTAATTCTCTCTGCCTTGATCAAGGGGGTCCATCCCTCGTTGAGGCTTACGATCCACCGGTCTTCCCCTACGGGGAGAAAATCCCGGTACTTGCGGATTACTCCTCTCCATGGTTCGACGTGGTATTCCTGCACCATTCCCATTCCCCTGAAAAACCCATCAACTCAGTTCATCCTCTACCCGAATGAGCATGGTCTTATCCAAAATCACATCCATTTCATCAATCTCCCGCAGAGCCCTGCGGATATTTCGCTCCCTTGCCTCATGGGTCATCATCACCACGGGAACGGCCCCAGAGAGCTGCCTTCCCTTCTGAATTACGGAAGCGATGCTAATATCGTTTTTCCCCAACACTCCGGAGATCTTGGACAAAACCCCAGGCCGATCCACTGCCGAAAACCTCATGTAGTAAGGCCTGACGATATCCTCGATATCCTTGACCTTCATTCTTTTGATGGACTCCGGTTGGAAGGAGAGGGTTGGCACCCTTTTTCCAGCACCCGTGAGGATATTGCGGCTGAGTTCGACCAGGTCGCCCACCACCGCACTCCCCGTGGGCATCATCCCCGCTCCCTGCCCATAAAACAAGGTCTCCCCGACGGCATTTCCCTTGAGATAGATAGCGTTAAAGACCCCATCGACGGTGGAAAGGAGATGATCGGTAGGAAACATTGTGGGATGAACCCGTGCCTCTATGGTATCTTCATCGGCCTTGGCGATAGTCAACAGCTTTATCGCATACCCGAACTCCCGACCGAATTCTATGTCCAGGGGGGTAATCTCGGAAATCCCCTCAATGAAGATATCCTCGAATGGAATCTGGGCTCCAAAGGCCAGCTTTATGAGGATGGCCAGTTTATGGGCCGCGTCGATCCCATCGATATCCAGACTGGGGTTCATCTCGGCGTATCCCTTTTCCTGGGCTTGACGAAGCACCGCGTTAAACTCACCACCCTCGGTGCTCATCGTACTCAAGATGTAGTTGGAGGTCCCGTTGAGGATGCCGAAGATGGCATCAATGCGCTCCCCAACGAATCCCTCCTTGAGCGCCCGGATAATGGGGATCCCCCCTCCTACCGCGGCTCCAAAATTTAAATCCACGTTGTGATTCTGCGCAACCTTACACAATTCATCCAGATGAGTGGCAAGCAACGCTTTGTTTGCGGTCACCACGTGCTTCCCGTGCTTGAAGGCCTCGAGAATGTATGATCTGGCGGGCTCCACTCCCCCGATGAGTTCCAAAACGATGTCGATCTCCGGGTTCTCGATGAGCTCATCAGCGCGGTTTGTCAACAATTTCGGGTCCACCTCTACCGGCCTCTCAGTCTCCAGATCAATGTCCGCAATCCCCTTGAGGACTACCTTCGATCCCAAACGCTTTTCGATCAGCAGCCCATTTTCCTGGAGGATCTTGATAACTCCAGTGCCAACGGTACCCCATCCAATCAACCCGACACCAATCTCCTTCATACCATCCTCCTACCCTACCCTTGCCAACTCGAGACGGCCCTTCCACCTCTCCCTGAGGGCCTGGGCCAAAGGCCGATGGTCCGGTTGGGAGAGATCGGGGTCCCGCTCCACCAGGCGGAATGCCTCCTGGCGAGCCTCGTTGAGGATTTTCCCATCCCGCAGGATATTGGCAACACGGAAATCCGGAAGGCCCGATTGCCGGGTGCCCAAAAAATCTCCCGGGCCCCGTATGATCAAATCCTCCTCCGCGATTCGGAAGCCGTCGCTGGTCTCCTCCATCACCCTCAACCTCCGGGTGGCCTCCTCCGATCTCCGATAGTGGGCTAACAGCAGGCACTTGGACGGATATCTTCCCCTACCAATTCTCCCCCTCAGCTGGTGGAGCTGGGGGAGTCCAAATCGCTCCGCATGCTCCACCAAAATCAGGGAGGCATTGGGGATGTCAATGCCCACCTCGATAACGGTAGTAGCAACCAAGATATCGATCTGACCATCCCTGAACTTCACCATCACCTCCTCCTTTTCCTCCCCCTTCATGCGACCATGAATCAATCCCACCCTGAATTGGGGGAAGACATCCCTCTGGAGATGATCGGCCATTCGGGTGGCGTCCAAGAGGTCTACCTTTTCGGACTCTTCAACCAGGGGATATACGAGGAACGCTTGTCGTCCCACCCTGATCTCCTGCTTCACGAGCTCGTAAACCTTGGGCCTTTCCCTTTCGTAATAGAGCCTGGTCTCAACGGGAACCCTGCCTGGGGGGAATTCGTCGATAAGAGAAATGGCCAAATCCCCGTACAGGGTGAGGGCTAAGGTTCGAGGAATAGGGGTGGCAGTCATAACGAGGACATCCGGGTTTTCCCCCTTCTTCCTTAAGGTAGCTCTCTGGATAACACCGAACTTATGTTGCTCGTCAATCACCAGGAGACCAAGCCGGTGAAATTGGACGTGCTCCTGGATGAGGGCATGGGTCCCGATAACAATGTGCCCCTCGCCCGATGAGATAGATGCCTGGATCTCCTCCCTTTCCGAACCTTTCACGCTGCTCGTCAGAATGACCGGCCGAACTCCCAGTGGTTTCAGCAGCCGCCGGAGGTTGAGGAAATGCTGCTCGGCCAGAATCTCGGTCGGGGCCATGAAGGATGCCTGAAACCCATTCTCCACGGCGATAAGGGCCGCCATAATAGCCACAATGGTCTTTCCGCTCCCCACATCCCCTTGAATCAAACGATTCATGGGGTGGGGTTGCCTCATATCCCCCTCTATCTCCGACAGAACTCGCTCCTGGGCCGAAGTCAACTGAAAATCCAGGGATTGGAGCAGCTTCTCCGTATACCCGTGAAGGATCTCAAAGGGAATCCCCTCTTCGCCCTGCACCGCGCTCCTCCTCAGGGCCAGTCCCAATTGCACGAAAAAGAATTCGTCGAAGACGATCCGCCTGTGGGCATCGGATCGGTTGAGGTTGAATTCCTCCAACGAGACATCCTCCGGGGGGAAATGTACCTGCCTGACGGCTTCCTCGAAGTCCATCAGCCCCTGGCGCCGTATGATACCGTCCGGCATAGGGCTCGTGAGCTCATGAACATAGTTGTCCACAACCCCTTTCATGATTTTTCGGATCGTCTTCTGATAAAGCCCTTCGGGCTCCGAATAGATGGGCACGATCCTCTTGAAATGGAGTGGGTCATCCTCGATATGATCGGCTATCTCCATGTCCGGGTGATGGATTTCCTTCTGATGCTTGAATAGCCTCACCTCCCCGGATATGATAACGCGCCGCCCCTTCTTGAACCGGGTTTTGAGGTATTCCTCGCTCCCGCGAAACCATTTGAGGGTGAGGGTCCCCGTTCCGTCCCCCACGATGACCTCGAAAACCCTCTTCCTGTTCCCCCTGTATAAAACGGTCCCCGCCAACAGCACTTCGGCCAACACCGTCTCTACCCTCCCCACTTGAATCTCCGAGATCTTCTTGATGACCCTTCGGTCTTCATATCTCCGGGGGAGGAAATAGAGGGCATCCTCAATGGTCCTTATCCCCCTCTTTTCCAGCTTCTTTGCGATCTTTGGACCCACTCCTTTGACGAACTGTATCGGTTGCGAGAGGCTTTTTCCCCTGCCGCCATGGACCGTCCCGAAAGGCTTGCCCCCGACCTGAGCCTCAGCCCTCTCCTCAACCTCGGCCTCAGTCCTAACCTCAGCTTCTGAGCTCCAACCTCCCACCTCTGTTCCCTTAGTCTCTCCGTCCCCATGCCCCTCCAGTTGTTCAACGATTCTCATGGATTGGGCTATCCGCTCCTTCTTCTGCTCCATCGAGGAGCCCTCGAAGCCGGAGAATACCCCCAACAGCTCCTGGATCAGCCGCTTCTGAGACTGAGCCAGTTCCAGGGAAAGGGCCTGGCGGCCGAGGCCCTCGATGAGCTTCTCCAGCCCCTTGATCTGGTGGAGGTTGGCGAAATCGTTCTTGGAGGCAAAATTCAGGGGTTTCGTTATCGCCTGAACGATATGACCCCATTCAGCCACTGTCTTCCTCCCTGATACTTTCAGCGCACTGCAATTCCCCCACCAGGTTCATATACCAACTGAACTCATAATGCAAGGGGAATGAGGATAATATAGGTGTTGCTGTGCTGCAGTT
>CAYFXL010000073.1:0-13906 GCA_964346945.1 uncultured Syntrophobacterales bacterium
CCAATGATGGCATGAAGGAGTATGCCAGGCAAAAATTGATGAAGATAAGAAAATATATGGATAGCCCAGGAGAAGCCCATGTCGTCCTTTCTGTGGAGAAGTTCAGAAATATCGCAGAGGTTACCATTAAGGGCGAGGGCGTTAGCATTAATGGGGAAGAGCGGTCCGATGATATGTACTCGGCTATCGATAATGTCATGAATAAGATAGGAAGACAGATCAAAAAACGCCGCGGGAAAATTAGGAGGCATAAATCGGGCCAGGTGGCCGAAAGTTAATCCTCCAGAGGAGAGGACCTAAACTCCTGAGGGCACGAGACACGAGCTTGGTATTTGGTGCAAAAGGGAGGGTAGGTTTTTTTTTGGGCCATTGAGGGATTATGGGGAATAGTGGAGGCAGGTTGAGATGAAGATCACAGATATTTTAGATGAAGCTTCAATCGTCCAAGACTTACGCTCGACCACCAAAAAGGGCGTTTTGGAGGAGCTCTCTAAGGTCTTGGTTCAAGTGGGCAAACTTCCGGACCAGGATACGGTCGTCGAAGTCCTTTTGGAAAGGGAGAAGCTAGGAAGCACGGGCATTGGCGACGGTATTGGCATTCCCCACGGGAAGATGAAAGGAATCAAAGAGCTTGTTTCCTCTTTTGGACGGAGCATAAAGGGGGTCAATTTCGAATCGGTCGATAACAAACCGACCCACCTCTTCTTTTTACTGGTTGCCCCCGAAAATTCGGCAGGAATTCATTTAAAGGCATTGGCCAGGATTTCACGCCTCCTGAAGGATCCGGGTTTCAGAAATCGCTTAATGAAGGGAAGTGACCGTCAGGATCTCTTTCGGATTATCGTCGAGGCGGACGAGAAGTTTTAGGGTTCTCCCTTTTATGCGGAGGGTGGAAGGGAAAGGGGAAATGGACTCTATTCTGGTTGAGGAGTTACGGAAGGAAAGGGAATATGGGTTGGACCTGAGGCTCGTTGCGGGGAAGGGGGGGTTAAAAGGAAGTATTACTGACCTCCGTATCCACAAACTCGGTCTGGCATTGGCGGGCTTCACCGATCACGTTCAACCCCATCGGATTTACCTTTTAGGAAATACCGAACTTTCCTATCTCAAGGCACTACCTCCACGGAAGCGGGAAGGAATCATCAGGAAGATCTGTTCCCTCAAGATCTCCTGTTTCGTCGTTACGGCAACCCAGAACATTCCCGAATCCCTGATTCGAGAGAGCGAAAAGGCATCCATCCCCCTTTTTAAGACGGGGTTGGTGAGCCACTTTTTCATCGAGCGGGCAACCAAGTTCTTGGAGCAAAAGTTGTCTGCCGGAACGAACGTTCACGGGGTCTTGGTGGATGTATTCGGCGTGGGAGTGCTCATTTTAGGCCGAAGCGGGATTGGAAAAAGCGAATCTGCATTGGATCTCATCACGAGGGGCCACAGATTGGTGGCCGACGACATAGTGAGTATTCGCAAGGTTGGGCCTTCAACGATCCTAGGCACGGGGTTCGATCTTGTAAAACACCATATGGAGATTCGAGGTCTGGGGGTTATCGATATCAGGGGCCTTTATGGAGTGGAAGCGATTCGGCAGAAGAAGGAGGTCGATTTGGTGGTGGAGTTAATCGAACGGCAAGCGGATTATGATCGCCTCGGATTAGAGGAGCAGAAGTACGCGACCTGCGGGGTCGAGCTTCCCATGGTACGGATCCCCGTAACTCCTGGTCGGAATCTGGCCGCCATTATCGAGGTAGCGGCAAAGAATCACCTATTGAAGGGGATGGGTTACCACGCCGTGATGGAGTTGGACAGAAAACTGACCGAAAAGATCGCCTCCAAGGGGATGAGGGATAAGCCAAAGGGGGAAGAGAAAGAGTGAGGAAGTTGAGGATTGTCCTCATCAGTGGTCTTTCCGGGTCGGGAAAGACCACCACCATCAAGGCCCTGGAAGATATGGGCTTTTATTGTATCGATAACCTCCCCGTTGTCCTTTTCCCCACTTTCGTGGACCTCTGCTCGCGTTCCGCGGGCGGGATAGCCAATGCCGCCTTGGTCGTCGATATTCGAGGAAAGGAGTTCTTGCAGGGATCTCGCCAAATCATTCAACAGTTGCGGGAGAAAGGGTATTTGATTGAGATCCTCTTCTTGGAGTCCTCCGATGAGATCCTTGTGAAAAGATATCGCCAGACTCGGCGTCAACATCCGCTAGCCATTGGAAAACCCGTAGCTGAGGGAATTCAGTTGGAGAGGGAGGGCTTGAGGATCATGCGGGATATGGCTGATAAGGTGATTGATACATCGGAATTTAACGTTCACGAGCTCCAGGATACGATTCGAAAATATTTCTCCAACCAATCGAGGCTGAGGAAAATGACAATTACGCTGCTCTCCTTCGGATATAGCTACGGCATTCCCCTTGAGGCCGATTTGCTGGTGGATGTGAGATTTTTGGCCAATCCCTACTTTATCGACGAGTTGAAACCACTAACCGGGAAGGATCCCAAGGTTGCCGAGTACGTGTTGAAGTGGAAGGAGACACAGGAGTTCTTGAGCCGTTTTCGAGAGTTGGTAAAATTCTTGATCCCCCTGTACAAAAAAGAGGGGAAGAGCTATTTGACCATTGCCATTGGATGCACCGGGGGAAGGCATCGATCCATCGTGGTGGCGGATTCCGTGGAGACATACCTGCGCAAACGTCTCAAAGAGGGAGATGTCATCTTGAGGACAACCCATAGGGACATCGGAAAGGGTTAGGAGAAGACAGATGGTGGGAATTGTCGTTGTCACCCATTTGAGTTTGGGAGAGGAGTTGCTGGCCGTGGCGGAATTGATCGTGGGGAAGCTCGAACAGTTCCGGGCCGTTTCCATAAACCCCACAGAGGGGGTGGAGGAGATTACGGAGAAGATCTCAGAGGCCATCCGAAGCGTCGATAGAGGGAAGGGGATCCTCATTCTCACGGATATGTTCGGGGGAACGCCTTCCAATATCAGCCTTTCCTTCCTGCAGGAGTGGAAGATCGAGGTGATCACTGGGGTGAACCTGCCTATGTTGCTAAAGCTCTCCACATCCGAGAGGGAAGGAGATTTGGCGGAATTGGCGGAGTTCATCAAGACGTACGGTCAAAAGAATATCAATCTGGCCAGCGAGATATTGAAGAAGAATGTAAAAAGGAAATAGGCCCGCCGCCTACCTTTTCACAATGTGTTCCCCATTGCCAGTTCAAGACTCCGTAGTGGTAATTGGAGGGTGAAGGAGGATCAGTTTTCCTGTGTTGCGGTGCTGCGGTTGGGCCGGAAAGAAAATGGTGGGAGGACAGAGGGAAGAGTTGAGAATAAATAGGTAGGCACCAGGCAGAAGGGATGGGAAATAATAGGTTAAGGCATAGGGCCTGAGGCCTAAGGAGATAAGGATTGAGGACTAGTCGAGTTCAGCGGAAATCGGTCACGTTCCCGCAATAGTCCCTTGTTTCCAGACCTCTGACCGGGATGGTGTGATAAGCCATCCATTTTGTGGTACATTATCTTGCTTAAAAGAAACCTTCCACTTTCCTTCGATCGGATGCTGGTGAGGTGAGCCGTTCGAGGTGAGCACGCCATGGGCATTGAGGTTAGGAGTTTTGTCATCAAGAATAAGTTAGGCCTTCACGCGCGGGCGGCTGCACTGTTGGTTCAGAAGGCGAGCCGATTCGCCTGCGAAATCAAGATCGAGAAAGACGGCCTGGAGGTGAATGCTAAGAGCATCATGGGGGTTATGATGTTGGCAGCGGCGAAGGACTCCACGGTAACCATTAAGGCGGAAGGCTCCGACTCTCAAAAGGCCTTAAAGGTATTGGGAGATCTGTTCGAAAACAAATTCGGGGAAGAATAATGAGGGATCAACAATCTATGAAACGAGTACTGAAGGGAATTGCAGCCAGCTCCGGGATCGTCATAGGAAGGGCCTTTTTGGTGCATCGGGGACGGGTGAGGATTCCCCAGAAGTCCATTGAACCCTCTTCGGTGAGCGCGGAGATAAAACGGTTTAAGAGGGCCATAGAGAGGTCAAAGCACCAACTCCGGGAGATTAAAGAGAAGATTTTAGCCGAGGAGGTGAGGAGGCATTTCTTCATCCTGGATGTGCACCTGATGATCCTGGATGATAAGATGCTGATCCAGGATACCGTAGAGGTGATTAAGACCCGGAGAATCAATGTCGAATGGGCGCTGGATATCGTTATTGGGAAATTGAACACCGCCTTCGATACCATTGAGGATGAATACCTCAGGGAGAGAAAGCACGATGTGAATTACGTGGCCCAGAGGATCTTTCGGAATTTGTTGGGGAGAGGGCACGATGATTTGGCCAGAATCAAGGGAAATGTCATCGTGGTTGCCCATGATCTCTCGCCGGCCGATACCATCCAGATGAATCTCAACCACGTGGCCGGTTTCATCACCGACATCGGTGGCAAGATCTCACATACCGCTATCCTTTCGAGGTCTTTAGGAATACCCGCTGTTGCAGGATTGGAAACGGCTACCTCCGTAATCCGTGGCGGCGATCTGCTGATAATCGACGGATATGCGGGAACGGTTATCATCAACCCCGATGAGGCAATTTCCCGGGAATACATTGAAAAACGGAAGCAGATCAGATTCCTTGAGAGGGAGGTTCTCAAGTACGCGGCACTACCCGCCGAGACCCGCGATGGCTATCGGGTTAAGATGGGGGCGAATATCGAATTGGTAGAGGAGCTTCCCCTGGCCCTCCGCCACGGGGCAGAGGGAATCGGGCTCTATCGAACGGAAATCCTCTATTTGAATCGGAAGGATCTTCCCTCGGAAGAAGAGCAGTTCGACACCTATAGGAAAGTCGCCGAGGGGATAGCCCCCAGCTCAGCCGTTATCCGAACCCTGGACGTCGGCGGGGATAAATTCCTCTCAACATACGGGTATGATCATGAGGTCAACCCCGCTCTGGGGTTGAGGGCCATACGGTTCAGCCTCAAAGAACCAGAGCTTTTTAAGATCCAGCTTCGGGGGATTTTGAGGGCGAGCGCCTTCGGAAAATTGAAGATCCTGTTTCCCATGATCTCAGGGATTGCCGAGGTCAGGCAGTCCAAGGAAATCCTGGAAGAGACCAAGGAGGAATTGGTCCGAGAGGGGATCCCCTTCGACGAGGGGATCCAAGTCGGGGCAATGATCGAAATTCCCTCGGCTTCCTTTATCGCTGATGCCCTGGCCCATGAGGTCGATTTCTTCAGCATCGGGACGAATGACCTTATTCAATATACCCTGGCCATCGATAGAATCAACGAACTCGTCTCCTATCTCTACGAGCCTCTCCACCCGGCGATCCTGAGGATGATAAGAGGGATTGTGGACGCCGGCCATCGGGCCGGCATTGAGGTGGGCATTTGCGGCGAAATGGCCGCCGATCCCGCTCATATCCTCATTCTCTTGGGGATGGGCCTTGACGAATTGAGCATGACCCCCTTTTATATTCCCCGGGTGAAAAAGATCCTGAGAAGATCGAGCTATGAGGAGGCTAAGCAGCTCTTGGACGAGGCATATCAACTATCCACCGCTGCCGAGATCGAGGAATACGTGAAGAAGAAGATGGCGGAACGTTTCCCCGAGGATTTTACCCTGGGTTACTACTGGGACGGAACAGCATAAACTTTCTGAGAAGGAGGATGGATCTATGGCAATGACTGATTACTTGTTCACCTCGGAGTCGGTAACGGAAGGACATCCCGATAAGGTAGCGGATCAGATTTCCGATGCCGTCCTCGATGCCATCATCGAACAGGACCCAAAGGGAAGGGTAGCCTGTGAGACCATGGTGACGACAGGGATGGCAATCGTAGCGGGCGAGATTACGACGAGTTGTTACGTTGATATTCCCGGTATCGCCAGGCAGACCATTAAGGAAATCGGCTATAACGACTCCGCCATGGGATTCGATTGGGAGACCTGTGCTGTTGTTACCTCTATCGATAACCAATCACCCGATATCGCCATGGGTGTCAATGAAACAGAGGATCATGAGCAGGGTGCGGGAGATCAGGGACTGATGTTCGGCTATGCATGTAATGAGACGGAGGAATTGATGCCCATGCCCATCCTCTTTGCCCATAAGCTGACCAGGAGGCTGGGAGAGGTAAGAAAGAATGGAATCCTCGATTTTCTCCGACCGGATGGAAAGTCCCAGGTGACCATCCAGTACGTTAATGGCAAGGCAACACGGGTGGATACCGTGGTGATCGCAGCGCAGCATATACCGGAGGTGAGCCGAGCGACGCTGGAGGAGGGGATCATGGAGGAGGTGATCAAGAAGGTTGTCCCCGAGCATTTACGGGATAAGAGTACCAAGTGCCTCATTAACGCCACTGGCCGCTTCGTGGTAGGTGGGCCCATGGGGGATTGCGGTTTAACGGGAAGGAAGATCATTGCCGACAGTTACGGGGGTCAGGGGAGCCATGGTGGGGGATGTTTTTCTGGCAAGGACCCCTCCAAGGTGGATCGGAGCGCATCATATATGGCCCGGTATATCGCCAAAAATGTCGTTGCTGCGGGCCTTGCCGATAAATGTGAAGTACAACTCGCTTACGCCATAGGCGTTGCTGAACCCGTATCCGGCATGATCAATACGGGGGGTACGGGGAAAATACCGTCGGATCAGATCGCAAAGATCATCCTCGACTCTTTCGATTTGAGGCCGTCCAAGATGATATCATATCTGGATCTCCTTCGCCCCATCTACAAGAAGACGGCCTGCTACGGTCACTTCGGCAGGAATGACCCGGATTTCACGTGGGAGAAGGTTAACAGGGCTGATGACTTGAGGAAGGCGGCGGGATTGTAGGGGGACAAAAGAAGGATGGATTACGATATCAAAGATATCAACATGGCGGGCAAGGGGAGACTGAGGGTTGAATGGGCAAGCCAGAGCATGCCCGTTTTGGGTGGTATCAGGGAGAGATTTGAGCGGGATCGACCCTTGGAAGGGGTAAGGATATCGGCATGTCTCCATATTACCACGGAGACTGCCAATTTGGGGAAGACCTTAAAGGGAGGCGGTGCAGAGGTGGCCCTGTGCGCTTCGAATCCGCTGAGTACCCAGGACGATGTGGCCGCCTATCTCGTGGCAGAGGAGGAGATCCCGGTCTTTGCCATAAAGGGTGAGGATAACCAAACCTACTACGAACATATACAGCGGGCCTTGGACTTTGGGCCCACCGTTACCATGGATGATGGTGCGGACTTGGTTTCGTCGCTGCATTTCATTGCCTTGGGCAAGTGGGGTGAGCTCAGTCCAACCGTGAGTAAGTGGGCGAGAGGACTGTCTCAGACGGCTAGAGAAAAGATGGTACGGCGTGTCGTCGGGGGAACCGAGGAAACGACCACGGGAGTGATTCGCCTTCGCAGTATGGAGGCCAGCGGGGTTTTACAGTTCCCCATCATTGCGGTCAACGATGCGGATTCGAAACATTTTTTCGACAATCGGTATGGCACAGGTCAATCCACCATAGATGGGATTATTCGGGCCACTAATCGACTCATTGCCGGCAGTGTATTTGTCGTATGTGGGTACGGATGGTGTGGAAAAGGTTTGGCCATGCGGGCCAGGGGGATGGGGGCTCACGTTGTGGTGACGGAGGTGGATCCGTTAAAGGCCTTGGAGGCCGTTATGGACGGGTATCAGGTAATGCCCATCTCGGAGGCCGCGAAAGTGGGTGATATTTTCTGTACGGTTTCCGGGGATGTGAAGGTCATCGAGAGGGACCATTTCCGCCAGATGAAGGAGGGTGCGATCGTGGCCAATTCGGGCCACTTTAACGTGGAGCTGGATTTGGAGGGGCTTGAGGAAATCACCCTCTCCAAGAGGCAGATCCGTGAGCATGTCGAGGAGCACGTCTTGGAGGGTGGGGGACGGATTTACGTCTTGGGGCAGGGGAGGCTGATCAATTTGGCTTCCGCGGAGGGCCATCCATCAAGCGTTATGGATATGAGTTTTGCCAACCAGGCCCTGGTTGCTGAGTATCTGGCTTCACACGGCCATACGCTGGAAAAGAGGGTTTATCGGGTTCCCGTTGAGATCGATAGGGCCGTTGCTAAGATGAAATTGGAGGCCATGGGAGTACGAATCGACCAACTGACCGAGGAACAACAAAGATATCTAGCCTCATGGGAGAAGGGAACCTAGGGCGTTCACCACCGTGCTGTGGAGCAGGCCATTCGTCACGACGATGCCGTAATTCTCTTCCAATCTCTTTCCGCACCTAAAATCCAACCCTCGGCCCACGGCATCGGTAACCTTGCCACCCGCTTCTTGAACGAGAATGGACCCAGCGGCATGGTCCCAGATTTTCTCCCGATAATCAGGAGTTTGGGGGGACGGCATCCGGACATAGATGGAGGCTTCCCCCGTGGCCAAAATGGCATATTTCACCTGGCTGTCCATCCTCACGGACGGCCGCAAGATACCGAGTTTCTCGGCAAGCTCGAGGTTCAATTGGTGATCGGAGTGGGCTGATTCCACACTTTCCGTAAGAAGTGCCTGGGGTGGTGAATTGACGCTGGATACCTTTATCTTCCTGCTCGAATGTCCAGTCATGTCAAGCTGGACCGCTCCTTGGTCCCTTACGGCGACGAACAGCCCTCCGCGAGCCTCCTTCCCCTCGTGGCTATTGAGGATGATATTGGGACATGCCAGGACCCCGACCCTGACAGTACCCTCTTCTATGAGCGCCAGGGCAATGGCATATTGATCGCCCCTGAGGAATCCCTTGGTTCCATCGATCGGGTCTAAGGTCCAATATCGAAAGGAGACAGGGCCCGATCCTAAGTCGATCCATTGACAGACCTCCCCTGAAGAAACGCGGGGGAACGATACGCTGACGTAATGGGTGACATGCAAGAGATTTTCTGCATGCTCTGGTTTGGAAAGCTCCCCCGAATCTTCCTCGGCGACGATGGGATCGTCGGGAAAAGCGTCATTGAGGATTTTGCAGATAACCGCCTGAGAACCAAAATCGGCGATGGTTACCGGGGACCTGTCCTCTTTCTGGATGGAGCGCTTGCCGATCAAGTCGTTTTGGATCCGCCCGGTGAGGATTGAAGCTGCAATCACTGCGCGAATGGCCGTTTCCTTTTCTCGTTGATAGAGAAAGCTCAAAGGAGGCCCTCCTCAGGGAATGCATATCATAGGAGGGGATTTCAGGTCAAGGGTGACAAGAGGGAGGATAGAGGCTAAGGTTAAGGTTGAGGAGGATAAAGAAATGAGTGCTGCGGTCATGTGGGGCTGGAGTGCAGCGGTAGGAGAGGAAAGAGGTCTGAGGTTAGAGGCGAGAGTAGGAAGTGGGGAGTAGGCAGCAAGGAGCAAGGAGCAGCCAGCTTAAGGGTATTCCTCGTGCATTTTGTTTTGACATTTTCCGAAATATCCCTATACTATCGAATCGTTTTCATACGCGGACGGAATACGGATTGGGGGATCGTTCTCGGAAGAGACCCTGATCGTTCACAGTAGAATATGATCAGCTCTAAAATCGGCCATAAACTCGACCCCTATATCTACAAGGTGGTCAAGCACGTGTTGGGGAAGAGAGTCAACCCGAATCTCCTGACCTTCTCTGGGTTTATCCTCAATGCGGGCGCGGCTTTCCTCTTGGCCATGGGATACCCGAAGGGGGGAGGTTTTGCCATTCTTGGAGCGGGGCTCTGTGATCTCATGGATGGGGCGATGGCAAGGAATCAGGGGAGGGCCACCCCTTTTGGCGCCTTCTTCGACTCGGTAATGGACCGATATTCCGATCTGACTGTACTCCTGGGGATTCTCCTGTTTTATACCCGTAAGGGGTCAACCAGTATGGTGATCTTAACGTCCGTGGTCCTCATCGGCACGGCCCTGGTTCCCTATGTCCGAGCCAGGGCAGAAGGGGTGATAGAAAGGTGTTCCGTCGGGCTCGTGGAGAGGGCAGAGAGGATAGTGCTTCTCGCGGTGGGGGCTCTGTTCGGTGTGATGATACCGGTTCTGTGGATCTTGGCCGTTCTAACGCATTTCACCGTTATTCAACGCATCCACTATACATGGAAACAGCTCAAGGAGGCCGCGAACCCTCCCCGGGGAGATGGTGTACCGTAGAGTTTGTGCCGTGCTCCTATCTCTTCACCATCTTTTCAACTTCCTCTACCATGGCCTGGACGAGTTCCTCCTGCGAGCATTTCCTCAAGACCTTTCCCTCACGAAAGAGTAATCCCCCTCTTCTTCCTCCTGCAATTCCTACGTCGGCTTCGCGCGCCTCACCAGGGCCATTTACCACACAGCCCATGACGGCCACCCGGATCGGGTCGCGCAAGTGGCTCAGTCTCCTCTCCACTTCCTCAGCCACAGGAATCAGATCGATCTCGCACCTTCCACACGTGGGACAGGAGACAATGTCTGCTCCCCTCTGGCGGATTCCCAGGGCCCTGAGTATCCCGTAGCCGACGCGCACCTCGTCCACGGGATCCCCAGTCAGGGAAACCCTAAGGGTATCCCCGATCCCCTCATAGAGGAGGAGACCGATGCCGATGGCGGATTTGATGGTGCCGGAAATAAGCGTCCCTGCCTCCGTAACCCCTAGATGTAAGGGATAGTCCACTTCTCGGGAAATGAGCCGATACGCATCGATCGTCCTTATCACATCCGATGCTTTGAGGGAAACCTTTATTTCATGGAAATCCAAGTCTTCCATGAAACGGATGGAGCGAAGGGCGCTCTCCACCATGGCCTCAGGGGTAGCCCCTTCATATTTGGTCAGGAGATCCCTCTCCAGCGAACCGGAATTGATCCCGATACGGATGGGAATACCCCGATCCTTGGCCGTACCGACGATATCCTCTAGCCTCTTTCGTCCCCTGATCGTGCCTGGGTTAATCCTTATGGCGTCTGCGCCCCTTTCCATGGCCCCGATGGCCAAGCGATGGTCGAAGTGGATATCAGCCACCAGGGGGAGCTTGACTCTTTCCCGAATCTCACCGAATCGTTCGCAGGCAACCTTATCGGGGATGGCCACCCTCACGATTTCACACCCTGCTGCCTCCAAACGTTGGATCTGGGCCACGGTTTTATCCACATCCCGAGTGTCAGTCTTGGTCATGGATTGCACCGAGATGGGCGCATTGCCCCCTACCTTAACCCCACCTATTACGATCTGTCTTGTCTTCTTCCTTTCCATATCTTCGAGGGTGAGTCCCTTACTGAATGGCTATCAGAGCCGATCTCTCCAATATATGCAGCGACTATAATGATACAATATCACAGCATGTCACCTCATACCACAACCTGATTGGAGATTTCATAAGTGCCGGAGCAGAAGGGTTCGAACAAGGGAAAACCGGGATCGGGTCTGGTCTTTTCAATATGTGCCCCATACGCTTTCGACGAGGAGTTTCCGGAGTTTCGTCGCGATAAACACCGCTGCCCCTTCGCTTCAGTGCCTCCGAGGTGACCCTTTTGGGGTCCCGGGGAATTTTTCTCCCTTCCAGTCTCTAAAGGGCCGGCTTTCCCCTTTCCTTCGGCTCCGCTCAGGACAAGCTCTGCTCACCCTCGATGGGTACCCCACTTCTCCAGCAGATTTCGCTCAGGGACACGGCCGTTAACCCAGGAAACCTAGAATTTCATTTATGATCAACATGTTACACAGATACGGCGTTTAAAATCCAGGAAACTCCGGTTTCAATAGATTCACTCTGGGAAAGGCCTGCCAGAATGGCCCGGTTTTGATTTGTTCATCATGATAACGATCCGTAGATTTGCGAGCAACAGCGATGCCGCATTTGACTGAGGCCAAAGGCGACAATCCGTCGTTAGACGCTACCGGCTCTACGCGGTCAAGAGAGCCAACCTTGATTCACTTGGGACCATCTCCCGGGTGTTTCCCTGCTCGCTACTCGTCACGAATGGCTGCACGCACTTTCGCGAGGACTTCTTCCGGGATCTCCTTCATGCCGTGGTCTGTATCTGCATGTTCAGCGGCTTGCTTCAGAATCTCCTCCTCAGTTTCACCCCGTGCCACAAAGTCGCAGTCCATGCCGACATCTCTGCATCGAAGTACTTTTGGCATTTCACACCTCCTTTCGTCATCCGCCAAGGATTCCGATAAGATTGATTCGTATATAGAAATCAGGGGGTTCCCCGCAATCGCGCTGCATAGCCATTGGAGAGGCGAAAGAACCGGCGAGCCCTTCTCAATGCCTCCTCCTTCTCATGAGGGGAGATATTTTGGTCATCAAGCCTGAAACTCTCCACCTTTCCCCTCACATAGGCCCGATAGCATTTGTACAAATCGAGCACTTCCAGGACATCCCGATCCCCGCTCATGCGAATATACGAATCGATGAGATGATTCGAAAGATCCCTCCTCCCCCGATAATCCAAGTCCATGGCCAAAAATCCGATATCCGCTGCCACATCGGTATATCGAAACCGTTGGTTGAACTCAATACAATCGATGATGAGGATTTCATCTCCCAGGTAGATATGCTCTGATCGGAGATCGCCGTGACAGTCCCTGATCTTACCCTCTGCGATCCTCCCTTCGAAGGAAGCCCCTTTTTCACGTAAAAAGGAATTGGTGGCCCCTTGGATCGCTTCGAACGCTCTACTGGAAATGGTAAGCCCGATATAGGTACGGGTCTGGTGGAAGTTTTCATCGGTATCCTGGCGGATCCGCTCTGGTTTCCCGTAGCTGCTTATCTCCTCATTGGTATCGGCCACCGAGTAGAAGTCGGTCAGCTTCTCGGCCACCCCTGCGATCATCCGCTCCGTCACCTTGCCCTCCTCGATGAGTCGACTCATCAAAAGATCATCTGAAATCCGCCTCATCTTAACGGCATATTCGATGACCTCTCCGCTCCCATCGAGGGATATCCCCCCATTCTCTTCAGAGATTTCAACGACCCCTAAATAGACATTGGTGGATAACCGCCTGTTGAGCTCCACTTCTTGATGGCAAAAAAATCTGCGTTTTTCGAGATCCGTAAAGTCTAAGAAGCCGAAGTCGACTGGTTTCTTTACCTTATAGACGTAATCTTCCGTAAAGAAGAGCAGTGAGATGTGGGTCTCAGAGAATTCGACTTCTCTCGGGCGTTCGGGGTAAATGGCCGGGTTTAACAAGGCCTGCCTGAGGGCTCGTGAATCCATTTCAGGGCCCTATCTTTTTTTGATGGTGGTTACCCGCCAGCGGGGTGGATCATCGAACTCGGTATCGATGGTCAACTGAATTATGGGGAGGTCAGCATAATCCCGCTTCAGTTCGTCTATATCCACCGGTTCGAAGATCTTCTTGTTGTTCAGATAGGCCTGCCTGGTCAGGGCGTTAGACTCATAATTCTCCTTCGTCCTCTTCAAGATGCGCTTGATGGAGGTGTCTTCCGTGCAGACACACTCGGCAATCACCAGGGGCTTTGATGCCTCCTGGGCCAGTTTTGCCGCTCTTGACCTCAACTCCTGGGTGAAGAAGGTGGCATCCAAAATCAGGCCCCCTGTCCCTTTCCTCAGCATCGCCTCCCCCTGCTTGAGCATCTCATCATAAACCATCCTCCTCTTGTCCCGGTTGGAGGCAACCTTCTCGTCGAAGATGTCCTGTCCCGCCAAGACCTCCCGGCGAATGAAATCCGATCTCAAGATTTGAAACCCCTTCATCCTGGCGATCTCCTCGGTGACTGGACTCTTCCAGCTCCCGGGGAGCCCAACGGAAATCAATAAACAGTCCTTGGGAACCTCCGACGCGATTGTTTCCGAAAACTCCGTTTCCATATGACCCCCTTCAGTGATAATGGTGGGCTCAAGGAATAACCCTTACTACTCTAAAAAGATCAGGGGTTTTTGTCAAGCAATCCAGTTTCGGAGTTTCCGGAGTTTTTTGGGGGACTCCGTTGTTTCTGAGCG
>CAYFXL010000074.1:0-13750 GCA_964346945.1 uncultured Syntrophobacterales bacterium
CAGGCCTTCGGGCGCCTGAACCTCCTGGTTTCTCCCTGGGCAGATGTTTACTATGAGGGGAACAAACTGGGGACTACTCCTTTGGCGAATATTCGATTGCCGGAGGGTACCCACAAACTCATCCTGAAGAATCCGCTTCTGAAAATTGAGAAAAAGATCACCGTTAGAATCGTGGCGGATAAGGTCACCAAAGAGAGCGTAAATATCAGGGAGAAATAAACGGGAGGCTGAAGATCAGAGTCCGACGGTGGGCCCAGATGTGTGTGGATGGCAAACCCATGGGAATGACACCTTTAACACGTCTTGAGCGACCAGTGGGAGAACATATCGTCCAGGTGAAGAACGAAAACCTGAGAGGGGAAAGGTTCTTCAGGGTGATAGTAAAGCCCAATGAAGTCCAATCTCTGAATGTTAATTTGCTCAAGAACGAGTAGTTGCTTCATTTGGTCCTCACCAAATCCCCTATCTGAATGGTCACCCGGCCCGGGCTAAGAATCCTTGCCTTAGAAACCCTTTCCTCGATCTGCTCAAAGAGGATCTCCCCTAGGTAGATCTCATTGGTGATGACGTCTTTTGTTCGGGGCATGACGATTTGGGCCGTCTTGCCAATGACTAAGCCCCTAAAGCCAGGCCTAATCCCGTTTTCATTCCCCAGGTCAACCGTGACATAATTCTTCGAGATGTGAATGATATTACCCTCGGATTTGATGAAGTTCTTCTCTATCTCCCCGACAATCCTATTGATATCCCGATCGCTGATGGCGAGCATTGGCTTATCCGTGTAGGGAATCTCGAAATCCTTGGAAAAGAGGATGTTTCCGCCTTCTGGGTAGACCAGCTCAACATGGCAGAGCAAGGTCTTGCCCATCAAGTTTACGTTGATGATAGACCCAATGAGGACGGAATCGATATCAACGGGATATTCGCTCTCTTTGTCCGTGGCCATCTTTTCGACCAGGGTAAATCGATTATTCCTGAATATGGTTTCGCGGATCCGAGACGACAACAGCTGCGGGATCCTTCGGATCCCTTCGTGTCCTGTCTTGTCTGTGAATATGGGAACATAGACGCTCATGGAAACGGATCTGGGGAAATATTCCTTTCTGGGAGGGGTAGGAACCTTTATGGGGGGGATCCCTTTCGGTGTTTCGGGCCTTTCGAGTTGTCTGATAGCCCATTGAACGGAAATGGGATCGGTAGCTCTCTCCTTGGCCAGTTCGAATTCCACCTTGGCCTTCTTGGTGATTTCGCCCTTCCCAGAAGCATAAATGTAGCCCAGGAGGAGATGGTAGTAGGAATCGTCTCTTTCCGATCGGATATACTCCCTGAGATTGTTCAGCGCCGAGTCCCAATGCTTTTCTAGTACATCTGCCACGGCCAAATAGTAATAAGCTTCGTAATGGGCTCTCCTCAGGCCAATGGCCTTGATGAACCTATCTTGCGCCTGCCTCAGAACTCCTTCCCTCTTGGACAGATACGGGTCAATGGCAGCCCACAGATGGAGAAATCCGAGACTGCTATGACCGTAAATGAATGTTCCGTCTTCGAGGAGTGCCGCTTCGTATAATGCCCGGGCACGGTCGAAATAGAAATCCTTGAGGGCCTTCTGCTTCTTTTCCGTTTTCAGCAATTCGTTACGATATTGGTCCGCAGCCATCGCCTTTTCATAAGGGCCCTTCTCGTATTTCACCGCGAATTCCTTGGCTCCACGAGGTACCTTCTCGGCGGGGTCTGCCTCCGTGGCCAAGATCATGGCTAAGGAGGTGAAGAAAATAATGGCTTCCTTTTTCATGGTGGTCCTCGCTTCGAGCGGCTCTTTTTCTGATTATTAGAGTTGGTTAGCAAAATCATGGCCCTATGTCAAGGATTTTACGCGGTAGATTCCCTATGGACATCGAAGCGACTTTTATGGTAAAGAGGCGGATGAAGGGGGGAGTCCAAGCGTGAAGGTGAGATCTGATAAGGTGATCTATCTGAGGATTGGCTTGGTCGTTTCAGTGGCCCTCATCCTCTTGGCGGGTGTGGCAAGGGGCGAATCGGGGGATGATCTTTTCTCACAGGGTATTAATGCCTACGAGCATGGGGAATTTCAACTTTGCATTGACAAACTATCCAAAGCCCTTCCTCTTTTGAGGGAGAATACGAAAAGGATTGAGGCTCACAAGACGATGGCCTTCGCCTATATGGCCTTTCCCAAAAAAGAAAAGGCAAGACAACAGTTCTGCAAAATCCTTGGGGAGGATCCCACCTTTACGCTTGATCCCGTTATGACTTCCCCCAAAATCCTCGTGGTGTTTCAGGAAGCTCAGGAGAAATGTTTGCGCTTTGGAGGGATCGAGGTTCAGGCAGTTTCTGGTGATCAGGAGACCATCTCCGGGGCCAAGGTTTACCTCAACGGAGAATTTATAGGTGAGACCCCCTTGCGGAAGAACGAGATTTTGGCAGGTGAACATAAAATCATAGTCCATAAGGATGGATTTCGACCTTTTGAGACCCGGGTTTCCATCGAAGAGAGGGCCATACTGCAGGTAAAAGGTTCCCTCATCAGGGTAAGGATACCGGCCATCAGCTCCATTCGGCACGATGTTACATCCCCTCTATTTGTGGCGGATAGGATAGAGGTAACGTTGATGGGGGATTCGGGAAAGGAGGCTACCTTCGACCTGGGTGATGTTAAGAAAAACGTGCCAATGAAGGAGGTTTCCCCGGGGCGGTACGTGGGCATCTATCAAGTGGATGAACAAGACCGGTTTTCCAACATTTTCATCGTTGGGCACCTCAAAAACCAGCATGGGGCTCGGGCTTCTATGAATGCAGAGAAGGCCATTTCCGTCAGCACGCTTTCTCGATCGCAACTCCTCTTTCGCCACGGAAGGACGAGCATGGAGCGAGGGGATTACGAGCTGGCCATTGATAGCCTCTCAAAAGCCCTTTACGAGGATCCGAATTTTGTAGATGCCCATATCTTATTAGCCAAGGCGTATAACAAGAAGAAGGGGGCATATCTGGAGTCTGTCAAATACCTGAAAAAAGCCCTAGAACTGGACGAGGAAAACCTCGAGGCATTGACCCTCCTTGCAGAAATTTATATTGAGAACGAAAAGTATGAGGATGCTCTGCCCGTGGTGAGCAAGATCCTGGAAATCTCAACGAATAGTGGTATCGCCCACGGTCATATGGGGGAAATATTACTCAATAAGGGTAGGTATGGAGAGGCCATCGACATGTTCAGAAAATCACTTCAGCTGGATCCGGAGAACCCAAGGGTCTATTTTCTCCTCGGTAAGGCTTTCGAGCGGCTGGAGAGATTAACTGATGCCGTTTTGGAATACGAAACGGCAGTGGAACTCTCCCCCAAGACCTACGAATATCACGACGCATTGGCTTCCGTGTACAGAACATTGGAGCAGGAGATGTCCGCTTTTCGACAATGGGAGAAGTGTTTGGAATTAGATGATTTGACGGAATCGGAGAGAGAGGAGGTGAAGCAGAGGCTCTCCGAATTGAGAAAGTGATTGTTTCATCCCTTAGGTTCCATCCCGGTCGGGGGTTTTCCCTGACTGACCGAATCTCACTGATGTTCCTCACCCCGGCCGAGAGGTCAGGGTCTAGCCGGTACCTTCCCTATGTTCGCTTTTTGGGCTGCCGAGAATGGGCTTAGAAAGCCGTTTTTCGTAAGAACCCGATAACGGTAGAAATAAGTGAAACCCACTTGGACATCTTTATCCGTGAGGGATTGGGAAGTCTTTCTTCCCATGCTGAACCGTTTAATCACTTTATACGGTCCGGATTCATATGTGCTCCGGGTCACGATGTATTCATCGATCTCAGTCTCCCGGTACTTGGGAACCCTGAGGGTGATCCTACGGTGTCGGCCAGAGGATTTTACTCTTAGAGGTTGGAGTTTAATGCCCCACGCTGTTGTTGCTTTATCGGACTGCCATTTCTGAACTAACATTCGGAGGATTGATTCAAGGCTGCCTTTTGTAATTCTCTCCATCTCCTTTGGTTTTCCTTGAGCGGAGCAGCTCATGCTCCAAGCGACATCCCCTTCGGGGATCCGAATCATCCGAATGTTAAGGCCAAATTGAGCCCTTTCTCCCATACTCCCGTATTGGGACAAGGAGCCCATAAGCACGCCGTCGACACCAAGATATTTGCCGATCCTTAAAGCCTGGGTGTAACGATGGATTTTCGTCCAATCCATGCCTCTTTCCTCAACAAGGCCTGTGAGCTCCGGAGTTGGCAGGATGTCATATTTATGCACCGTTCTAATGTTCGCCACGAGAAGATCCGTTATCGTGGCGGCATATCCTTCCCCTTCCTCCTCCGAGTTGAGGGGAATTACCACCACCTTCTTGATCTCGTCCGAGTCGACCTTCGGATTGAAGAAGAGGTTCTTTATGCATTCTTCCCCTGGATTCCCTTTGATTTGCCCAAGGGAGATTGATGAGGAAAGGAATAGAATCAGCGGAATGAGCGGCAGAATGCTTTTGAACGATCCCATGGTCACAGAAATCCCCTTGCGTTTTCCCCCACTACCCGGTAATAGCGGACTTCTCTCATTCCGTTTTTCACCCTTGTTTTGCCCGCTTCTTCCACTGGGAATAGCTTCTTGGCTTGCCGATAGGTCTCTTCCCCAATCAGGATTTCGTTGGGTCCGGCTATCGATTCCAAATAGGAGGCGATATTGACCACGTCTCCCAGGACCGTATATTGCAGTCTTTTCATGGATCCGATATAGCCGGCCACTACGTTACCGCTATTTATCCCTATACGAACATCGAATCGGTTCTTTTCCTCCTTCCGGCTCATTAACCTTTTCAATTCGCGCCGCATTTTTAATGCCGCCAGAACCGCCTTTTCCGCGTCATTTCCATAGGAATAAGGGGCACCGAAGGTGGCCATAATGGCATCTCCCATATATTTATCCAGCGTTCCGTCGTATTCGAATACAATATCGGTCATGATGCTGAAGTACTCGTTCAGAAGTGAGGCCACGTCCGGAGCACTCAGCCTTTCTGCTAAGAAGGTAAAATTCTGAATGTCGATGAAGAGGACCGTGGCCGCTTTCTCCTCGACCTTCAGGGACAACGTCCCCTTCTCGGCGCTTTCCTCCATGATCGTGTTGACCACATCGGGCGAGTGGAAGCGCTCGAGATTGCTCCTGATCCGCATTTCGCTGAGGATTCTCTCATTCAGCCTTGCCTGTTCAATGCCGATGGCGGCGTGGTTCGCAATAGCCATGAGGAGCTCCAGGTCATTCTCCGTGAATTGGTTTGTCCGCCTAAAGCTGTCGAGGTGTATGATGCCGATGATATCCTTCTCCCTCCAAAGGGGGACACACATGGCCGATCGAATCCCATGAAGGTATATGCTTTCTCCCTGACTAAATCTGGGATCCACCATGGCATCGGAGGTCAGAATGGCAACCCTATCCTGTATGACCCTATTGACGATGGTTCGGCTGATGGTGATTTTTCCATCGCCCCCTGAAGCCGAATCCCTATATTTGATGGTCTTAGGGATCAGGTTCCTCCCCTCATCGAACAGCATTAAGAAGCCCCGATCTGCATCAATGGATTTGAAGATGAGTTCAATGATCGTATCCAAGAGCTCCCTCAAGGAGACTGAGGAGATCAGTTTTTCGCTCAACTGGTAAAGGGTGATGAGATTCCGATTGTTCTTTTCCAGGTGTTCAATCCACTGATCCTTTCGGTCAGTGGGCTGCTCCTCCCTTTTAAGGAGACCGGTTATCGCTAAATCCTCAAGGGGCCTAATAATGGTTGCCTTTGAGTTTAAAGGGGAATCACCCTCCGAGAAATGAATATTCTCGGTGATGGTCTCCTCGTAAAGAATGAGGATTCCGCCTATGAGGATTTCATCGCCGTCTCTTAATAAGGCCTCTTTAATTCGGGTTCCATTGACACAGGTTCCGTTTTGACTATCGAGATCCACTATGGTGAGGCCTTCCTTCCCCCTCACGATCTGTGCATGTTCACGGGAAACGATTTTCGATCCCAGGACCATATCGTTATTGGGATCCCTTCCGATTTTGAAGGGGACCTTATGTATGGGGTGAATGTCTTTTTCCCCCTTAATAGTTTTGAGTATGAGGTTGGACATGGCAACAAGGGTTTTGGCCAATTCTGTCTGATCTCTATGCCTATTTAGCACAACATTTCAATAAGATCAAACATTCTGTGAGGAGACTCCATTTTTACGCTGATAAGAATTTCCTGATTCTAGATATTGCAAAGAGAAGCGTGATACATCGTCAAGAACCATTCATAACGGCTTGAATTGGGTATTTTCCAGCTCTTCAATTGCTTCGTCGTAGTGGTCCCGGCGGGTCAGCAAACGGATTCCCTTCAAGTGATTCGAGAGGAATTGGGCGGCGGAATCTAGGGATTTTTCAACGTCATCCCTGAAGTTTTTGTGGTCCAATTTCATATTTTGAATGGCCTGTCTCATCTCCATCTCGCAGTTTCTCAGCTCATGGCTCATATCTCTCTCCCCTTGCGAAATCCAAACGAGCTTAAAGATTGATCATCTTTTCGGGGATGAGTCCCTTAAGATGGGGGAAGGGATCCTTCATATGGGGGAAATGCATAGCCAAGGCGAATTGATTCGTGAAATCCTTACACAGGGTCAATTCAATGTAGCTGATCCCGCTGGCGATGTCGTTCGCCTCCTTCCTCTTTTCCTTGTTGAGGAGGGCGAGGCGGGCACCGTCACCAGCCGCATTGCCAACAGCGGTAATTTCCTGGAGTTCACAGTCCGGAAACAGGCCTAGGATCATTGCCTTTTCGGGATCGATATAGTTTCCGAATGCGCCCGCAAGGATGACCCGATTGATCTTTTCAAATCCCACTGTTCCCATCATCACCTTTGCCCCTGCATACAAGGCCCCCTTGGCCAGCTGGACCTGCCTGATGTCTTCGGAGGTGATAGTGATGTCCCGTCCAATGGCCGTTTCCTTTGCCTTGGCGATGATGAATTCATACACCCCATTGGTCTTTCTTATACGGGTTGATGAAATGGTTCCCTGAATTCGTCCGCTTTTATCCACAATTCCCGCTCTAAACATCTCCGCCACCGCATCAATAATGCCGGAACCACAGATGCCCCTTGCCCCGATCTCGTCGGGCTTGCACTGGTGGCTCCACTGATCAATGCCTATCACCTTGAAGTCGATCTCGCAGTCCTCGGGGTTTATCCGGACCCTCTCGATGGCTCCAGGAGCAGCACGCATTCCGAACTTAATGTGTGCCCCTTCAAATGCTGGCCCCGTGGCGCAAGATGCAGAGCTGAGCACTTCCTTATTCCCCATAACCAGTTCCCCGTTGGTACCGATGTCGATGACTAGGGTTTTCTCATCCGCATGATGTGGTTGTTGGGCCAATATGACCCCCACATTATCGGCCCCTACGAAACCCGCTTCAATGGGGAGGACGTGGATGTTCCCGGCGGGATGAATTTTAAGGCCCAGATCCCTAGCCTTTAGGTCGAATGATCGTTGAAGGGCCGGGCAAAAGGGGGCCCTTCCCAGGTATTCCGGGTTGATCTTCAAGAAGAAGTGATGCATGGCGGTATTTCCGACGATGGTCATTTCATAGACTTCCTCTGCCGAAGCCCCGATCTGGCTGGTTGTTTCGGCGACTATTCGGTTGAGACATTGGATGATCTGGTCATGCATCTTATCCAGCCCTTCTCCGGGATGATTCATGGTATAGCTGATTCTGGCCATGACATCCTCCCCGAAGGAGATCTGGGGGTTCATCAGAGCATCCGTAGCCAGGACTTCCCCGCTATCGAGGTCACACAGATAGCCGGCTACAGTGGTCGTGCCGATATCGATGGCGAGACCATAGAGGGATTCGAGGCTTGCCGGTCTAATGTCGATAATCTCTTGGTCCATCCAGATGACGACATTTACCTTCCAATTGGCAGCCCTGAGGTTATCCCCTAACGTTATGAGTGTGGAATAATCAATGTCCAGGCCTTGCAGGCCATGCCGCTTTTCCAGCCCCAACTTCACCCTTTCCAAGTCGGCCCTGGGATCAGAAAGGGATGGGGGATGTAGCTCGAGATCATAAACCTTGACCGCTGGATTGATCTCGATCCCCATATCCCTTGGTGCTTTGCAGATAACCTGTTTTCCGCCTCGGCTCTCCTCGGGAACGAAGACCACTGCATCCCCTTGAAGTCGAGCCGCACAGGCCAACCGATATCCGAGGGAGGCTTCCTCCGCCTCGATACATTTCCCCTCTTCGGGGGTGAAGGGGGAGAGGTTGTTTGGCGCAGACTGAATCCCATCCTTTGGGAACAAACCCTCTTCTACCCTGATCCGACATTTCCCACAGCTTTGCCTTCCCCCACAGAGGGATTCGATATCCACCCCCATATCTCGGGAGGCCTGAAGGAGACTCTTTCCCTTATCGACATATCCCCTTCTGCCGGATGGCTGGAAGATGACCTTGTACTTCATGAAGTATGCCCCCGGTCGTAGAGCCCTTTATGGAAGGGATATACAAAATTGGGGGGGGTTTGTCAAAGGATACCCATAAGTTTCCAAAGTTTTTCAGAGATCCTCAAAAGAGCTCTCTGAAAAACTCGGTCTTCGCTGCTCAAAATATTTTCTCGACCAGTCTAAAGCTCGCTTCACTACTTGTTGGGATGTGCAGGACCCTAACCGCATGACTGCAACACTTTATAATTTCGCGCTCAGAGTTCCTTTCGCCAGATTTCAAATGTGAAATAGTATCTCAATAAAAGGGCTTGACAATCCATGGAGCATCTGATAAAAAGGCAACATATGTTGACTAAAAAACCCAAACTAACAGCCCGGCAACGGGAGATCTTGTCCTTTCTGATTCAATTTCTCAGCGAGAGGGGGTATCCCCCCACGGTGAGGGAAATTGCCCTCCATTTCGGACTGAAGGGACCCAGAAGCCCGAAGAAGAGGCTGGATGCCCTTGAGGAGAAGGGATATATCAGAAGGAGGCCCGGAAAATCCCGTGCCATTGAGGTGGTGGGGGCTTTCAATTCCCGTTCCTCCCGGTTGATCCCCATTGTGGGAAAAGTGAGGGCGGGGGGGCCTACCTTGGCCTTTGAGGATTTGGAGGGTACCCTTGTCCTCGATCGATCTCTTGCCAGGGGGGATGAGACCTTTTTCCTGAGGGTAAAAGGGGATAGCATGAACGGGGACCACATCAAGGATAGGGACTTGGCCTTGGTCTACCCTCAGTCCATGGTGGAAAACGGGGAGATTGCCGTGGTATTGATCGATGATGAGGCCACCCTGAAACGGGTCTATAAAGAGGGGAATACCCTCCGGCTGATGCCTTCGAATCCCATCATGAAACCCATTATGATAGGAATGGAGGAGGGAAGGGTAGCCATTGTGGGAAAAGTCATCGGAATATTCAGGACAGTCATGTGAGTTGGGGAGAGGGGATCCCTCTTTATTTTGGGAATTCAGGATGAAGGATAAAGGCAGGATCATCTTCCACGTCGATATGGATGCCTTCTTTGCCTCGGTTGAACAACGGCGAAACCCCAGGCTAAGGGGAAAACCGGTGGTGGTATGTGGAACCCCCCCGAGGACCGTTGTAGCCTCTGCTTCGTACGAGGCCCGCGCCTTCGGAGTCCAAGCCGACATGCCCCTGTTTGAAGCCATGAGGCGATGTCCTGGCCTCAGGTACGTAGAGGGGGATTTACACCGATATACCGTCGCTTTCCTCAGGATAGTGGGAATTCTGAGGGAATATTCTCCCCATATTGAGGTGGCCTCCATCGATGAGGCTTTTCTCGATATGACCCATTGCCGTTTGTTTTTCCCCTCCCCGATAAGGGCAGCCGAGGACTTGAAGAGACGAATTTTCGATGAATTGGGGTTGACCTGTTCGGTTGGGGTGGGTCCCAATAAATTGATAGCCAAGTTGGCCAGTTCCCGGGGGAAGCCAGACGGGTTGGTTGTTATTGAGGCGGCGGAGGTTCCCCATTTTCTGGATAACCTCCCTGTTGGCCAGATGTGGGGTATTGGACCGAAAAGGGAAGCAGCTCTTCGTTCCCTTGGCATTCGGTCTTGTGGGGATTTGGGAAGATTTCCGGCAAATCTTCTCAAGAAGAGAATAGGGGTTTGGGGGGAAAGGCTTCACAGAATGGGATTGGGAATCGATGAATCCCCCGTGGTTCCTCTGGGCAAGGAGCCCCATCCCAAATCCTTCGGGCATTACGTCACGTTTCCCCAGGATTCGACTGATTCAAGGGTTATCTCAGGTTTTCTCCTCAGGCTCTCCGAACAGGTGGGAAGACGGTTGAGGAGGAATTATCTCCAAGGGAAAAGGGTTACCCTGACGGTTCGTTTTTCGGATTTTTCTGGCCTGACGCGGCAACATACCTCCCAGGATCCCCTCAAAAACGGAAAGGAAATCTACCGGCTTGCTGTAAAAATGTGGGATTCCCTTGGTGATAAGAGGCCCGTGAGGCTTTTGGGATTGGCGGTCTCAAACCTTGGAAGGCCTTCCAACCAGTTTCCCCTTTTTTCATGGCAATCTCAATTGGGGCCCCTTTGGGAAGCAATGGAGCGGGTTAACGACAAATATGGCGAGTTTACCCTTACCTGGGGGTCCCTTCATCAATCCCCCAAATGATGCCTTTTCTTTCCTTACGGCATCACCTTTTACCTTCCCACTTCATTCCGAATACCTACGTAGATTTTCGGGTGGTATGTCTTTTCAGACGTTTTTGAAGAACCTTTTGGACCCCAAGGTAATTGTATCCACGATTTTCATCAGCCACTGGAGAAATCCAACGGGGGACTCGTTTCCCACCTTGACGAGGAGATAGATTCCCAAAGCCATTAACACGAAATTGGGGGTCCAACTGGCAAGACCCGGAGGAAGTGTTCCATTATTGGCCAAGATTTCCGCTGACGTGAGCAGGATGTAATAAGCCAGGACGACGAGGAGGCCCAAAATGAATCCATAAGATTTTCCGGACCGCCTCGGTTGGATACCCAAGGGGATGCCGATCAAGCCGTAGACGATACAGGCAAATGGGATGGAGAATTTCATATAAAGATCCAAAAGATATTCGGTATAATCCTCACCTTGCAATTTCTTGAACTCAATCTTCTTCTTGAGCTCACCGATGGACATCTCCCATCTCCTGGCGCGAAACTTCCGAATCCTGGAGAAATCACCCCCAAATGTGAGCTTTTGAATCAATGCCTCCGATTCGATCCTTCCGTAAGATTTGGACCCTTCGACTACCTGATCGCCAGTCACATCGGTCAAGTTCAGCACGATCTCCTGAGAATGCGGATCGGTAACGACAAACCCTTCCTTGGCCAAGACAGTTCTGGTGGCCTCTTCTCCTTTTGAGCCCTCAATGTGAATGAAGACCCCCTCTAATGCATTCCCCCCCGGGGGGATCTTGTCGACGTATATGACCACGCCGTCAAAGCTGTCATTGAAAGTCCTCTCCTTCAGCGCGGTGTAAGCCTTCGTTTTCGCGATATCGAAAAGGGTATTCCTTAAGCCCTGATTGCCCGAGGGGAGGGCGTAGATGACCAGGAAGGTGGTTAATAAATAGGCAGCTATGGACAAAAGAAGGACGGAGGGGGTCAATTGATAGAGGCTTATTCCAGACGCCTTAATGGCGGTGATTTCGTTATCGCTGGAAAGCCTGGCAAAGGCGACGAGCACTCCCAAAAGGAGGGCGATGGGAATAATCAAAAAGAGGGATGAGGGGAAGAAGTAGATGAGAAGCTTGCCTATGTCGAAGAAGCTCACCCCTTTGTTGACGAGAAGGTCGGTGAGGAAGAGTGTCTTCCCCATCATGAAGACGACCGAAAAGAGCAACACACCGATAAGAAAAGGAACGAGTATCTCTTTGGAGAGGTAGATATGAATCGTTTTCTTCATTATTCTCGCATTCTACGGATAAGCACTATTTCTGTCAAGTAAGGAATCTCAAGAACGCTGCAAGGGAAGGTTAAAGAAGAATTTACCATAGTCGAAACCTCCCCTATTGTTCACCTATGAAAGCCCACGTCTCTGCGGATTTTCAACCTTTTTTAACATTTACACATTTTTTCCTTGACTTTCTTGAGATTGGAGACTTAAAGATCATATGGTTGGACAATAGAAACATACTGTTTAAGCCCTCTGAATCTATGCGGGACCTCCAGTTTCTGGAGGAGCTAGAGAGAACCCCGAATCTCTCCCAGAGGGAATTATCCAATAAGTTTGGGATCGCCTTGGGAGTTACCAACGCTTGTCTCAAACGGATGGCCCGGCGAGTATGGATCAAATTAAGAAAAGTCCCTCCAAGGAGGATTGGCTACTACCTGACACCCAAGGGCTTTGCGGAAACGGCCAAACTCACTATGACGTTTCTTTCCTATAATATTCACCATTATTCAAGGCCCAAGGCCATGATCGGAGCGAAGTTCTTAGAGATGGCATCGCACGGGGTGAAATGGGTGATCTTTTACGGGGTGAGTGAAAAGATGGAGGTTGCCTACTTGACCCTTCAGGGAACCAAGATGGAACTAATCGCCATCGTGGACGATAAGGAGGTGGTGAAGGGGAAGAACATCGTTGGGAGAAGGGCAAAGGATCACCGGGAAATAGATAGGTTGAGAGCCGGCGCCGCACTAATAACCTCGATGCTTGAAAAGGAGAAGATTTTCGAAAACTTAAGGAAGAGGAAGAATAAAGTGAAGCTGTTTACAATTTCCTGAAGCTGGATTATAGTTGCCGTTATCTCGCTTCTGGTTTCGTGTTGGAACTATTTGCTAGATGATCAAAGGGCTCTTTGAGTTTGTGCTCCCCTCGGAAGAAAAGTCAATCTCGTACAAATATCGGTTGGTCACAGTTCAAAGACCATGTAACTGACAGCGGCGGAGCCATGTTCTGGTATGCAGTTTATACAGGCGCCGGATTCGAACGAAAGGTCGATGCCCATCTATTCCCGGAAGGAACGACAGCCTTCTTGCCCGAGATAGAGAAGTGGAGCCACAGAAAAGATGGAAAGAAAATGGTATTTTGGCCCCATTTTCCCCGAATACTCGTTCATCGCCGCGGATGCCGGCTGAGGGGCATCAAAACAAGGGGAGTTGTGGGGATTGTGGGCAGTAACGGTAATCCGGCAGTTAGGGCAGAGAAACCGATTGACACGAGCTAAAGGATAGTGCACAAGGGGAAGGTATGCAAGGCGTGAGTGCATTTGTGGGATTAGCAGGTGTAGGCTATTGGGGCAAGAACATCCTGAGGAACCTGCATGAGCTGGGAGTCTTGCATGCCATATGTGACGAAGATCGAGGTCTTCTTCAGGGTTACAGACAACAATACCGTGGCATAAAGGTCACTACGTCTTTTGAAGAGAATCTTGCGGATCAGAAGATTAAGGCCGTAGCCATAGCCACCCCTGCCAGGACTCATTACGAGTTGGTGAAGGCTGCTCTGGAGGCGGATAGGGATGTCTTTGTGGAGAAGCCTCTAGCCTTGACCGTGAGAGAAGGGGAAGAGTTGGTGGAACTTGCCCAAAAGCGGGATAAGATCTTGATGGTCGGCCATATCTTGCAATATCACCCGGCAGTGATGAGGCTTAAGGACATGATCCAGCAGGGCGAACTGGGGAAAATTCAGTATATTTATTCCAACAGGTTGAATATAGGGAGGCTCAGAACGGAGGAAAATATCCTCTGGAGCTTTGCACCCCACGACATTTCTGTCAT
>CAYFXL010000075.1:0-13712 GCA_964346945.1 uncultured Syntrophobacterales bacterium
CCCATAAAGGACTTGCCGCCAGGGCCTTTCCATTGACCTGAGACGGTATAATTATGCGCCTGCGGGATTCTCCTCGCCGTTGCCATGAGCAGGGCCCAGGCCAAGTCTGCTGTGGTCTCGGTCAGGACTCCAGGGGTGTTGGTCACGGGGATACCGAATTCCGTCGCAGATACCATATCGATATTGCTATATCCCACCCCGAAGTTCGCGATTCCCCGGAGATTTGGATTTCCCATCAAGACCTCTTTGGGAATGGACAGGAGTGCGCTCGGAAGGAGGACGTCGGCCCTCCGTACGCCTTCCATCACCTCTTTAAGGGTTGGGAGTTCACCCCTGGGCCCATGAAGGAAGGCAATCTCCGCCTTTGACCTGCCCAGGACCTCTTTCCCAATTTCAGGCATTCGGAATGGGACGAAAATTCTTCGAGACTTCATGACAATCCCCCCTCTGATTTTGTATCATACCCCAGTTGATTCAGATGAAGTGACAACATCAATAACCAATCCAAAAAGATTTTTCAAGAGTTATAGGAAAAATGCGACCACAGTGGGAATTTATCCATTGACAGTGTGTTTATCCCTCCCTCATGATCGTACGATTCCAGAACCCATTTACGCGAGCCCCACATTTTTCTTCTCCTCGATTGGGCACGAAAGCCTTCGACCTTCATATTCCATTATGAATGGAGGAATTTCTTATCAATTGAATGCATTTCTCAAGCTTTTTTCATATACTTAACATAGCTTAACGATCCTTGCAGGAGGGGCTTCGTCTTGAAATATCTGTTCCATATTGTCATTTTTTCCGGGATAGCTCTCGGTTTCATCTTTCCCCAACTCCAGGTATATAAACCAAGTATCCCCTGGATGGTCGGGTTTGTATTGTTTCTGAATTTTCTCGAAACGGAATTGAAGTGGCAAAGATTTTTTCGGGGGGAATTACTCGTTACGGGTTCGCTCTCAGCACTATTCATGCCGCTCGTGGTATATCATGTGCTTTCCAACGGTCTTAATCCGGCCTATCGCATCGGACTGCTGTTGACAGCGATTGCGCCGAGCGGCATCATGATGTTAGCCATTAGCCGGTTTGTCCCGAATAAGGATTACAATCTCATTCTGAGTAACTTCCTCTTTACCACCTTCGGTTCGATTCTGTATATCCCGCTCATGCTTCAATGGTTAATTGGTGCGGAAATTCAAATCAAGATAGCACATCTCTTCTTTCAAACGGCCACATTGGTTCTCGTTCCCTATGTTTCCAGTGAAATCATGAAAAGAGCCCTGTCGGGGAATGGGACTGCCATCATGAAGAAGTATACTCAGGGTGTGATCTTGATCGCGGTATTTATCATAGCCGGCGTTTCAATAAGCGCCGCGGCACAGGAGCTCATGTGGGACCGGACGCTGATCAGACTTGCCCTCCTCGCGTTATCGATATTTTTGCTCCAGGGGGGCTTGGCATACCTTGCTGGTTTGCTCTTTTGGGATAAGAACATCAGGAATACCCTCGCGATGATCGCTTCCTCGCGGAACAATCACTTCGTACTGGGAATTGCGGTTATGAATTTCCCGCCTATCGTCGTGGTTCCTTGCATGCTCGGGATAATTTTTCACCATACAACCAATGCATTCTGGGTCTGGCTCTTCCGGAAATAGCAATGCGCTCCATTGAGCATGTCCATGGGAAAGGACTGAGAGGACAAAATTCCTGTGTGCGGAGGCCTTTGATGAAATTCCATGGGATTGGTTTCTGTTCCTTAAACAGAAGACGATCTTGGGGGCCATGGGAAATTCTCTCTGCCGAACGATTCCCGATGATTTCTGCGCAGTCTGAGCAAACAAAAAGACGGGTATCAGGTGGAAGGCACGCGTTTCTTCGGGGGTCATAACTTCAGCCGTTAAGCGAGGCAAACATGGGCGGGAAGGAGAAGGAAATGGGCGCTTCCCGATATGGGCCTGGTATGAGGTCCGCGTTTGTCTCGGAGAGGGTTGAATTCATGAGAAACAAGTTTCTTTTCATTTGACAAAGGGTTACGATCCTGGTATGTATTTTACGCAAACCTGTACGACCCCACGCAGTCCAAAAAGAAGGGAGGGATGAGAAGAGGGTATCATCATTAGAAATCGAATCGATTTCTTTTTGTTTAAGAAGAAAGGAGGGTATCACATGAAACCATCTCGGTTACTCTTATTCGTCGCTGTTTTCATCCTCGCCATTGCCGTGTCCAGCGCACAGGCTGTCACCGAGATCCAGTGGTGGCATGCCATGGGTGGTCGGCTCGGCGAAAAGGTCAACGCCATCGCTGCGGGCTTTAACAAGTTACAGAACACGTATCAGGTGGTTGCGACATACAAGGGAAGCTATCCCGATACCATGACTGCTGGCATTGCCGCGTTCCGCGCAAAGACCCCCCCCCATATCCTGCAGGTCTTTGAGGTGGGAACTGCGAGCATGATGGCGGCAAAGGGGGCTATTAAACCGGTTTATGAGGTGATGGGAGAATCGGGACTCCCCTTTGATCCAAATGCCTTTCTTCCTACCGTGACCGGCTACTACACCACCCCCGATGGCAGGATGTTGTCCATGCCCTTCAATAGCTCGACACCGGTCCTCTACTATAATGTGGAAGCTTTTGAAAAGGCGGGTCTCGATCCCGACAAGCCACCAAAGACCTGGCCCGAGGTGGCCGAGTACGCGAGGAAACTCGTTAAAGCGGGGTATCCCGCTGGTTTCTCAACGGCATGGATCTCCTGGATCCACATTGAGAACTTCAGCGCGTGGCATAATGTGCCCATTGGAACCAAAGCCAATGGCTTTGGGGGGTTGGATACCGAGTTCACGTACAATAGCCCGCTCCATGTGAAGCATATTCAGCAACTGGCTGATTGGCAGAAGGAGAAGATTTTCATTTACGGCGGGCGTCGGAACCTGGGGAATGCCAAATTTTCCTCGGGTGAAGTTGCGATGTACACCGAATCCTCGGCAGGATACGCAGGGTTTAAGAAAACCTGCAAGTTCCCGTTCCGTACGAGCATGCTGCCCTACTGGCCGGATGCGCCCGGAGCTCCCCAAAATACTATCATTGGTGGGGCAAGCCTCTGGGTCATGGCTGGTCATCCGCCTGAGGAATACAGAGGAGTGGCAACGTTTTTCAGCTATCTCTCCTCGCCCGCTGTCCAGGCTGATTGGCATCAGTTCACGGGGTATTTGCCCATCACCACGGATGCCTACCACCTGACAAAGGGACAGGGGTTTTATGAGGAGAGTCCAGGGATGGAAACGGCGTTGAAGCAGATGACCCTGAACAAACCGACCGAGAACTCCAAGGGGTTGCGATTCGGCAACTTCGTGCAAGTGCGCAGCATCAACTATGACGCGCTGGAAGCCATCTTCGCCGGCAAGAAGACCGCAAAGCAGGGGTTGAGCGATGCGGTTGCCGCTGGGAACAAATTACTGCGCAAGTTCGAGAGGGCGAACAAATAGCGGTCAGTAATTCGGACTGGGCCCATCCATGTCCATGGGTGGGCCCAGCTATTCTTAACTGTAGTCTCGAGGATTTCCTTTGGAAAAACGAGTTGTCTTCAGACAAAAGGTTCTGCCCTATCTCCTTGTTGCCCCACAGATCATCATCACCCTGATCTTTTTTATCTTGCCAGCCTCACAGGCGCTCTACCAGTCCGTCTTGCAGGAGGACGCTTTTGGACTGTCTTCGACTTTTGTGGGTTTGGCCAACTTCGCTTACATCTTTACCGATGACCTCTACCTCCGCTCCATTCAAGTGACGACGATCTTCAGTTTTTCGGTGGCGGCCATCGCGATGTCCACGGCACTCCTCTTGGCGGTGATGGCCGATCGGGTCATTCGGGGTGCGATGACGTACAAGACGTTGATCATTTGGCCTTATGCCGTCGCTCCCGTGGTAGCTGCGGTGTTGTGGTACTTTCTGTTCAATCCAACCGTGGGGATGATCGCCTTCTATCTCAAGGCCATTGGATATGAGTGGAACCACACCCTGAAAGGGGGACAGGCATTGTTCCTGGTGATAATTGCGGCGGCGTGGCGGGAAATAGCTTACAATTTCCTGTTTTTCCTAGCCGGGCTTCAGGCAATTCCTCGCTCCTTTATCGAAGCGGCCGCCATTGACGGTGCCTCACCGGCGAAACGGTTTTGGACGGTCGTCTTTCCCCTCTTGTCGCCCACGGTGTTCTTTTTAATCGTGGTCAATATTGTCTACGCCTTCTTCGATACCTTCGGTGTGATCCATGCCATCACCGAGGGTGGGCCAAATGAGGCCACGAACATCATGGTATTCAAGGTCTATCACGACGGTTTTCTCAGCCTTGACCTCGGTGGTTCCGCGGCGCAGTCGGTGATCCTGATGATTGTTGTTATTTCCCTTACGGTTATTCAATTCCGTTACATCGAGAGAAGGGTGCACTACTGAGGGAGTGATTAATGGTTGAACATCGTCCCTGGCTTACTGTCTTGACCCACGCGGTGCTCATCGCAGGCATGTTGATTCTCGCCTTTCCCATTTATGTCACGTTTGTCGCATCGACACACACGTTGGACGAAATAACCACATCCTTTCCCCTTTTGCCGGGCAGGCACTTGGTGGAAAATTACGTCCGAGCCCTCAGTGTGGGACCGAGGGATGTGGGAGCCACCGTAGGCACCATGATGCTGAATAGCCTTATCATGGCGCTCGGGATCACCATCGGCAAGATTGCCATTTCCCTGATAGCCGCCTACGCCATCGTCTACTTTAGATTTCGCTTCCGCATGTTCTTCTTCTGGCTCATTTTCATCACCTTAATGTTGCCGGTGGAGGTGCGCATTTTGCCAACCTACAAAGTTGCGGCCGATCTGAAGCTTTTGGATTCCTATGCGGGGTTAACGTTCCCGCTGATCGCTTCGGCCACGGCCACTTTTCTCTTCCGCCAATTCTTCATGACGGTACCCGATGAACTGTGCGAGGCGGTGAGAATTGATGGGGGGGGTCCTATTCGGTTCTTCATCGACATCCTGTTGCCCATGTCGCGCACCTCGATTGCAGCCCTCTTTGTGATCCTGTTCATCTACGGATGGAATCAGTACCTCTGGCCGTTACTGATCACCACCGATGAGAGCTACTACACTGTGCTGATTGGGATCAAGCGGATGCTGGACGTGGGGGAAGGGCAAGCTGAATGGCATATCATTATGGCCTCTACCATGTTGGCAATGATCCCGCCCGTTCTCGTTGTCATCTTCATGCAAAAGCAGTTTGTTCGAGGTATGACGGAAACCGAGAAATAGGGGTATTCCTATGGGCGATGTAAGCCTGAGAAATGTTTACAAGAAGTTTGGAAAAACAGAGGTAATCCACGGGATTACCTGTGAGATTGCCGACGGCGAGTTTGTCGTCATCTTGGGCCCCTCGGGTTGCGGCAAGTCAACCGTTCTCCGCATGATCGCCGGACTTGAAGTCATTACGGAAGGGGAGATCGCCATCGATGGGAGGGTTGTGAATCGTTTGGAGCCAGCGGATCGGGACATCGCCATGGTATTCCAGAACTATGCGCTCTACCCGCACATGACGGTCTATAACAACATGGCTTATGGCCTCAAGATTCGGCGAATGCCAAAGGCAGAAATCGAGAAAAGAGTCCGTAATGCCGCGAAGATCTTGGAGCTGACCGAATTTTTGGAGCGCAAGCCCAGACAACTTTCAGGTGGACAGCGGCAGCGTGTTGCCATGGGCCGCTGTATTGTGCGCGAGCCCAAGGTCTTTCTGTTCGACGAACCCCTGAGCAATCTCGATGCCAAACTGCGGGTCCAGATGCGGCTTGAAATCCGGAAACTCCACGAAGATCTGAAGATCACCAGCATCTATGTCACGCATGACCAGGTAGAAGCTATGACCCTCGGCGACTGTCTAGTGGTGATGAACGACGGTGTCGTCGAACAAATCGGCACGCCCCTCGAAGTCTATGACCGTCCGAGCACTGTTTTTGTTGCCGGTTTCATCGGCTCGCCCTCCATGAACTTCCTGCCGGCGCGTCTCGATGGAGTGGGTAAGAGGGTGGAGCTTCCTGGGGGTGAAAGCTTCCCGCTTCCAGATGATAGCCTTTCCGCCCACGGGGGACGCGAGGTCACCCTCGGGATTCGCCCCGAACATCTCATCGTGACCGAGAAAGACGAGGGCCTCGCTCAGCTGAAGGTTGACATGGTTGAAGCACTCGGCGCCGATACCCTCGTCCATGGGCATTTTGGTACAGACAAAACACCTCTTACCGTTCGCGTGCCAGGCGTGATGAAGGTCGCGTCTGCTGACATCCTGCCCCTTACATGCGAGCCAGAACGCCTCCACCTTTTCGATCACCAAAGCGGTATTCGCCTTGCTGCGGTTTAGGTTGAGGCTGCGGATCTTGGGAGATGCGTTTTGGACCATAGCATGGCAGCACACTCACTGATCAACGGGAACGATGTTACTCTGTGATTATGAGCATCCTGCCT
Organism: uncultured Syntrophobacterales bacterium; assembly: GCA_964346945.1. GTDB lineage: Bacteria > Desulfobacterota > BSN033 > WVXP01. The sequence continues at coordinate 6,499 of CAYFXL010000075.1, forward strand.
CTTGAGGGTTTTTGTCAAGGTTGCCAGTTTTCATTATGGCCAATAAATGGCTTTCTTGTTTTCTGTTGTCTCATTCGTTTGGTGTATAATTAAACTCCAAGGAGATTTTTCTCCTTGGGTGAAAGGCTAGGGGAAAGGATCGGGGGACCGACGGATCTGGCGGATACGTTCCGATAAAGAGAAACTCGCTATGAGAGGAAGGTCAATGCGAAGACGAGCAGGGATTACCATCGTTCTCTTGGTACTGTGGTTGTTAAGTGTAGCTTTCGAGACGACGGGCCACGTTGCTGCACGAGAGCGGCCGGGCCCAGCGAGGGATTTTTATGTCATCGGGCATCGGGGAGGTGCCGGTCTCTTTCCCGAGAACACCCTTGCGGCGTTCGCAGGTGCCTTCGAACTCGGTGTGGATGCAGTCGAAATGGATGCCCATCTCACCGCCGATGGGGAGGTTGTGATCTACCACGATTCAAGACTCAAACCTGAGATCACACGTACGGCCGATGGCGTGTGGCTCAGAGAACCGGGTCCAGCCATCAGGCACCTGACCGTGGAGAAGTTAAAAGAGTATGACGTGGGTCGCCTGAAACCCGGTACAGGATATGCCTGGCGTTTTCCAGATCAAAAACCGGTTGATGGGGCGCGGATACCGACTTTACCGGAGGTTATCGCACAGGCAAAGAAGATGGGGAGCAAAACCGAGCGGTTTTGGATCGAAATTAAGACGTCGCCCCTCGAACCCGAACTTACGCCATCTCCCGAAAAGGTTGCCGATGCCGTGCTCACCATCGTCCGCAGGGCCGATGTGTTGGACCGAACCGTGTTGCTATCTTTCGACTGGCGTTCCCTCGTGTACACTCAGAGGGTCGCATCCAAGGTCCCGACGGTGTATCTTTCGAGACAGTCTAGGCGGTTTGATACCATTCAAATCGGGAAGCCGGGCGCGTCCTCGTGGACGGCCGGCTTGGACGTCGACGAATTCGGTGGCTCCGTAGCGCGAGCCATTCACGTGGCGGGCGGTAAGTACTGGGCTCCCCACTACCGGGAAATCGACCAAAAAAGACTTGACGAGGCGCACAACCTCGGTCTGAGGGTCATCGTTTGGACACCAAACGGGCGGGACGCGATGAAATATCTGATTACCACGGGGGTTGATGGAATAATCACGGACCGTCCGGATTTGCTTAAGGACGTCCTCAGGGAGATGGGCTTGAGGTAGGGTCCTAACCTCCCGTCGGTCCCTCATGGTAACTCCCTGCGGCTGCGGCCCCTGGGTTCCCGGTCATACTTTGGAGGATACCATCGTCAGGTCCATCAAAAATGGAGATCGACAGAAAAGGCAGCTGGCCACGGAGGAGTAAGGAGGCGGGAATGGAAAACGAATTAATCGAGGCCATGGGCAGAGCCATCCGAGAAGTGAAGAAATGGCCGGAAAAGGCTATTCAAATATTCCATCACAATGATGCCGATGGGCTCAGTTCGGGCGCAATACTCAGCAGGGCTTTCGAAAGGCAGGGATTTGACGTTCGTCGCTTCTGCTTGGAGAAGCCTTATCCAGCGGTCCTTAAGAAGGTTTACGAACAGGAGGGAAGGATTCTCATCTTTGCGGATTTCGCCGGCAGGATCGCTCCGATGATTTCTGACCTCAATAGGGGAAGGAACTTGACGCTGATTCTCGACCACCATGTAGCCGAAGCCTCCAGCGATCAGAGGGTCTACAATCTCGACCCCGACCTCTACGGGCTGAAAGGGGACAGGGATATCTCCGCCTCCACAACGTGTTATCTTTTTGCCAGGACTCTGGATCCAATCAATCGCGACATGGCTCATATTGCAGCACTTGGAGCGGTAGCAGACGGTTTTTTTGTAAACGGCCGGCTGGTGTGCCAAAACCGTGAGGCCGCGATGGAAGCCGTTCAACAGGGAATGATGGAGATTAGGGAGCAAGAAAAAGGTGAACGCTATTTCCTAAAATCATCCAGGGGTGAGATAGGTTGTGATGAGTTGGGAGAATATCTGGGGATATTGGGGGGAGTGGGCTATTACCGCGATGGCCCGGAGATGGGGGTTAGAGTCTGCCTCGAAGGGGTTATGCGAAAGTCGGATCGGATGGTAGAGGAGTTGCAATCCGTAAAGACGAGGGCGTTTGATGCCGAGATCACGAGGCTAAAGAGAGGCGCCTTGAAAAAGTCGCCTCACATCCAGTGGTTTCACGTGCGAAATCGATTTTCCCCCATGGGGGTGAAGATGATCGGGGATTTCTGTCACGCCATGAGGACCATGGAATTTGTCGATCCCAAGAGATATATCGCTGGATTTCAGGTTCTCCCCAATGAAGTCCCAGGATTTGGCCCTATTGCCTTTAATGAGGTGAAGATCTCCATGCGGGCTTCCCCTTATCTCGAAGGGGAGATCAGGGGAGGAAGAGCGATGGGGCTCCATGTCTTACTTCCGGAAGCAACGACGAAGCTCGGAGGATTCTCAGACGCGTGCCACAGCCTGACTGGTGCTACCACGGTGGCAATCGGAAAGGAAGGGAAACTGATCGAGGAAATGGAGAAAATTCTTGAGAGATAGAGAATTCAACTTTCTGGAGTGGGAGACAGCCGAGAGAGCAGAAAGGAGTTCATCATGGGCAGGGGAACAGGGTTTGGCAAAACCATCCTGATAGGTGATCAATTTGTTCTGCGCGGAGTTCCGGCCATTGTCTCGTCAATTCCCTATGAGACCGTGGCAACGGTGGAAAGGATCGAGGGAGGAGGGTGGATTCTGGAAGACAATCGGACTGAGATCCCGGGCTATAAGGAGAGCAAAAAACAGCAGCAGATCAAGTCCATCAACAGGATTCTCGAAGTAATGAACATCGACGCCAGGAGAAACCCTATCAAGATCACCTTCGGGGGGACCCTTCTGGCTGGAAGCGGTGTTGGCGCCAGTGCTGCCAGTTGTGTGTCTCTTGCAAGGGCTTTGGATGAGGAATTCAACCTCGGCCTCTCAATCGACGAAATCAATCAGGTGGCTTGGGAGGGAGAGTTTGCCTATCATGGCACGCCGAGCGGAGTCGATAATACGGCCTCCTGTTATGGTGGTCTTATGCTCTACCAATTGGAAAACGACAAAAGAATCATCGAAAAGGTGAAGATTGCAAAGCCCATAGAGGTGGTGCTCGGCAACAGCGGTGTGACCGCCGATACATCAGCTTTGGATGGTTTTGTCAATAAGGAGAAGGAAAGGGATCCAGCGCTTTTTTCGGCTCGCCTGGAGACCATCCACGCCCAGGCTTTAGAAGTGAAAAAGGGCCTTGAGGTTAACGATCTGGGGAAAGTGGGTGCGATCATGTCGGAGAATCACAAGATTCTGATAGACATGGGACTCTCCCATGAAACATTGATCTACCTGTGCAACCTCGCGCTCGAAAAGGGTGCTCTCGGGGCGAAGCTCACGGGAGGGGGAATAGGGGGTTACATGGTTGCCCTGACACCGGGCAAGGACCTCCAGGAGAGAGTTGCCTCCACCATCGAAAAAGAGGGATTTGCAGTTATCCGCGCGACGGTCGGGGGAAAAAGCCGTTCCATTGGTTGAAACGAATTCATCATTTTGGAGAAGATATACCTAGAGTATGATGCAGCTGTTACATAATGCCCAGTAAATGCTCAGCCTTGAGTGGGTAGGGATGAATCTCGGTCGTCGATAAACCCTTTGGCCTTTCTTACGGGTTGAGAGGAGTGGCATAGGCGTGGAGGAGAGAAATGGGCTATACCTTGGCTGAAAAGATTATCAAAGAGCACCTCGTGGAGGGGGAGATGAAACCGGGCTCTGAAATTGGTATCCGAGTGGATCAGACCCTAACCCAGGATGCCACAGGCACCTTGGTCTATCTGGCATTCGAATCCCTTGGAATTCCTCGGGTTCGAACAGAGCTTTCGGTGAGCTATGTCGACCACAATATCATTCAGACCGATTTCAGAAATGCGGAGGACCATCGGTTTTTGCAGTCCTCGGCCGCCAAATACGGGATTTACCTTTCACCGCCGGGGAACGGAGTTTCCCACCATGTACACCGCGAACGTTTTGGCATCCCTGGGAAAGTACTCGTTGGGGCGGATAGTCATACCACGACGGGAGGTTGTCTGGGAATGTTGGCCGTCGGTGTTGGCGGTGCGGAGGTAGCCATGGCCATGGCGGGAAAGCCCCTTTACCTTACCTTCCCGAGAATATGGGGAATCCGATTAACGGGCAAACTGAAACCCTGGGTCTCGGGGAAGGACGTGATCTTGGAACTTCTTCGGAGATATTCAGCCAAGGGAGGATTGGGCAAGATCATGGAGTTCTTCGGTCCGGGCCTGGCTTCCATGGACATGAGTGCGAGGGGTACCATTGCCAACATGGGTGTGGATATTGGGGCGACTGCGGCCATCTTCCCATCCGACGATGAGACACGATCTTACCTAAAGCGGAACAGGCGAGAGGGGGATTGGAAAGAACTGGGGGCCGATCCCGACGCCCACTATGAAGAGGTTACGGAATTGGACCTCAGCTCAATCGAGCCACTCATCGCATGTCCCCATAACCCCGATAACGTTAAAACCGCGGCCGAGCTGGACGGGATGGATGTGGCTCAGGTCATCATAGGCTCCTCCACGAATGGGTCCTACCGGGATCTCATGATTGCGGCAAAAGTAATGGAGGGGAAGAAGGCCCACGACACCGTCAGTTTTGAGATCAATCCGGGTAGCAGACAGACCTTGGAAAATGTAGCGATGGTGGGTGGTTTTCTCACTCTCATTCACGCCGGAGCTCGAATTCATCAATCCGGTTGTTTGGGATGTATCGGAATGGGGCAAGCCCCGGCTCACGGAACGGTTTCCTTACGTACGATGCCCCGAAATTTTAGGGGAAGGAGCGGGACGAAAGACGATGCGGTTTACCTCTGCTCCCCGGAGACTGCTGCGGCATCAGCCCTCTTCGGGAAAATCACTGACCCCCGAAAACTCGGGCCCTATCCGGAGATTGAATATCCCGATGTCTATGTGTTCAACGAGGACTGGATTATCCCTCCGGCGAGAGAGCCCGAATCGGTCGAGATCCTTCGGGGTTCCAATATCAAACCCTTCCCCCATCTCGGGCCTCTGGAGGACAGCATAAGCGGTGAGGTTTTATTGAAGGTGGGTGATCAAGTGAGCACGGATCTCATCTTGCCAGGGGGGAACCGGGTACTTCCTTTAAGGAGCAACATCCCTGCGATCAGCCAGTTCGTCTTCGACGTCGTTGATGAGAGCTTCGTCGCCCGAGCTCAGGAGAAGGGTGGGGGCATCATTGTAGGGGGCGAGAACTACGGGCAGGGCTCCTCCAGGGAGCACGCCGCCTTAGCTCCCCGGTATTTGGGGGTCCAAGCGAAGATCGTAAAGAGTTTTGCCCGCATTCACAAATCGAATTTGGTAAACTTCGGTATCGTCCCCTTGGAATTTGTGAACCCAGGCGATTATGAGAAAATCAGTCAGGGAGACACCATCCGTATACCGGCAATCAAGGAACGGATCGCCCGGGGAGATGAGGTGATCCCCGTTTCGGTTAACGGTAAGGAGATAGAAACCCGTTTGATCATCTCGGAACGACACCGCCGTATTCTTATCGCCGGAGGACTCTTGAATCAAGCCAAAGAGACGTAGGAAGGAGCCGATAGGAGATGCATTTTCAGCATGATGTGGTAATTGTTGGCTCCGGTTTGGCGGGTCTTCGGGCAGCCATTGAGGTGATGGGTGTCGGCGACGTCGCGATCATCAGCAAGGTCCTTCCCACACGGTCCCACTCTGGCGCGGCGCAAGGGGGAATTACGGCAGCCCTGGGAAACGAGGAGGAGGATCGTTGGGAGTGGCATATGTTCGACACGATCAAGGGTGGAGATTACCTGGGGGATCAAGATGCCATCGAGATTCTGGCCAAAGATGCCCCAAGGGCCATCTATGAGCTTGAGCATATGGGCGTTCCCTTCAGCAGAAATGAGACGGGCATGATCGCCCAACGGGCATTTGGCGGTCATACGAGGGATTACGGGAAGGCACCCGTCAGAAGGGCCTGCTATGCGGCGGATAGGACGGGGCGTGTCACGATGGATACACTCTATGAGCAGTGTCTACGGGGAAATGTGAGGTTTTACCCTGAATTCTATGTCCTCTCCCTGGTCACTGACGGGGGGAGTTGCTGTGGGGTGATTGCCTACCAACTAGCAACGGGGGAGATTCATACATTCCAAGCCAAGGCGGTCCTCTTCGCCACGGGAGGCAACGGCCAGATCTTTAGGACCACATCCAATGGGTTTGCCAATACAGGGGATGGGATCGCCATAGCATATCGATCGGGAATTCCTCTTGAGGACATGGAGTTTGTTCAGTTTCATCCCACCGGCATCTCGGGCCTGGGGGTTCTCGTCAGTGAGGCGGCTCGAGGGGAAGGTGGGATCCTGCGAAATGGGAGAGGGGAGCCCTTCATGCAGCGGTACGCCCCCACAGTTAAGGATCTCGCCCCTCGGGACATCGTCTCCAGGGCGATCATGACGGAGATTCGTGAAGGGCGAGGGGTCGACGGACAAGATTTCGTTCATCTCGACCTGACCGATCTGGGCAGAGAGCGGATCCAGGAGCGCCTCTGGGAGATCGCGTCTTTTTCGAGGATTTACGTTGGCGTTGATCCAGCGGAGGGCCCCATTCCCGTACAACCTACCTGTCATTACCTCATGGGCGGTATACCAACAGACAGCTGGGGGAGAGTTCTAGTAGACGGGAAGGGTACCCACCTCCGAGGTTTTTATGCGGCGGGGGAATGTGCCTGTGTTTCCGTCCACGGCGCCAACCGCCTGGGATGCAACTCCCTTCTCGACCTGATTGTGTTCGGCAGGAGGGCAGGGAGGGAAATCTCCTCCTTTATCCCGTCTCATTCCCATGAACCCTTTCCGCGGGGTCCCGGGGAAGAAATGAAGGGGAAGGTCGAGAGGCGGCTGGCCTCCAAAGGAAAGGAACGTGTGCACGCCATTCGCAAGCGGATGAAGGAAACGATGGAGAACTACTGTTCGGTATTTCGAGATGAAAAGGTGCTGAGGGAGGCTCTCAATGAGATCAGCGACCTGAAGGATCGATATCGGGAGTTTGGCCTTTCCAACAGGGGGAGGCGGTTCAATTACGAGCTGATGGAAGCCTTTGAGTTGGAATATATGCTCATGC
>CAYFXL010000076.1:0-13629 GCA_964346945.1 uncultured Syntrophobacterales bacterium
CATAACCTCTATCTTGGCTTGTAGGTTTTAATTTCCCCTGGAAGTATTGGGCAAACCCCTTGATGGAGCTCAGGGGATTTCTGATCTCATGGGCTATTCCCGAAGCCAGCCTTCCCAGGGAAGCCAACCTCTCGGATCTTCGAACCTTCTCCTGCAGCTCTCGAATCTCCCTCATGTCCCGAAGTATCGCTACTGCTCCCATATTTTTCCCATCGGCATCCCTCAAAGGGGTGGCGCTGATGCTCACGGGGAGGAACTCTCCGCCGCTCGTCCGGCATGAGACCTCTCTCTCGATAACCTCTCTCCCCGATTCCAGCGTTTCGTTCAGGTTGAAGACATCCCGATCGATAACGTGATCAAAGGATATGCCCCGGATGCGCCTCTCCCCCAATCCCAAAAGGTCTGCAGCGTTCCTGTTTATGGAGACGATTTTCCCCTCCGGATCGACGGAAATCAGGCCATTGGGCATATTCTCCACCACATTCTGCGTGTAACTCTTCATTTCATCGAGAGTCTTTTCGACCAGATAATAGCTTTGAACCAAAAAGATAAAATAGATGGCGGCTGAACCTAATACCAACAGTATCCCTCCCATTACCAGAGCATGGCGAAGATCTTCTTTCCGGGCCTTCTCGTATTCCTTCATCCATATTCCCAGAATGAGCGTATATCTCCCCTTAAGATCAGGAGTCTTTGAAAAAGCGACCTTTCTCTGACCAGCCGTCGTGAAGAAGCGTAAAAGTTCGTAAACTTTCTGACCACCCATGAGTCTCTGGACCCTTGTTTTCGATCTTTTTCCTTCAAATGAATCAAAATACTCACCCGTCTCCATCGTGTTGCTGCCGATCTGACTTGCGTGAGCGATAACACGCTTCCTTTCATCTATGAGACCGATGTAGGCTATGTCCTGTTCCTCGACGACCTTCTGAAATAATGGGCCCAGACTTTCCGATTTGATTTCACCCGTTTGAATCACCGCATCAATTGTATGGAGAAGGCTGTCCCCACGTTTCTGCAGAAATTCCTCTAAATGACGCCTCTCTCGGTCGATATTCCGGTAACTTGATATGGCCTGCATAACGATGAGGGTGAAGACTATCGCCAGAATGGAAATGGCGGGCAAGTATAATCTTCTTGTCTTGAAAAACTTCATCAAAAGCCCTAAACCGTTTCTAAATTATGGTAAAGATAACACAATCGGAAAATAACGGCAATATGAATTTCCTTGACATTCGTCCAGAGAGGAGTTACGATTGTTTAAAAAGTAATACGAATCATATACTTTTTTTAATAACGTGCTACAAAAGGTTGATACATTTGATGAAAGGGGTAATTGTATTCGCTTCATTGGTAATCATGGCCTTCTGTTTCTTCGTCCCAAATGGCAGGGCTCACTTTCAAGGGCTCATTCCCTCGGACGATATGGTGTCCAAATCTGATCCGAAAATCATCCACCTGGACGTCATTTTCTTCCATCCCTTTGAAGGCCTCTACATGAACATGGCAAGGCCAGCCAAATTAGGGGTCATGGTTCATGGGAAGAAAACAGATTTGTTACAAACCTTGAGGGAGAAGAGAATAAGGGAGTTTTCCGGCTGGCAAGCCCATTACACGGTCAAAACCCCCGGCGACCATACATTCTACGTGGAGCCCAAGCCATACTGGGAGCCAACGGAAGACTGCTATATCATTCATTATGCAAAAGTAGTGGTCAATTCATTGGGTGTGGAAGGGGGTTGGGATGAAGAAGTTGGTTTAAAAACGGAAATCGTTCCCCTAACGAGGCCCTATGGACTTTGGACCGGGAATGTCTTCCAGGGAATTGTGAAGGTAAATGGAGAACCTGCCCCCGGCACCAAAGTGGAAGTGGAGTATTACAACAGAAATGGCACGATAGAAATCGCAGCGGGCCCCATGATTACTCAGATCGTCAAAGCCGATGTCAACGGCGTCTTTACCTATGCCATGCCCAAAGCTGGCTGGTGGGCATTCGCCGGCCTCAACACGGACGAGGCAAAAATGAAACATAGAGGCAAGGAGAAGCCCGTTGAGATAGGCGCCGTGCTCTGGGTGCAGGTGCACGACATGAAATAGGAGGAATGGGCATGCACATTTCCGAGGGCGTTTTATCACCACCCGTCCTGGTCACGGGTGCGGCCCTCACTGCCGCGGGTTGTGCTATCGGCCTGAAGAAATTGGATTACGATCGGATTCCCCAGGTCGCAATCCTCACATCCACGTTCTTTGTAGCCTCACTGATCCATATACCCATTGGGCCATCCAGTGTCCATCTGATTCTCAATGGATTGATGGGATTATTGCTGGGCTGGCCGGCCTTTCCGGCAATACTCATCGCCCTCTTTCTCCAGGCCCTGCTCTTTCAGTTCGGCGGCATCACGAGTCTTGGCGTGAATGCCTTCAATATGGCCTTTCCCGCCATCATCTGTTCTTACCTCTTCGCTTATGCGGTCAGAGGGGGAAATAACCTGATCTCAATGGGAGCTGCTTTTGCCTGTGGGTTCTCGGGAATACTGTTGGGAAGCCTCATGGTCGCCGTTTCACTGGTCTTTACGGGGAATCCCTTTTTCGGAGTAGCCAAGGTTTTGGTCGCCGCCCACCTGCCCGTGATGGCCATCGAGGGACTCATAACCCTTTTTTCGGCCGGATTCCTGAAAAAACTCAAACCGGAGCTCTTGGAGGTCGCACATGGCAAGAGGTAGACCGTCGACAAAAGAGCGGCTCTTTCGAACAACGTCGTCTTCTCTGATTTTTCTTATCCTGGCGATATTGGTCCCCGCTTCCTCCGCATCAGCTCACAGAGTCGTGCTTTTCGCTTACGGAGAAGGGGATATGGTCTTTACGGAAAGCTATTTCAGCGATGGAAAGAGATGTCAGAATTCACGGATTGAGGTATTCGACGCGCTGGGCAACAAACTGCTGGAGGGGAAAACCGATAAAAGCGGCGAATTCTCCTTCAAACCCCCGAAACCGACGGATTTGACGATCGTTCTGACCGCCGGTATGGGTCACAGAGACGAATACGTTATCCCGGCAAGGGATGTCTCCGAAGGGGCGAAAGGAAAGGCTTGGCCGTCCGATATTCAGGTGGCCGCAAAAAGTGTTTTCCCAGGGAAAAAGCGAGGGATTTCATTCATCCGGGCCCTGGGGGGAATCGGTTTTATCTTCGGCATCATGGGGATCATCCTGTATCTTAGAAGCAAAAGGGGAAGGGAGAAGGAGGGACCGGTACATGGTAGCTGAGGAGTTTTCCTCGGGCAACTCCCCCCTGCACGATCTTGACCCAAGGATCAAGATGATCGTCACCACCTTATTTTCGACTATCGTCGCCGTGTCGAATCGGACGGAGGTGCTTCTCCTGGCGCTCTTGTTTTCAGCATGCTGCATCATCGTCTCCAGCCTGCCACTGATAAAGGTTATGGCGCGCTTGGCTCTGGTCAACGGGTTCATCCTCTTGTTATGGATCTTCCTCCCCTTCACCTATCCGGGAAAAACCCTTTTCTCATTGGGCCCCCTGGATGCTACCGCGGAAGGAATTCGATACGCTCTTTCAATCACCATAAAATCCAACACCATCGTCCTTGCGGGTATCGCCCTTCTCGGAACAACGCCCATATTCACACTGGCTCACGCCCTGCGGCATCTTCACGTTCCCGACAAGTTGGTCCAGTTGCTCTTCTTCTCCTTTCGCTACATCCACGTGATCTATTTCGAATATATAAGGCTCCTCAACGCCATGAAAGTCAGGTGCTTTCATCCCAGAAGCGATGTGCATACGTACAGGACTTATGCCCATCTTTTGGGTATGGTGATACTCAAGAGCTACGAACGTTCGGAAAGGGTTCATGATGCCATGCTCTGCAGGGGTTTTAAGGGAAAATTCTGGGTGCTGGATCATTTTCGCCCGAAAAGAGGGGATTTCATTGTGGGCATTATCATGCTCATCTATTTGACGGGATTGGGTTTCCTTCAGTGGGGAAAAGAGCTACTCTCATAAGGCTACGGGAAATCACCTTTGGCTATGACTCTAACCGCGATGTCCTGAGAAAATTGAACTTTACCTTCTCGGAGGGAGATAGAGTTGGGCTTACGGGGCCAAACGGTTCCGGCAAGACAACCCTTTTCCATACTATCCTTGGACTGCTGAAACCGAAGGAGGGGGAGATCGAGATATTCGGGAAAGGGATGAACACAGAGGCGGATTTCCGGGAAGCCCGAGAGAGAATCGGCCTCCTCTTTCAGGACCCAAACGATCAATTGTTCTGCCCCACAGTGGCTGAAGATGTTGCCTTCGGGCCCCTCAACCTGGGTAAACGATATGACGAAGCACAAAGAATCGTGAGCGAAACGTTGAAGACCTTGGGGCTTGCCGGTTTCGAGGACAGGGTGACCTACAAACTCTCCGATGGCGAGAGAAGACTCGTATCCCTCGCAACCATTCTCGCCATGAACCCCGAGATTTTGCTCCTGGATGAACCCACCTCTGGCCTTGATGAAGAGACAACGGATAGAATCGTCCGGGTGCTGAATCGTTCCTCTAAATCCTACGTGATCATTTCCCAAGACAGAGGGTTATTGGCCAAGACTACCCGGTGCACATATAGAATGGCGAGCGGAAAACTGGAGGAACCACCGGAGTCTTCCTCCATCTAAAGAACCCGAATTGGAGGACAAATTAGTAAGAGGTCTTCAGAAGATTTCCCTTCCCGTCGTGGTTGCGACAAACTTACCGTGCTTAACCCCTCTGGTTCCGATTAACCTGTCGGCTACCCGTTTGATCTCCCGTCCCTTTCCCTTCACTACCAATACCTCAAGGCAATTGTGCTTATCCAGATGGACGTGAAGTGACGATATCACAGCACCTTGAACCTCATGCTGGTAGTCGATGAGCTTTTCGGTGAGATCACGCATCTCATGGGTGTAGACCAGGGTGATGGTGCCCACCGTCTCCTCATCGCCGCTCTCCCAGGATTGCTCGACCAATTCATCCCGAATGAGATCCCGAATGGCCTCTGAGCGGTTGGAGTACCCCTTATCGGCGATCAATTCATCGAAACGGGCGAGGAGGCGGCTATCCATGGAAATACCAAAGCGAATCAGTTCGGACATTTTGTACTCCCGAAACGTTTTTACACCCTTAGTTTAGTACTATTTGCGTCGTACTAAGTCAATGATTTCTTTCAATTGACAACGGACAAGATCTCGGAATTCATCGGACGATGGCGATTCTTCGACCCCTTCTGGAGTTTCCTGACTTTTTTAGAATGGGTTTTTCTAACCTATTGATCATAACTCGCCCTGAGGGCTCAGACAATGCATTTGCGGCCGTTCCGCTTCACTAAGAATGGTTAGCCTAAATTCTTTGATGTTCGCTCCAGGGAACCAGGGCAACGGTTTGTTTCGACGTGACCCCTTTCCACTCCACCAAATTTCGGCCATGGACAGTGGTGTTCCCTGGAAACTGAGGAAACTCCGCACCCCTTCCCTTGAAAAAGAACAATCTACCTTTTATATTATAGAGGGAGATACGGTTCGCCGAGGTTCAGTTCTAATGTTTGAATTGATTTTTCTCCTTTCAGTTATTGGGGGTTGGTTGCTCGTTAATATCTACGTTTTCCCCAAGCTCGGGATCAGGACCTGACTGTCGAGTCTCTGTGATGTCGAGGATCGACAAAAAAGAGGGAAGTAGTTCACGGAGGGTTCCCATGCCAATATATGAATATGGATGCAGCGACTGTGGACACGCCTTCGAAATGATACGAAGTGTTTCGGAAGGCGACCGAGAGTTCCAATGTCCAATCTGCAAGAGCCCGAAGGTCACCAGATTGATGTCCGTGTTCGCCTCCCCTCATAGCCCGCGGAGTAGCTCTCCCGGAACTGCGCCATCTTGCAACCCCACAGGCCTTACCTGAAGGTGAGAATTCCCGGTAGGTTTCCGGGGCTCGTTTTCGACGAATAGGGGAAACTGAACACGAACAAGACACCATGAAAAGGAGATGCTAAAGATGGTTGAAGAAGGGTTGTTTCACGCAACGGACGGGAATTTCGAACCCGAAATTCTAAAATCGGATCTTCCCGCGATGGTCGATTTTTGGGCTCCGTGGTGCGGTCCATGCCAGGTTATCGCGCCTGTTATAGAGGAATTTGCCAAGGAATATGCAGGAAGGTTGAAGGTAGCCAAGATGAACGTGGATGAAAACCCCTCGACTCCCAGCCGTTATGGAATCAGGGGAATTCCCACGGTCATGATATTCAAAGGTGGACAAGTCTTTGACCAGATCGTTGGGGCCGTTTCTAAATCGAAGATGGAGGAGATGATTAAGAAGGCCCTCTAATCCATTGAATCGAGCCGATAGATTTTCCCTTGTCTTTTTGTATCCTTCTCGCCCACAAATCCCTCCTGTCTGCTGAGACAGGCGGATGCCAGTTCAAGGGCTCTCAGCACGTCCGTGCATGTTGGATCAAATAACCCCGAACGATTATTCATGGCAAATGAGCAGATCATTACTTGCGGGTGGCCCTTGCCCGAGCGAGGGACATTCACTCTCTGGAAGTTGAAAAAGGGATGGAGGACCAATCTCCCATCCTGGGTTTTGAATGGGAAATTTCCCCTTGACAATAGGGAGGTCTTGCATTAGGTGTACGGTTTCAATACCTTATGAAAACCCGATGATCCCTTCCACATGAGTTTACGCCCATTGGACCCTCAATTCCCATGGAATTCAGAAGAATTCCCCCTTAGGAGGTGCAGCTTGGGTTCAGAGAAAACGCCGGAGTTCCATCGTGTTGGCCGACTCCCTCCCTATGTGTTCGCCGTCGTCAATGAACTCAAGGACGTGGCCCGCAAAAGGGGAGAGGACATCATAGATCTAGGGATGGGTAACCCTGACGTTCCCACTCCCAAACACATCATCCAGAAGCTCATCGAGGCATGCCGCAATCCCCGGAATTACCGATATTCAGCCTCCCGGGGAATCACGAAACTCCGAATGTCCATCTGCGATCGGTACAGGCGCCGCTATGGTGTGGAGTTGGATCCCGAATCGGAGGCTATCGTAACCATCGGATCAAAGGAAGGGCTCTCTCACCTTGCCCTGGCCGTCGTTGAGCCGGGGGACGTGGTCTTCGTTCCCAACCCCACGTATCCAATTCACCCTTACTCCGTGATCATTGCAGGAGGAGATTTACGGAGTGTGCCCGTGGGACCCGACCGTGATTTCTTCGCGGACCTCACCTCGGCCACAAAGCTCACCTGGCCCCAGCCCAAGATGCTCATCATATCCTACCCCCACAATCCCACAACGAGCGTGGTGGAGCTCGGATTCTTCGAAAAAGTGGTGGAGTTCGCCCGCCAGCACCAGATAATTGTGGTCCATGACTTCGCTTATGCTGATCTGTGCTTCGACGGTTACCGGGCTCCCAGCTTCCTGCAGGCCGAGGGAGCGAAGGAAGTGGGTGTGGAGTTTTACTCCCTCTCCAAGAGCTATAGCATGGCAGGATGTCGGGTGGGCTTTGCCCTCGGTAATCCGCGGTTAATCCGCGCCCTTGCCAGGATCAAGAGCTACTTGGATTACGGGATTTTTCAGCCAATCCAGATCGCCTCCATCATCGCGTTGAATGAAGACCAAGCCTGTGTTGATGAAATCGTGGAGATTTACCAAAAGCGGAGGGATACTTTGGTCGATGGGCTTGAGCGCGCTGGCTGGAATGTCGAAAAGCCCCGGGGAACCATGTACGTATGGGGTCGCATTCCCGAGCGCTTCCGCCAGATGGGCTCCCTGGAATTCGCCAAGCTCCTTCTGAAGGAGGCAAAAGTCGTCGTCTCACCGGGGATCGGTTTCGGGGAATACGGGGACGAGTATGTTCGCTTCGCCCTCGTGGAAAACCAGCATCGGATCAACCAGGCAGTTCGGGGAATCCGAAAAGCCCTGTGACGGAGCTCCCCCGGTCTCAACGACACACTTATTTCCTGTTACCCTCTCCCTTTATGAAGCCCTTAATCGCCCGAAACCCACGAGCAACTCATCCCGTTACGCTTCGGAGCTAAAGATGCTGGTCCAGGATCGATCCCAGGACTTTCTTGTCCCACCCGGAATATTTCTCCCGGTGATCTATCTATGATGAAGGTGGGGAATTTCTTGATGCCGTATGCTCTTATAGAGCCCCAGAGGCGACAGGGCGTCGATCACCTTGATCTGGATCTGGTCGCAATAGTCCCGGGCAAGTCGCCGGATCCAATTGGACAGGTGCGGAACATCCTTTTTCACATCCTCCGGGTATTCGTTCGTCTCCCTATCGGCAAACTTCCACTTGATGTCAGTGTCTTCGAAGATCAACCGACAGTTCTTGCACTCTTCCGCCTGGATGGTAAGCATCAAGGTAATGACCTCGACTTCCACGGGATCTGCAAGGAAACCCCTTCTCACCATTCCTCTATCCGCCATTTGCTGCTCTACCTCATGGCAAACGATCCACATCCGTGGTCAGAAAGTTCCGTTTATAGTGTAACTTATTGAGGGCGTTGATGTAAGCCTTGCCGCTCGCCACGATGATGTCGGTATCGCTCCCGTGACCGATAACCGTCAGCCCATCTTTCTCCAGGGTGCATTTTACAGAGCCCTGGGCATCGGTGCCTCCGGTAATGGCATCCACCTCGTAGCGCACGAGGTTGCTTGTATCACCCGTGATCTTCTTGATGGTCTTGAAGACCGCGTCCACTGGACCATTTCCCAGATCAGCAGTCTTTATGATGTCTCCATCGACTTCCATCTGTACCGTTGCGGTGGGAATGAGCTCGCTTCCGCAGGTGACTGACAGGAAGGTGAGCCGATACTTATCCGGAATTTGGATAACCTTATCCACGAGGATCGCCTCAATGTCCTCGTCGTAGACGTACTTCTTGAGGTCGCAGAGGTTCTTGAAACCCTGAAAGGCCTCCTCCATCTGATCACCGGTGAGGTCATAGCCCAAGCTTTTCACCCGATCGCCAAAGGCGTGTCGCCCGGAATGTTTCCCCAGGACAAGCGTGCTCTTGCTCAGGCCAACAGTCTCAGGAGTCATGATCTCATAGGTTGCCTTGTTTTTCAGGAGTCCATCCTGATGGATCCCGGATTCATGGGCAAAGGCGTTAGCCCCCACAACGGCTTTGTTCGGCTGGACGCGGATGCCAGTGATGGATGAAACGAGACGGCTCATGGGATAGATCTGTTCGGTTTGAATTCGAGTGTCGAGGCCGATCAGATCTTTGCGGACCTTGAGGGCCATAACGATCTCCTCAAGGGCCGTGTTTCCCGCTCGCTCGCCGATACCATTGATGGTACACTCCACCTGCCGGGCTCCTTTCTCGACCGCTATGAGGGAATTAGCCACTGCCAGGCCGAGGTCATTGTGACAGTGCACACTCACCACCGCCTCCCCTATGTTGGGAACGTTCTCCATGAGATACCTGATGAGTTCGCCGAACTCACGGGGAACGGCGTATCCCACCGTGTCGGGAATATTGACCGTGGTGGCCCCGGCATCGATTGCCTCTCCGATCATCTGGGCAAGGTACTCTCGATCACTTCGGGTGGCATCCATAGCCGAAAACTCCACATCGTCGGTGTAGCTCTTAGCCCGTTTTACCGCCTTAATAGCCTGCTTCAAGACATCCTTTCTCGACATCTTGAGCTGATGTTCCAGGTGAATGTCCGAACTCGAGATAAAGGTGTGGATTCTCGGCCTTGTCGCTTCTCGGACGGCCTCCCAGGCCCGATCGATATCAGTGAGATTTGCCCGCGCTAATCCCGCAATACTTGCTTCCTTAATTTCCGCCGCGATGGCCTGAACAGCCGCGAAATCCCCCTGCGAGGCCACGGGAAATCCGCCTTCAATAACGTCGACCCCCATCTGCTCCAACTTTTTGGCCACCCGAATCTTTTCAGCAACGTTCATGCTAAACCCTGGGGATTGTTCACCATCCCTGAGGGTCGTATCAAAGATTTTGACGTATTGCGTCATGGGTCTGGCCTCCTATTGCCTTGTTCTTCAGTTTTAAGAACGATCTTTCCGTCGGTCTCCCATCCAGCGATTGCCTATCCCTTTTCCGGGATTTTCCCCGGCACTCCGGGTCGTCCAAATTCGGGAGCGCCTGGATTTCTTCGATTCGGGATGCCTATCCATAAGCCTTTTGGCTCCTCGCGAGAGGGCCACCTGACCCGTCCGGGCGATTTCCAAGATGCCAAAGGGCATGAGGAGTTCCAGGATGGCGTCGATCTTTTTCTCATCACCGGTTACCTCCAGGGTCAGGTTCTCACGGCTGGCATCCACGATCTTTGCCCTGAAGATATCTGCCGTTCGCATGATCTCGGCCCTCTCTCTCGCGCGCGCGTTCACCTTTATCAGGACCATCTCACGGGTGATGAAATCTCCATTCGAGGTGGTGAAGTTGACTACCCGGATTACATCGATCAGCTTCCTGAGCTGCTTCATGATCTGTTCGATTTCCAGGTCATCCCCCACGGCTGTACACGTGATCCTGGAAACCGTCGAATCTGTGGTTTCCGCAACTGAAAGGCTGTCGATGTTATAATCTCGAGCGCTGAACATGGCAGCGATTCGGGCTAAAACGCCGGGCCTGTTCTCAACCAAGATGGAGATCGTATGTTTCATGTCTCAATCCTCACGAGGGGAAGGTGAGCGGTACTACCTTCTTTGCCTTTTTATCGGGTTTTACCAGTATCATTTGGTCAATGCCATGGCCGGGTGGCACCATGGGATAAACATTCTCCTCCGGATCCACAACGAAGTCCATAACCACAGGTCCCTGGATGGAGAGGGCCTTCTTCAAACAGGGAACGACATCCCGTGGATGGTCGGCTCGAAAGCCAGCTGCCCCGTATGCCTCGGCCAATCTCACGAAATCGGGTTGAACCTCCAAAGAGGTTTCCGAGTACCGTTTGTCAAAAAACAGTTCCTGCCATTGGCGGACCATCCCCAGGGAATGATTGTTGAGAATGGCCACTTTGATGGGAAGGTGATACTGAACGGCTGTGGCCAGTTCCTGCACGTTCATCTGAAAGCTCCCCTCCCCGGAGATGTCGAAGACGATGCGGTCCGGGAAGGCCACCTGTGCGCCGATGGCCGCTGGCAACCCGTAACCCATGGTCCCCAGCCCTCCCGAGGAAAGGATGGTCCGGGGGTGAGTGAACCGGTAGAACTGGGCCGTCCACATCTGATGTTGTCCCACCTCTGTGGCAATGATGGCTTCGCCCTTTGTCAGCCGATGAATTTGTTGGATTACGTACTGAGGTTTGATCACATCCCGAGAGGGTTCATAGGAAAGGGGATGCTCTGCCGAGTACCGGCGTACTTCCTCCAGCCACGGTTTTCGGGTAGCCTTCCACACGTCCCCGTGCTCCTTGAGAATTTTGACCATTCGGGCAAGGATGTTCTTGGCATCCCCCACGATGGGAACGTTCACGGTTACATTCTTGCTAATCGACGAGGGATCGATATCCACATGGATGATCCTCGCCGAGGGGGCAAAGGTCTCGAGCTTCCCCGTCACCCGGTCATCAAAACGGCTCCCGATGGCAATCAGCAAATCACACTGGGTGACAGCTGAGTTTGCCACATAGCTCCCGTGCATGCCCAACATGCCGAGGAAAAGGGGGTGATCCCCGGGGAACCCTCCCAAACCCAAGAGGGTAAGTGTCACCGGTATGCACGCCACCTCCGCCAGCGCGAGAAGCTCTTCTTGTGCGCCAGAGTGGATGATACCTCCTCCGGCATAGATGACTGGCTTTTTGGCCTTCAGAATCTCCCGAACGGCCAGCTTTATCTGGCCGGGATGGCCCGTGGTCACGGGAGCATATCCTCGAATCTCACACTTCTCGGGGTTTTCCAACGATGCCTCTCCGGTTATGACGTCTTTTGGCAGATCTACGAGGACTGGCCCTGGTCTGCCCGTTGAGGCGATATGGAATGCCTCCCGAATAACTCTTGGTAGATCGCCAGTTTTTTTGACGAGGTAGTTGTGCTTAGTACAGGTTCGGGTGATGCCCATGATATCGGCCTCCTGGAAAGCATCGTTCCCAATTTGATGTGTGGCAACCTGTCCCGTGAGCACCACAACGGGTATGGAGTCCATAAAGGCCGTCACCACGCCAGTTACAACATTGGTTGCTCCTGGCCCCGATGTAACGAGACAAACCCCGGTTTTACCTGTCGCCCGAGCATAGCCGTCGGCAGCATGGAGAGCCCCTTGCTCGTGACGCACCAAGATGTGTTTGATCTGTGGATAGTTTGCCAGTTCATCGTAGAGATGGACGACGGCGCCGCCCGGCAGGCCGAATATGACTTCGACTCCTTCGCGAAGGAAGCTCTCAAATATGATCTGTGCCCCTGTACGTTTTTTCAATGCCATCCTCCCAAGTGTGGTCGTCTCCGCCTTGCCCGCCCTTAGAGGGTAGGACGATAACATTCCTCTGCTCTAAAGGTGAAAATAAAAAGCCGCAGGATCTCTCCCACGGCTTTCAAAAGAGAAGGCCGTGGGCGCCTCTACTGCCCACGGCCTGCCTTCCCTCGTTACACTGGAACTCGTCTCCGGCCAGGCAATGGGCAGCTTCTAAGGACCAAGACCAAAAGCAGGCCCAAAAGCTGCACACTGACAACGACCAGAATCAATCCTACCTGGTCCATGAAATTGCCTTTCCCTTCCATTCAAGAACTGATTTCTGATTAGTACGAACTTATAATCTATTCCTATCCAGTTTGTCAAGGGAAAAAAGAAAAAAGTTACCTAAAGTCCCTCCTATTCCCTGGACACGGGCATGATCTCCGTCGGAACGAGCACTATCTCAATACGCCGATTCTTCGCCTGCCCCTCTTCGGTCTCATTTGAGGCGACGGGGTAGTATTCTCCGTAACCCGTGGCGGAGAGTAGGGTGGGATCAATGCCGGTCTTTTCCTGCAAATACCTGGCTACATTCGTCGCCCGAGCCGCCGAGAGCTCCCAGTTCGTAGGGTACCTCTTCGCCAGTTCTGGTCCAATGGGAACATTGTCCGTGTGGCCCTCTACATTGATCGCCCTGTCCTTGACGTTCAGCAGGATCTCCCCCACTCGCTCCAGTACCTCAATGCCCTCGGGCTTAATGGTGGTCCTTCCCGAGTCGAATAGAATCTCATCCAGCATGTTCACCTTCAATTTTCCCTTCAACTGCGTAATGGTAATCTTGCCCTTCTCTATCTCGGATTTCATCCCCTCCAGTAGGTCTTCGTAGGTGGCTTTCATCTCTTTCACCTCTTCTTCTCTCTGGCGTTCCAAAGCCTCGGCTTCAGCCTGGAGCGTATCTATCCTCTGCTGCAGACCTTCGTTTTCCTTCTCCAGGTCGGAGATTTGATTCCTCAGGCTTACGATGTTCTTGCTCAGGGTATCCTCCCTAGCCCGCAAAATCTTCTCCAGCTCCGCATTATCCTCCTTAAGTCGGGCGGCTTCCCTTTCAAGTGAGAGGTTCTTGAGCTTCAACTCGGTTCTCGCCTTCTCCAGATCATTCCTTTCCCCCTGGAGGGTAAACACCTGTTTATCGAGGGCCTCTTTCATCCCCTGTACCCTGGCATATTCGGACCTCA